>NZ_JABMCN010000087.1 GCF_013179515.1 Pseudomonas sp. CM27
GCTGGGGCAAGCGCGCGGGCACCATCGAGGTGGTCATTGGCGCGCCGATGTACGCCAACGGCACCGGGCCACGTGCCATTGCCGAGCTCAACGACCGCGCTGCGGCATGGAACGAGGCGACCCAGCGGTCCATGGGCTCGCTGCCACCGGTGGATGAAAAACCCCAGGAGCAGCTGGCTTGAGATTCTGTGGATAACTTGTTAGCAGTTTTTCCAGTCAATGCTCCAAGTCGTCGCTAAGTAACTGTATTTATTGTTAATTTCTTCGTATGACATTTTTCTTGAAAACGTGCATAAGTTTTTTCTAGGCATAAAAAAACCGGCTTTTACAGCCGGTTTTTTTATGGCATGTGGACAGCATCAGACCTTGTCGATATCCACATCCTTGGTCTCTTTCAAGCAGAAGATTCCTACCACCAGGCTGATCCCGGTGACCAACACCGGGTACCACAGCCCGTAGAAGATATCTCCCGTGTAAACCACCAGGGCGAACGACACGGTTGGCAGGAAGCCGCCGAACCAGCCGTTACCAATGTGGTAGGGCAGCGACATCGAGGTGTAGCGGATGCGGGTCGGGAACAGCTCGACCATTACTGCCGCCAGCGGTCCATAGGTCATGGTCGCGATCAGGATCATCGCCACGATCAGCACCACCACCATTACCTCGTTGACCTGCGCCGGATCAGCCTTGGCCGGGTAGCCAGCCTGTTCCACTGCGCTGCGCATGGCGGCTTCGTCGAAACCATTGATGGTCTTGTCACCAATGTTCACCACCACATCGCTGCCCGCCACGCTTACCGAGCTGTAGGGCAGGCCTTGCTTGACCAGGAAGGTCTTGACCTTGTCGCATGGGCTGTCGAAACGCGCCTTGCCGACCGGGTCAAACTGGAAGGTGCAGCTTTTCGGGTCGGCGGTGACCACGATCGGCGCCTGACGGCTGGCGGCGTCGATCTGCGGGTTGGCGTAATGGCTAAGCGCCTTGAACAGTGGGAAGTACAGTACCGTGGCCAGCAGCAGGCCAAGCATAAGGATAGGTTTGCGGCCGATACGGTCCGACAGCCAGCCGAAGAACACAAAGAACGGCGCACCGATTACCACGCTGATGATCAACAGGGTGTTGGCCTGGGCGGGGTCCATCTTCAACATCTGAGTCAGGAAGAACAGCACGTAGAACTGCGCCGTGTAGAAGGTCACGGCTTGCCCGGCGTTGATGCTGAACAGGGCGGTGAGCACTACTTTCAGGTTTGGCCAGGAGGTGAACGACTCACGGATCGGCGATTTGCTGATCTTGCCTTGGGCCTTCATTTTCACGAAGGCCGGCGACTCGTGCATGCTCATGCGGATCCAGGTGGAGATCGCCAGCAGGAAGATCGACAGCAGGAACGGCAGGCGCCAGCCCCAGGTTTCGAACTCATCACCGCTGATGTAGCGGCTGCCCAATACCACCAGCAGGGACAGCAGCAAACCAAGCGTGGCGGTGGACTGGATGAAACCGGTGTGGAAACCACGCTTGCCGTGCGGCGCATGCTCGGCCACGTAGGTGGCGGCACCACCATATTCACCGCCCAGCGCCAGCCCCTGCAGCATGCGCAGGACCACCAGGATGATCGGCGCGGCGATGCCGATGCTGGCGTAAGTCGGCAACAGGCCCACTGCAAAGGTGGACAGCCCCATCAGCACGATGGTGACCAGGAAGGTGTACTTGCGCCCGATCATGTCCCCCAGGCGCCCGAACACCAGCGCGCCGAACGGCCGTACCAGGAAGCCTGCAGCGAAGGCCATGAGGGCAAAGATGAAAGCGGTGGTGTCGTTCACGCCAGCGAAGAACTGCTTGCTGATGACCGCTGCCAGCGCGCCATAGAGAAAAAAGTCATACCACTCGAAAACCGTCCCGAGGGATGACGCGAAAATGATCTTGCGTTCTTCACGGCGGCTGGAGCTGCTGGCCGCCGCACCCTGTTCCTGGATGTAATCCGACATCGTTGCTGTCCTCGGCCCGCAGGCCACAGTGATTATTCTTGTTGTTCCACTGCCGGTGGCTTTCGACCGCAAGCTACCGCTATTGCACGCTCCCGGGTCAGGGGGTCGGTATCGCGTCTTCGTTCAAGTAGGTCTGGGTGGCAGCTCCTTTGAGGATCAACTGGGCCGCCTTCTCGGCGATCATCAGCGTGGGTGAACAGGTATTGCCCGAGGTGATCTGCGGCATGATCGAGGCGTCCGCCACACGTAGCCCGGGGATGCCACGCACGCGCAGCTGGTTATCCACAACATCCATTTCGCCATGGCCCATGCGGCAGGTACCAACGGGGTGGAATATGGTGGTGCCGATCTTGCCGGCGGCTTCGAACAGATCCTCCTCGGTGTGCAAGGCTGAACCCGGCAGATACTCCCTGGGATCAAAACGGGCGAGGGCAGGGGCCTGGACGATGCGCCGGGTCAGGCGGATGGCGTCAGCGGCGACGCGCAGGTCCTGCGGGTCGCTGAGGTAGTTGGGGTCGATCGATGGCGTGCTGTTCATGTCGGCGCTGCGGATATCGATGCGCCCGCGGCTGACCGGGCGCAGGTTGCACACCGATGCGGTAAAGGCCGGAAACTGATGCAGCGGCTCGCCAAAGCGCTCCAGCGACAGCGGCTGCACGTGATATTGCAGGTTGGCGGTGGCCTGCTCCGGACTGGAACGTGCGAAGGCACCCAGTTGGCTTGGCGCCATGGCCAGCGGGCCGCTGCGGTCATACAAGTAGCGCAAGCCCATGCCCATCTTGCCCCATAGGCTGTTGGCCATCTGGTTAAGGGTGCGGGTGTTGCGGATCTGGTAGATCAGCCGCAGTTGCAGGTGGTCCTGCAGGTTGCCACCAACGCCGGGCATGTCATGGCGTACGCCTATCCCCAGGCTTTCCAGCAGCTGGCGCGGGCCGATACCGGAGCGCTGCAGAATACCCGGCGAGCCCACGGCCCCCGCACAGAGAATGATCTCGCGACGCGCCGCAAACTCATGCCAGCTGCCTTGCCAGGATGCCTTCACAGCCCGGGCCCGGGTATTGTTCAGCAGCACCTGGTCGACCTGCACACCCGTCAGCACAGTCAGGTTGGGGCGCTGCGCGATAGGCCGCAGGAAAGCCTTGGAGGCATTCCAGCGCACACCGCTGCGCTGGTTGACCTGAAAGTATCCACAGCCCAGGTTGTCGCCGGTGTTGAAGTCATCGACCTTGGCAATGCCGCTTTGCTCGGCGGCATCGCGGAAGGCATCGAGGATCGGCCAGCTGTAGCGCTGCCGTTCGACCCGCCACTCGCCATCACCACCATGGTGCTCGCTGGCGCCCGCAAAGTGATTCTCGCTGGCCTTGAACAGCGGCAGCACATCGTTCCAGGCCCAGCCCTCATTGCCTTGCTCGGCCCAACGATCATAGTCGGCGGCCTGGCCGCGCATGTAGATCATGCCGTTGATCGACGAGCAGCCACCCAAGACCTTGCCGCGCGGGTAACCCAACGCACGGCCACCCAGGCCTGTTTGTGCCTCGGTCTTGAAGCACCAGTCGGTGCGTGGGTTGCCGATGCAGTACAGGTAACCGACGGGGATGTGGATCCAGGGATAGTTGTCGCGGCCACCCGCTTCCAGCAGCAGCACGCGGCAGGAAGGGTCGGCGGACAAACGATTGGCCAGCAGGCAACCGGCGGGACCGGCGCCCACAATTACGTAGTCGAAGACAGAATCGGCTGATGGCATGTGCAACCTCGGGCCTGTTTTTTATTCTTGTCCCGATCCATCTTAGTGAGTATTTTCGCAGGGGAAACACGAGATTTCGCGCAGCCGTTGTGCGTTTTAGCACAGTGGCAAGCTTGCACCGAACTGCCAAAAAGGATCAGCATGTTCGACTGGAACGATCTGCGGTTTTTCCTCGAGTTGCAGCGCAGTGGCCGCCTGCTCACTGCCGCCAAGCGTCTTAACACCACTCACAGTACCGTTGCCCGGCATATCGAGAGCATCGAGCAAAGCCTGGGCACTGCGCTGTTTGTGCAGCATGCCCAGGGCTACGAGTTGACGCCCTCCGGTCAGGCCCTGCTCAAGCACGCCGAAGCCATGGAGAACGTCGCCCTGCTGGCGCAGGAAGAAATCACCCAGGCCATCACCCCATTGGGCAAGATTCGCCTGGGGGTTACCGAAGGCATCGGCATCATGTTCTTCACCCCGCGCATGAATGCACTGTTCGAGCGCTACCCAGGCCTGGAGGTGGAGCTGGTGGCCGTGCCGCGCTTTGTCAGCATTCTCAACCGCGAGGCGGAGATCAGCATCCACCTGGAACGGCCCAACGCCGACCTGCTGATAACCCGCAAGCTCACCGACTATCGCCTGGCCCTTTACGCCAGCCAGGCCTACCTCGATCGCGCACCGCCACTGCGTACCCGCGAGGACCTGGCCCGGCACAGCTGGATCGGTTACGTCGACGACTTGCTGTTCAGCCAGGAGCTGCTGTTTCTCAACAGCTTTTGCCGGGCGCCCAACGTGGTGTTTCGCAGCACCAGCGTGATCGCCCAGCAAGCCGCCGCCCGCGCCGGCCTGGGCATCGCCGTGCTGCCCAACTACATGGCCCGCCACGACCCGACGCTGGTGCGCGTGCTACCCGGCGAAACCATCCAGCGCAGCTACTGGATCTGCACCCGCCGCGAACTGCACAAATCGGTGCGCCTGCGGGTGGTGTGGGACTACCTGTTGGCGCTGTGCGATGCAGAACAGAGCGAGCTGTTAGCCCAATAGCGCTTTGCCAGCCAGCAGCAGCGCGGCCACAAAACCTGCCACGGCAAACATCTGCTGCAGGCGCGGCCCGGCCAACCTGGCTGCCAGTGGCCGCGCCAGCAACAGGCCGGCTACCGCACCGACGGCGAACGGAGCGCCGACCTGCCAGTGCATCACCCCAGCCAGGCTGGCGCTGACCACACTGCCGGTAGAGACCAGGGCGATGACCGCCAGCGAGGTGGATACGATGCTGGCCATGCGCAGATTGGTGTAGCGATTGAGGGCCGGGATGATGACGAATCCTCCGCCGACACCGAGCAAGCCCGAAAGCAGCCCGGATAACCCGCCAGTGAACGCCAGAGCCCGCGCGCAGGGCAGGGTCCAGCGCAAACGGCCCTGCAACGGGTTCAGTACACAGGGTTCGATATAGCGGTGGGCGTCATTCGCTTCCCCGCGCAGCTCCCTGGCGGCCTTGCGCCAGATGCGCAGGCAGGCATAAATCAGTACTCCGGCGAACACCAGCTGCAAGGGTGTATTCGGCACACGGTGCGCCAGCATCAGCCCGAACGGCGCCGCTGCCACCCCCACCAGCGCAATGAACAGCGCCGCCCGGTAACGCACCAGACCCTGACGCAAGCCCAGCACCGCGCCAACCGCCGCGGCCATGCCGACCGCAAGAAGGCCGACCGGAGCGGCCTCGACCATCGACAGCCCCAGGCCGAACACCAGCAAAGGGACCGCAAGAATGCCACCACCGGCACCGGTCAGGGCCAATACAGCGCCGACGATCGCGCCCAGTCCGGCCCCCAGCAACTGATGCTCGATCACCGCCCACCCTCGGTTACCAGCGGCTGCGGCCGTGCCAGCCACTCACGGCCCTTGAGCATGGCTTGCCAGTACAACGGTGGCAGCGCCTGCGCCTTGAGCAGCCAGGCCAGGCGAGTCGGCTTGCGGCCATCCAGCAACCAGCCGGGAAAGCTTGGTGCCAGTTTGCCGCCATAGGTGAATTCGGCCAGCACGATCTTGCCGCGCTCGACGGTGAGCGGGCACGAGCCATAGCCATCGTATTGAGCCAGGGTAGGCAACCTGCCTAGCGCTACCAGGACGTTGTTTGCCACTACCGGTGCCTGCTTGCGAGCAGCTGCGGCAGTCTTGGCATTGCTGGTATTGGCAACATCCCCAAGTGCATGAACGTTGCTGAAGTTGCGATGCCGGAGCGTGTACGGGTCTACATCAACCCAGCCAGCGGTGTCGGCCAACGGGCTCTCGCGAATGAAATCCGGTGCCACCTGCGGCGGTACCACATGCAGCATGTCGAAGGCTTCGATGCAGGTTTCGCTGCTGCCATCGGCTAGCGTGCGGACAAAAGTGGCGCGCTTGTTCGGGCCGTCGACGGCGATCAGTCGGTGGCTGAACTTGAGGTCCACGGCGTACTTGTCGATGTACTTCATCAGTGCCGGCACGTAATCCGCCACACCGAACAGCACCGCGCCTGCATTGAAGAAGCTGGCTTTGACTGCACCCTGGTGGCCGTTACGCAGCCAGTGGTCGCAAGACAGGTACAAGGCCTTCTGCGGCGCGCCTGCGCATTTGATCGGCATGGGTGGCTGGCTGAACAGGGCGCGGCCCTGCTTGAGCTTCTGCACCAGTTCCCAGGTATAGGGCGCCAGGTCATAGCGATAATTGGAGGTCACGCCGTTACGCCCCAAGGTCTCGCTCAGCCCGTCAATGGCCGCCCAGTCAAGCTTGAGGCCGGGGCAGACCACCAGCTGCTCATAGCTGATGGCGCGGCCGTCTTCCAGCTTGACCAACTGAGCCGACGGGTCGAAGCACTGTACTCGCGCCTTGATCCAGCGCACACCACGCGGAATGGTCGAGGCCATGGTTCGGGCAGTGCTCGGCGCCTTGAACACACCGGCCCCGACCATGGTCCAGCCAGGCTGGTAGTAATGCACTTCGGCGGGGTCGATCAAGGCCACGTCCAGCGACGGGTCACGGCTGATCAGGCTGGAAGCGGTGGCGATACCGGCGGCACCGGCACCGACGATGACCACTTTGTGGTGGTCGGAATTGGCAGGGGACAACAAGGCAGGCATGGCGGTAAATCCTGGGATCTGGTTATGGGGCAGTACGCTCACAGCTTGTTCAGCGGGATTTTCAGGTAACGCACACCGTTCTCTTCCGGTGCCGGGAGTTGGCCGCTGCGCATGTTTACCTGCACCGAAGGCAAGATCAGCACGGGCATATCAAGGGTTTTGTCGCGAGCTTCACGCATGGCGACGAAGTGGTCCTCGTCGACGCCCTGATGGATGTGGATATTGCTGGCGCGCTGCTCGGCGACAGTGGTGACGTACTGCATGTCGCGGCCACCGGGCAGGTAGTCGTGGCACATGAAAAGCCGGGTCTGGTCGGGGAAGGCCAGCAGTCGGCGGATCGAGCGGTACAGGGTGCGCGCATCGGCCCCCGGGAAATCGCAGCGGGCGGTGCCGTAGTCGGGCATGAACAGGGTATCGCCAACGAACAGCGCAATTTCGCCGGCATCCTCGAACATGAAGCTCATACACGCAGGCGTATGCCCCGGGGTGTGCAGGGCTCGCGCGTGCAGGTTACCTATGCGGAAACCTTCCTCGTCTTCGAACAGCACATCGAACTGGCTACCATCGCGCGCGAATCCGGGCTCGGCATTGAACAAGGCACCGAACACTTTCTGCACTTGCTTGATGTGCGCACCTATGGCGGTATGGCCGCCGAGCTTTTCCTTGAGGTAGGCAGCTGCCGAGAGGTGGTCGGCGTGCACATGGGTTTCCAGCACCCATCGCACGGTGGCCTTCAGTTCTTCCACGCGCGCGATCAGGCGGTCCGCCGAGGCGGTGTTGGTGCGTCCGGATTTGGGGTCGTAATCCAGCACGCTGTCGATCAAAGCACACTGCCGGGTTTCACGGTCCATGACCAGGTAACTGATCGTCGAGGTCGCCGCATCGTAGAAGGCGTCCACGTGAATGTTGTTGCCTATGATCATTACGTTCTCCAATTTATCCGCCCCGCCTTTTCAGGCGCAGGCAGTGACAGGAGGTATATCAAGATGCGTGCCAGCGTTTTTTGAGGTTTGCACGCCAATGAAACCGAGCTTTGGCTGAACGCTGCCAGCGACGATGGCAGCCAGGCTGGCAGTCGACTGTCAGCCAATGGCAGTGTTTGGCAGTCCTTGTTACCCTGCGTCTGTCATCCAAACGGTGCCGTCATGCCAGAAGCCCATCCCCTCATCCTAGCTCTGGTTTCCTACCTTGAGCACGATGCCCTGCCAACTATCGTGCTGGACACCGACTACAACATCCTGGCGGCCAACGCTGCCTATCGCCGCCAGTTCGGTAGCCACGGCTTGGCTCCGCTGGGTGAGAAATGCCACAAGGTGTCCCACCACTACGCCGTGCCTTGCGACCAGGCGGGCGAGCATTGCCCGATGCGCAAGGCGTGGGACAGCAAGGTGCCGGAGCGGGTGTTGCACATTCATCACACGCCGCGCGGGCCTGAACATGTTGATGTTGAACTGCGTCCGATAATGGATGAGCAGGGCAGGGTGGTGGCGTTTGTCGAGCGCCTGACCACCATCACCCTTGCTGCGGCTCAGCCTCAGGAACAAGGGCTGGTCGGCCGGGCGCCAGCCTTCAAGGCTGCCCTGGCCAGCCTGCAGCGAGCGGCGCCAGCGCAGATCCCGGTATTGCTGCAAGGCGAGTCGGGTACCGGCAAGGAACTGTTCGCCCGCGCGGTGCACATGGGTAGCCCCAGGGCCAACGGTCCGCTGGTGGTAGTGGACTGCACCAGCCTCACCGAGTCGCTATTCGAAAGCGAGTTGTTCGGCTACGAGAAAGGCGCATTCACCGGCGCCAATCAGCGCAAGATCGGCCTGGCCGAAGCAGCCCACGGCGGCACCCTGTTCCTCGATGAAATTGGCGAAGTGCCGCTGGCGATGCAGGTGAAGCTGTTGCGCCTGATCGAGTCTGGCAGCTTCCGCCCGGTGGGGAGCCTGCGTACAGTGCACTCGGACTTCCGCCTGGTGTCGGCGACGCACAAACCGCTCCGGCAGATGGTCGCAGAGGGAAGCTTCCGCGAAGACCTGTATTACCGCATCAGTGGCTTCCCGATCCGCCTGCCGGCACTACGCGAGCGGGTTGAGGATTTGCCCTTGCTCGCGCAGAGCTTGCTGCAGCGTATGGCAGGCAAGGCGACAGCCAGACTTGGCGAAGCTGCGTTACAGCAGCTTGGGCTGCATCCGTTCCCGGGCAACATTCGCGAGCTGCGTAACATTCTGGAAAGGGCGCGGTTGTTTGCCGACGATGGGCTGATTCGGCCTGAGCACCTGCCGGAGGATGTCGGCCCGCCGAGCCAGATCCAAGCGGGCGGTCGCCGCAACAACCTGGGTGAGTTGGCGCAGGCGTTGGAACAGTTCAAAGGCTCGCGCAGCGAATTGGCCAGCCATCTTGGGTTGAGCGAGCGCACGCTCTATCGCCGGTTGAAGGCGCTCGGGGTGTCGTAGCCACCTTTACCGGACCTTTACTCAAGCCCTGACATTACGCGGCAAAAACCGTGGTCTCATCAGTTAACCGAACCCGGCACCCACACAGCTCCACCGGGCGTTAACATGCAGAGGACCCGCAAATGAAAAAAGCCCTAACCGTGATCTGCGCCGCGCTCCTGTTCAGCGCACCGCTGGCCAGTTTCGCGCAGCCAGGCCCTCCTGACCGGCATGACAACGGCCCATCGCACCAAGGCAACTCGCCGCATGCTCAGCCGCAGCACCAAGGCCGACATGACAATGGCCGTGGCCCCGCTTACCGCAACCCGAACTACAGACCGCAGCAAGGTATGCCGGTACCCCATCAGCAGTGGCAACGCGGCCATGTTGTGGACCCGCATTACCGTGGCGACCGTTACTGGGTGACGGACTGGAAAGCACGCCACCTGTATGCGCCGCCGCGTGATCACCGCTGGTTGTCTGTGAACGGCGACTATGTGCTGGTGGCAATCGCCAGTGGTGTAATCGTCAACATCCTTAGTGGTTACTGATTTCTCAGGCACTAAAAAGCCCGCATCAGCGGGCTTTTCAGTGGGTGCTGTCTACACCTGATCAGAAGTCCAGGTTCGACACCGACAGCGCGTTGCTTTCGATAAATTCACGACGCGGTTCGACTGCATCACCCATCAGGGTGTTGAAGATCTGGTCGGCGGCGATGGCATCTTCGATGGTGACCTTGAGCATGCGGCGGACGGTTGGGTCCATGGTGGTTTCCCACAGCTGATCAGGGTTCATCTCACCCAGCCCTTTGTATCGCTGGATAGTGTGGCGCTTGGTGGTTTCGTTCATCAGCCAGTCCAGGCCTTCCTTGAACTCGACAATCGCCTTGCGGCGTTCGCCGCGCTGCACATAGGCACCTTCACCCAGCAGGCTGGACAGCTTGGTACCGACGTTGACCACCGTGCGGTAGTCATTGCTGCCGAAGAAGTCGCGGTTGAACGTGATGTAGCTGGCCAGACCGTGCGAGGTAATCTCGACTTCCGGCAACCAGACATTGCGTTCCTTGTCTTCACGCAAGCTCGCCTTATACGCCAGGCCAGACTTCTGGCTGTTGTTCAAGCGCTCCTGGAATTTGCTCAACCAGGCCTGCATGGTCGCGTGATCGCCGAGCTGATCCAGGGTGACTTCCGGCAGGTAGATGAAGTGCTCGGTCAGCTCTTCCGGGTACAGGCGCGACAGGCGCTTGAGCGTCTTCATCACGCTGCGGAACTCGTTGACCAACGCCTCCAGCTGCACGCCGGAAACAGCTGGCGCAGACTCGTCCAGGTGCAGGCTGGCATCTTCGAGGGCCGACTGGGTCATGTATTCTTCCATGGCCTCGTCGTCCTTGATGTACTGCTCCTGCTTACCTTTTTTCACCTTGTACAGTGGCGGCTGGGCGATGTAGATGTAGCCGCGCTCGACCAGTTCCGGCAGCTGACGGAAGAAGAAGGTCAGCAGCAGGGTACGGATGTGCGAACCGTCGACGTCAGCATCGGTCATGATGATGATGTTGTGATAACGCAGCTTGTCGATGTTGTACTCTTCGCGGCCGATACCGCAGCCCAGCGCAGTGATCAGCGTGCCCACTTCCTGGGACGAGATCATCTTGTCAAAGCGCGCCTTCTCCACGTTGAGGATTTTGCCCTTCAACGGCAGGATCGCCTGAGTGCGACGGTTGCGGCCTTGCTTGGCCGAGCCACCTGCGGAATCACCCTCCACCAGGTACAGCTCGGACAGGGCAGGGTCCTTTTCCTGGCAGTCGGCCAGTTTGCCCGGCAAGCCGGCGATATCCAGCGCGCCTTTGCGGCGAGTCATTTCACGGGCTTTACGTGCAGCTTCACGGGCACGGGCAGCGTCGATCATCTTGCCAACGACGGCCTTGGCCTCGTTCGGGTTTTCCAGCAGGAAGTCGGAGAAATACTTGTTCATCTCCTGTTCCACGGCGGTTTTTACCTCCGAGGAAACCAGCTTGTCTTTGGTCTGCGAGCTGAACTTTGGGTCTGGAACCTTCACCGAAATGATCGCGGTCAGGCCTTCACGGGCATCGTCACCCGTAGTGGCTACCTTGTTCTTCTTGGCCAGGCCTTCCTGCTCGATGTAGTTGTTCAGGCTACGGGTCAGCGAAGAACGGAAGCCCACCAGGTGGGTGCCGCCGTCGCGCTGAGGAATGTTGTTGGTGAAGCACAGCAGGTTTTCGTTGAAGCTGTCGTTCCACTGCAGGGCGACTTCAACACCTACGCCATCCTCACGCTGGATGTTGAAGTGGAACACCTGGGAGTTGACTGGCGTCTTGTTGGTGTTCAGGTACTCGACGAATGCACGCAGCCCGCCTTCGTACTTGAAGAACTCTTCCTTGCCGCTGCGTTCATCCTTCAAAAGGATGCCGACACCCGAGTTGAGGAACGAGAGCTCACGAATACGCTTGGCCAGGATGTCCCAGCTGAAGTGAATATTCTTGAAGGTTTCAGCAGAAGGCTTGAAGTGGATGTGGGTACCGGTGGTTTCGCTTTCACCCACAACTGCCATGGGTGCCTGTGGAACACCGTGAACGTAGGTCTGCTCCCAGATCTTGCCGCTACGGCGAACGGTGAGTACCAGCTTCTCGGACAAGGCATTCACAACGGAAACACCTACACCGTGCAGACCGCCGGAGACCTTGTACGAGTTGTCGTCGAACTTACCGCCGGCGTGCAGCACGGTCATGATGACCTCGGCTGCAGAAACGCCTTCTTCTTTATGCACGTCGACCGGAATGCCGCGACCGTTGTCGCGAACACTGATGGATTCGTCCGTGTGGATGATGACGGTAATGTCATCGCAGTGACCGGCGAGGGCTTCGTCGATCGAGTTGTCGACCACCTCGAAGACCATGTGGTGCAGGCCGCTACCATCATCGGTGTCGCCAATGTACATGCCGGGACGCTTGCGCACGGCATCCAAACCTTTCAGCACCTTGATGCTGGAGGAATCGTACGTTTGATTTTCGCTCATGCCTTCACTCCCGATGGTCGTGGGTCTGGGTGATACGGCCTTGTTCCACGTGGAACAAAGCAACTGGCGTTTCCGTCTGCCAGCCTTCCCTCAGTAATTCTTGATCTACACAGGTGATGAACACCTGGCAGCGTAATTCTTCTAGCAAGCGGCATAGCGCGCGGCGGTGCTGGTCGTCCAGCTCGGACGGCAAGTCATCCACCAGATAAATACAGTGACCGCGGCGAGCCTGACTAACCAGGTGCCCTTGGGCAATACGCAAAGCGCACACCACCAGTTTTTGCTGACCACGCGACAGGATGTCGGCTGCGTTGTTGGCAGCCAGACGAAGACGCAGATCAGCACGCTGCGGACCGGCCTGGGTATGGCCCATCTGCTGATCGCGCAGGAGAGAGGAGGCGAGTACTTCTTGCAGTTCGCGGTCCTTGTCCCAGCCTCGGTAGTAGCTAAGGGTCAACCCGTCCAGCTCGACCAGTTCACTCAGGGTTTGCTCGAAGACAGGCTTCAAGGCCTTGATGTAGTTGCGGCGGTATTCATCTATTTCCGCGCTGGCCAGGCACAATTCCCGGTCCCAGGCGGCTTGCGAAGCTGGGTCAAGTGTACCATGACGCAACCATGAGTTCCGCTGCCGCAGCGCCTTCTGCAGGCGTTGCCATGCTGGCAGGAAACGAGGTTCCACGTGGAACACCCCCCAATCCAGAAACTGCCGGCGGATTTTCGGGGCACCTTCCAACAGCCGGAAACTGTCTGGGTTGATGAGCTGAAGCGGGAGCAATTCTGCAAGTTGCGCCGCGCTGCGCGCATTTTGCCCATCGATGCGAATAGTGAACTCCCCTTGCCGCTCCCTGGACACGCCCAGGTTGCTGGTGCCACCCTCGGCCAGCTGTACTTCGCCAAACACGGTACAGGCCGGCTGCTCATACTGAATGACAGGGTTCAGGCGAGTGCTGCGGAATGAGCGCGCCAGCCCGAGCAAGTGTACGGCCTCAAGCACGCTGGTCTTGCCGCTGCCGTTGGCGCCGTAAAGGATGTTGATACGGGGGGAGGGTAAGAGTGTCACCGGGTGCAGGTTGCGCACCGCGGTGACCATGATACGTCGAAGGGACATTTCGCCAGCTACGGTTACAGACGCATCGGCATGACAACGTAGGAAGAATCGTCGTTGCCAGCTTCCTGCAGCAGAGCGCTGCTGTTGGAATCAGACAGGATCAGACGAACTTGCTCGGTAGTCATCACGCCCAAAACGTCCAGCAGGTAGCTGACGTTAAAGCCGATTTCCAGCGAGCTACCTTCGTAGTCAACGCTGATTTCTTCTTCGGCTTCTTCCTGCTCGGGGTTGTTCGCCTGAATTTTCAGTTGGCCAGCAGCCAGCTGCAGACGGATGCCGCGGTACTTTTCGTTGGACAGGATCGCCGTACGGCTAAAGGCTTCACGCAGCGCCTGACGATCGCCCACCACCAGCTTGTCACCGCCCTTGGGCAGCACGCGCTCGTAGTCCGGGAACTTGCCGTCCACCAGCTTGGAGGTGAAGGTGAACTCGCCGGTAGTGGCGCGGATGTGGTGCTGTCCAAGCACAATGCTGACCATGCCTTCCGGGTCGGTCAGCAGGCGTGCCAGCTCCAGGATACCTTTGCGCGGCACGATCACCTGATGGCGATCATCTTGCTCGATAGGCGCGGTCATGGAGCACAGCGCCAGGCGGTGACCGTCGGTAGAGACCGCACGCAAGGTGTTGCGGGAAACCTCCAGCAGCATGCCGTTAAGGTAGTAGCGCACATCCTGCTGAGCCATGGCGAAGCTGGTGCGCTCGATCAGACGGCGCAGCTTGCTTTGCTCCAGGTTGCAGGTCAGCGAGCCAGGGCCTTCTTCCACGGTCGGGAAATCATTGGCGGGCAGGGTCGACAGGGTGAAACGGCTGCGGCCGGCCTTGACCAGCAGTTTCTGCTCGTCGACCTTGATATCGATCAGGGCGTCGTTCGGCAGGCTTTTGCAGATGTCCATCAGCTTGCGCGCCGGCACAGTGATTTCGCCAGGCTCGGCCGGCTCTTCCAGTTGCACGCGGCCTACCAGCTCGACTTCCAGGTCGGTACCGGTCAACGACAGTTGCTGGCCCTGTACGACCAGCAATACGTTGGACAGGACCGGCAAGGTCTGACGGCGCTCGACGACACCGGCGACCAGTTGCAGGGGTTTCAACAGGGCTTCGCGTTGAATGGTGAAATGCATGGTCTAGTCCCTTGCCTTCAATTAGCTGCGCAGACGGCCATCAGGTCGTCAGCGTCCGCAGCAGGTTCTTGTAGTCCTCGCGGATGTCCGCGTCGGATTCCTTCAGTTCGTTGATTTTGCGGCACGCGTGCAGCACGGTCGTATGGTCGCGACCACCGAACATGTCGCCGATTTCCGGCAGACTGTGGTTGGTCAGCTCCTTGGACAGGGCCATTGCCACCTGGCGTGGGCGCGCGACAGATCGCGAACGCCGCTTGGACAACAGATCGGAGATCTTGATCTTGTAGTACTCGGCCACCGTCCGCTGGATGTTATCCACACTCACCAGCTTGTCCTGCAGCGCCAACAAGTCCTTCAGCGACTCACGGATCAGCTCGATGGTGATGTCGCGGCCCATGAAGTGCGAGTGGGCAATCACCCGCTTCAGTGCACCTTCCAGCTCACGGACGTTGGAGCGGATGCGCTGGGCGATGAAGAAGGCTGCATCGTGTGGCAGCTCGACCTTGGCCTGATCGGCCTTCTTCATCAGGATGGCAACCCGGGTTTCCAGCTCCGGCGGCTCGACCGCCACCGTCAGACCCCAACCAAAGCGCGACTTCAGGCGCTCTTCGAGGCCTTCGATCTCTTTCGGATAACGGTCAGACGTGAGGATTACCTGCTGGCCACCCTCAAGCAAGGCGTTGAAGGTGTGGAAAAACTCTTCCTGCGAGCGCTCTTTGCGGGCAAAGAACTGGATGTCGTCGATCAGCAGCGCATCCACCGACCGATAGAAGCGCTTGAATTCGTTGATGGCGTTGAGTTGCAGCGCCTTGACCATATCCGCAACGAAGCGCTCCGAATGCAGGTACACAACCTTGGCGTTCGGGTTTTTCTTCAGCAGGTGGTTACCCACAGCATGCATGAGGTGGGTTTTACCCAGACCCACACCACCATAAAGGAACAGCGGGTTGTAGCCGTGCTTGGGGTTATCGGCGACCTGCCAGGCGGCCGCGCGGGCCAACTGGTTCGATTTACCTTCGACGAACGTGTCGAAGGTAAAGGTACGGTTCAGGTAGCTGGTGTGCTTGAGGGCACCTTCAACCTGGACAGTGCGCTGTTCGGTGCGGGTATTGGCGGCTGGCGCAGAAACGGGCTCGGCCATGGCATCGAAGCTGTTACGCGAAGACGGCAACGCCTGCTCATCGACCAACACGGGCTCGGCAGACGTTGCAATGACAGGCTCGACTGCGGCAACTGCAGGCGCAGCCTTCTGCGTCTGGGTTTGCGCCAGCGAGGCAGCCACCGCAGCACTGACCGGCGCATTGGGTGCGGCCCGGGGTGCAGAACTGCGACGGCTACCGATCAACAAGGACAGGGCAGGCGCAATCCCGCTACCGTTTTCACCCAACAGCTCGAGCAAGCGACCCAGGTACTTTTCATTGACCCAATCGAGAACGAAACGGTTAGGCGCATAGACGCGCAACTCGTCGCCTTCGGCTTCGACCTGTAGCGGACGGATCCAGGTGTTGAATTGCTGGGCAGGCAGTTCATCGCGCAGAAGCTCCACGCACTGCTGCCAAAGTTCCACTGACACGGATATCCCCTGAGTTTGAAAGCCGGATGAGGCAAAAACAAACCGCCATTGTACCGGTCGAGCCGTCAGTTATCCACATGTGGACACGTTAGCAGTCATGACAAAACAGCCATTTATCGACGAAAACGGCTTATCGTCATTGTGCATAAGCTCTGTGGATAACCACCCATGAGGGCTATGCACAACCCCGAGCCGAGCTCTGTGGATAAAACCACTGTGGATAAAGCCCGTTTTAATCCACAGGTTGCGCCCATGAACGGAACAGGCGCAGCACCGGATGGCCACACAGTTGTAAAACTCTGTACACCACGTAAACCGTGACCTGAAAGAGGTTATCCACAGAAGGTTATCCACGTAAGATTTATAAGTTATTCAGAAAAGCTTTTTATATCTCTCTTCTTTTTTTCTCATGTTGTCCCTGATTCGCGTGTCCGATCAAGCACCCTGGGCAAGGACCGAGAAAAAGCACCGTCCATCACACGCCCTATAGGGAAAGGCTGGTTGGAAATTGACCTACGGGCTTGCTTTCTCTAGAATCGCCGGTCTCTTAAAAAGGGGGCCATCCCGGCCCGTCGTCGACAAACCCAGGTAACACGCCATGAAACGTACTTTCCAACCAAGCACCATCAAGCGCGCTCGCACCCACGGCTTCCGTGCCCGTATGGCTACCAAGAACGGCCGTGCTGTTCTGTCGCGTCGTCGTGCCAAAGGCCGTAAGCGTCTGGCCATTTGATTTTTCGGCACAGGTGGTGAGTCAGGACTTCAGTCGGGAAAAGCGACTGCTTACACCCCGACATTTCAAAGCGGTCTTCGACTCCCCAACCGGCAAGGTTCCAGGGAAAAACCTGCTGATCCTTGCTCGCGAGAACGGCCTCGATCATCCACGCCTCGGCCTGGTAATCGGCAAGAAGAGCGTCAAGCTCGCCGTTCAACGCAATCGCCTCAAGCGCTTGATGCGCGATTCCTTTCGCCTGAACCAGCACCTGCTTGCCGGTTTGGACATTGTGATCGTCGCGCGCAAGGGATTGGGTGAGGTAGAAAACCCGGAATTGCACCAACATTTTGGCAAGCTCTGGAAACGCCTGGCGCGCAGCCGGCCAACACCAGCAGTCACCGCCAATTCCGCAGGGGTAGACAGCCAAGATGCGTAAACTGGCACTCGTTCCGATCCAGTTTTACCGTTATGCCATTAGTCCTCTGATGGCCAGTCACTGTCGTTTCTTCCCCAGTTGCTCCTGTTACGCTTACGAAGCCATCGAAAACCATGGCCTCTGGCGTGGTGGGTGGCTGGCCGTTCGTCGCCTGGGGCGTTGTCATCCGTGGAATCACGGCGGTTTCGACCCCGTTCCACCCGCTCCTTCCTCCCGAACTTCTTCGATAGCCGAGTAATCATGGATATTAAACGCACGATCCTGATCGCCGCGCTGGCAGTCGTGTCCTACGTCATGGTCCTGAAGTGGAACGATGACTACGGCCAGGCTGCCCTGCCGACTCAGAATACTGCTGCCAGCACTGTTGCTCCGGGCTTGCCCGATGGCGTGCCGGCCGGTAACAACGGTGCCAGCGCCGATGTACCGAGCGCCAACGCCGAATCGAGCCCTGCCGAACTGGCACCGGTAGCACTCAGCAAGGACCTGATCCGAGTCAAGACCGACGTTCTGGAACTGGCTATCGATCCAGTCGGTGGTGACATCGTCCAGTTGAACCTGCCGAAATACCCACGTCGTCAAGACCACCCGAACATTCCATTCCAGTTGTTCGACAACGGTGGTGAGCGTGTCTACCTGGCACAAAGCGGCCTGACCGGCGCCAACGGCCCGGATGCCCGCGCCAGCGGCCGCCCGCTGTATGCGGCCGAACAGAAGAGCTACCAGCTGGCCGACGGCCAGGAACAACTGGTGGTCGACCTGAAGTTCAGTGACAACGGCGTAAACTACATCAAGCGCTTCAGCTTCAAGCGCGGTGAATACGACCTGAATGTCAGCTACCTGATCGACAACCAGAGCAACCAGGCCTGGAGCGGCAACATGTTTGCCCAGCTCAAGCGTGACGCCAGCGGCGACCCGTCCTCGAGCACTGCCACCGGTACCGCAACCTACCTGGGCGCAGCCCTGTGGACAGCTTCCGAGCCTTACAAAAAGGTCTCGATGAAGGACATCGACAAAGGTAGTTTGAAAGAAAATGTGTCCGGCGGCTGGGTAGCATGGCTGCAACACTACTTCGTGACCGCCTGGATTCCGGAAAAGTCGGACAACAACGTTGTCCAGACCCGCAAGGACAGCCAGGGTAACTACATCATCGGCTACACCGGCCCCGCCCTCAGCGTGCCTGCAGGTGGCAAGGTCGAGACCAGCGCCATGCTGTATGCCGGTCCGAAGATCCAGTCCAAGCTCAAAGAGTTGTCCCCAGGCCTGGAACTGACCGTCGACTACGGCTTCCTGTGGTTTATTGCCCAGCCGATCTTCTGGTTGCTGCAACATATCCACAGCCTGCTGGGTAACTGGGGCTGGTCGATCATCGTGCTGACCATGCTGATCAAAGGCCTGTTCTTCCCGCTGTCGGCTGCCAGCTACCGTTCGATGGCGCGCATGCGTGCCGTGGCACCGAAGCTTGCCGCGCTGAAAGAACGCTTCGGTGACGATCGCCAGAAGATGTCCCAGGCGATGATGGAGCTGTACAAGAAAGAGAAGATCAACCCGCTGGGCGGCTGCCTGCCGATCCTGGTGCAGATGCCGGTGTTCCTGGCCCTGTACTGGGTACTGCTGGAAAGCGTCGAGATGCGCCAGGCCCCATGGATGCTGTGGATCACCGACCTGTCGATCAAGGATCCGTTCTTCATCCTGCCGATCATCATGGGCGCCACCATGTTCATCCAGCAGCGCCTGAACCCGACGCCGCCGGATCCGATGCAAGCCAAGGTGATGAAAATGATGCCTATCATCTTCACCTTCTTCTTCCTGTGGTTCCCGGCTGGTCTGGTGCTGTACTGGGTTGTGAACAACTGCCTGTCGATTTCGCAGCAGTGGTACATCACTCGCCGTATCGAAGCAGCTACCAAAAAAGCTGCTGCCTGACGGGCTAGTGCGCTAGCCTGTGAATAAAAAACGCCCCCTAGTGGGGCGTTTTTGCTATCTGTCGTTTTTGTCGTAGAGGCTTTCGAGCATGAACACTGTGCGTGAAACCATCGCTGCCATCGCAACCGCTCAGGGCCGCGGCGGGGTGGGTATAGTCAGGTTGTCCGGCCCTCTGGCTGCCAGCGCGGGCCAGTTGATCACCGGCCGTACGCTTACCCCGCGCCATGCCCATTACGGCCCGTTCCGCGACGAGCAAGGGCTTGTGCTGGACGAGGGCATTGCGCTGTTCTTCCCCGGGCCTAACTCGTTCACCGGCGAAGATGTGCTGGAACTGCAGGGCCACGGCGGCCCGGTAGTAATGGATATGCTGCTGCAGCGCTGTGTACAAGTTGGCTGCCGGCTGGCGCGCCCAGGCGAATTCAGCGAACGCGCGTTCCTCAATGACAAGCTCGACCTCGCCCAGGCCGAAGCCATTGCCGACCTGATCGAGGCCAGCTCCAGCCAGGCGGCGCGCAATGCGCTGCGCTCGCTGCAGGGGGAATTCTCGAAACGTGTGCACAGCCTGACCGAGGCGTTGATTGCCCTGCGCATCTACGTCGAGGCTGCGATCGACTTTCCCGAGGAAGAGATCGACTTCCTTGCCGATGGCCATGTGCTGTCGATGCTCGATGCGGTGCGCGGCGAGTTGTCCACCGTCCAGCGCGAGGCCGGGCAGGGCGCCTTGTTGCGCGATGGCATGACCGTGGTTATCGCCGGCCGGCCGAATGCGGGCAAGTCCAGTCTCTTGAACCAGTTGGCCGGGCGCGAAGCGGCCATTGTGACCGATATCGCCGGCACCACCCGGGACATCCTGCGCGAACATATCCACATCGACGGCATGCCGCTGCATGTGGTCGATACTGCCGGTTTGCGCGATACCGATGACCATGTGGAAAAGATCGGCGTGGAACGCGCCTTGAAGGCCATTGGCGAGGCAGACCGCGTGCTGTTGGTGGTCGACTCGACCGCACCGGAGGCCAGCGACCCGTTTGCCCTGTGGCCCGAGTTTCTCGACCAGCGGCCAGACCCGGCCAAGGTCACGCTGATCCGCAACAAGGCTGACCTCAGTGGCGAGCAGGTAGCGCTGGAACTCTGCGATGACGGCCACGTGACGATTACCCTCAGCGCCAAAGCGGACGACGCAGGGCTGCAGCTACTGCGTGATCACCTCAAGGCCTGCATGGGCTACGAACAGACTGCAGAGAGTGGATTCAGCGCCCGCAGGCGCCATCTTGACGCCTTGCGCCAGGCCAGTGGGCACCTGGAGCATGGCCGTGCACAACTGACCCTGGCGGGCGCTGGCGAGCTGCTGGCCGAGGACCTGCGCCAGGCACAACATGCCTTGGGTGAAATTACCGGGGCATTCAGCTCCGACGACCTGCTGGGTCGGATTTTCTCCAGTTTTTGTATCGGTAAGTAATCCACAACCCCGCAAAACCATCAGCCGCTCCCGGAGGAGCGGCTAATGAGATGGTCACCCCGACACCCTGCGAGGGCTACGCTTTCGCAGGGTGTTTTCATTCTGGAGGCCATCATCATGAGCGATTTGGCACTGGTCGGTATCGACCTCGGCAAACACACATT
>NZ_JABMCN010000088.1:0-15166 GCF_013179515.1 Pseudomonas sp. CM27
CGTCAATGATCTGGAAGCGGCCCTGCTTGGACTTCTTGATCGGCTTCTGCCCGGTGATCATCATCATCGGCATGCCGCCCAGGTAGGCGTAGGCGCTGGCGGTGACCAGGTTGGTGGCGCCAGGGCCGAGGGTTGACAGGCTTACGCCGGTCTTGCCGGTCAGGCGACCGTAGGTGGCAGCCATGAAACCTGCAGACTGCTCATGACGGGTCAGTACCAGCTTGATCTTCGACTTGCGCAGGGATTCGAGCAGGTCGAGGTTTTCCTCACCGGGAATGCCGAATACATACTCGACACCTTCGTTTTCCAGGCATTGCACAACGACATCGGCGGCCTTGGCCATTTGGGGTACTACCTCAAAATCTTCGTGGGATTGCAGATTTATTAAGCTGTGTGACTGAGATGTTGCAGGATGTCTCAGTGGCGCGCATCGTAGGCCCTCTGGTTAATAATAATAAATATATTGTTATGATGCTTGGCATCACATTTCGTTATGAATGCTCCAGGCATGAAAGGTAGTTCCCCTCAATGAACCTCAAGGCATTGCGCTGCTGCGTCGAGATCGTCCGGCAGGGCAGCTTCACCAAGGCCGCGCAGCACCTGCACATTGCCCAGCCGGCGCTGAGCATGGCGGTTACCCGGCTGGAAGAAGAACTGGGCGTGACCTTGTTCAACCGCACTACCCGCAAAGTCATACTCACTGCCGAGGGCGAGCAGTTCCTGCCACGCATTGCCTCGGCGCTGCGCGAGATGGATATTGCCCGGCAAGAGCTGCGCGACATGGCCGACCTGAAACGAGGCGAAGTGCGCCTGGGCATTCCGCCGATGTTCGGCCTGCACTACGTGCCCGGGTTGATGAACGCCTTCCGCCAGTTGTACCCGGGCATTGCCATGACCGTGTTCGAAGGCAGTGCCGAAGATATTGGCCAGCGACTGGAGCAGCGGGAAATCGACTTGGCCCTGCTGGAGTCCAGGCGCGTACCGCCCGACAAGGAATCGATCCTGCTGGGCAGTGACGAGATGCTGGGCTGCATGCACCCCGACCATCCCTATGCCGGCAAGGCCTTTCTCACCGCCGAAGACTTGCGCAATACCGATATGGTGGTATTTGACCGTACGTTCGTGCAGCGCCAGCTGCTGGACGCGTTTTTCGCCGAGCATGGCATCACCTACCAGGTGGCCCTGCAGAGCAACTTCGTTTCGCTGGTGGTGCAGGCTGCGCTGGACAACATGGGCGTGGCCACCCTGCTGCGCTCGGTGCAGCAGCGTACCCCGGGCATCGTCGGCGTGCCGTTCCGGCCGGCGCAGCAGATGAGCTTCCGGTTGTGCTGGCGCTCGGGGGAGTATCTGTCGTTGGCCAGCAAGCGGTTTATCGACTTTGCCGCGCAGACGCATTACCTGGAGCGTTGATACCAGCCTGTTCCGGCCCTTTCGCGGCTAAAGCCGCTCCACAGGGATCTCGCAGGCTTCTGGATTCTGAGCAAGACAGTAGCTCCCACAGGTGTTGCGCGGTACCTGTAGGAGCGGCGTTAGCCGCGAACACCGGCAAAGCCGGTGCCAGGCCCCACATTGCTGCCAGGTCGTTCGGTAGTACATTTGTACTCCACCCGATAGCACGCCAACAATCCGCCGGGTATCGATCTGCATTTGTCGCGATACAACCCGTTCAAGTGCCAGCGAAAACTGTTGATTCATTGCATTTCGACAGGTTCTTGCCTGCGCTTCGCCTCCCTACAATGGCCTCACAACAACAAACGAGCCCAGCTCCGTGAGGCACGCCCCCCATGTACAGAGACCACATCGTCAAACCGCGCGCCACTGACAACCCGGCCTTCATGGGCCTGGTCACTGCCGTGATATTTGCGCTCGCCCTGCTTTATGGCGTCGGCGACGGTAGCCTGGCCCGGCTGATGGGGCCGATCGTGCTCGACCTGCAGGCACCTTTGCTGCGCAACATCGCGGTGGCCGGGACGCTGGCAATCACCCTGGTACTGAACCTGTTCATCCTCGGCCGTTTTCCGCTGCGGGCCCAGGTGATCACGGTCTGGTGCGAACTGTTGCTGCTGTTCCTGCTGTTCTTCGGCACCTTCGACCTGTCCTACAGCTTCATCGCCAGCAAGGTTGGCTTCATGATCACCCAAGGGGTGTTCACGACTGTCTACGTCTCCACGATCTCGATCGCCATCGCCTTCGTCCTGGCACTGCTGGGCGCCACCGCACGGTTGTCGTCCAACGGCTTCGCCATCGCCATTGCCAGCTTCTACACATCGTTTTTCCGCGGCGTGCCACTGCTGATCCAGATCTACCTGATCTACCTCGGCATCCCCCAGCTCGGCTATGTGGTCGGCGCAGTGCCGGCAGGCATCCTGGCGTTGTCGCTGTGTTACGGCGCCTATATGACCGAGATCTTCCGTGCCGGCATCAGCAGCATCCCGCGCGGTCAATGGGAAGCCTCGCGGGCGATTGGCCTGACACCCTTCCAGGCCATGACCCGGGTGATCCTGCCGCAGTCGATGCGGCTGATCATCCCGCCTACGGGCAACCAGTTCATCTCCATGCTCAAGGACAGCTCGCTGGTGTCGGTAATCGGCGTCTGGGAGTTGATGTTCCTCGCCCGCACCCAAGGCCGTGCAGAGTTCCGCCACCTGGAAATGCTGATCACCGCCGCTGTCCTGTACTGGGTCCTGTCGATCCTGCTGGAAACCGTGCAGTCACGTCTGGAAAAACGTTTCGACCGCGCACACCGCTGATCGAGGAGCCTGATGATGAACCAGCCTTTCACCCCCGCTGCCACCCAGGCCGCCGTGTCCATTCGCGGCCTGCAGAAATGGTACGGCGAGTTTCACGTGCTCAAGGGCATCGACCTGGAGATCGCCAGCGGCGAGATCGTGGTGGTCTGTGGCCCGTCCGGCTCGGGCAAGTCCACGCTGATCCGCTGCCTGAACCTGCTTGAGGACTTCCAGAAAGGCCAGGTGCTGATCGCCGGCAACCCGCTGGGCCGCGACGCCGCCAGCGTGGCTGCCGTGCGCCGCCAGGTGGGCATGGTGTTCCAGCAGTTCAACCTGTTCCCGCACCTGACCGTGCTGGAAAACCTGATGCTCGGCCCGCGCCTGGTCAGCAAGCTCAGCGACACCCAGGCCCGCGCGCTGGCCCTGGAGTACCTGGACCGGGTGCGTATCGCCAGCCAGGCCGACAAGTTTCCGGGGCAGCTTTCCGGCGGCCAGCAACAGCGCGTGGCGATTGCCCGAGCGCTGTGCATGAAGCCGCGGATCATGCTGTTCGACGAACCCACCTCGGCGCTGGACCCGGAAATGGTCAAGGAGGTGCTCGACGTGATGGGCGAACTGGCCCAGGACGGCATCACCATGCTTTGCGTCACCCACGAAATGGGCTTTGCCCGACGGGTCGCCGACCGCATCATTTTCATGGACCACGGCCAGGTCATCGAGCAGGGCCAGCCCAGCGAATTCTTCGACAACCCACGCCATGCGCGCGCCAGGGAGTTTCTCTCGCAGATCCTCAGCCACTGAGGCCTGTGTCTACCGCTGTGCCAACACCACAACAACAAACGCATACCCGGAGACTTACCGAATGAACCCAGTCGCACGCTTGTTCGCTTCTACCGCCGTCGCCGCCAGCCTGGCCCTGATGGCCAGCACCGCCTGGGCGGGCGCCACCCTGGAGCGCATCCACCAGGGCAAGGTGATGAAAGTGGCCACGGCGGCCAACTGGCCACCGCAGTCGTTCCTCGGCGAGGACAACACACTCCAGGGCTTCGACATCGACGTGGCCAACGAGATCGGCAAACGCCTGGGCACCCAGGTGGCGTTCGTCACCCCCGAGTACGGCATCATCACCGCCGGACGCTGGGCCAGCCGCTGGGACCTGTCGGTCGGCTCGATGACGCCCACCACCGAACGTGGCCGGGTGCTCGACTTCCCGGCGATCTACTACTACACCCCGTACGTATTCGCCGTGCACAAGGACGCCGCCGGCGCCAGCGCTGCCGACCTCAACGGCAAGACCATCGGCGTCGAAGCGGGCACCACCTCCGAGGACTACATCAACCGTCGGTTGAAGATCGACGCGGCGGACGTGCCCGCCTTCAGCTACAGCGTCGAGCCGGGCGCTGTACAGACCTACGGCGACAGCATGGGCCCGCTGGATGACCTGCGCATGGGCAATGGCACGCGCCTGGACGCCACGCTGTCGGCGCTGCCAACCATCATGGGCGCGATCAAGGCCGGCTACCCGATTGCCCCGGTGCAGGGCAAGCCCGCCTACTACGAGCCGCTGGCCATCGCCACCGACAAGGGCGACGACGCCTTCAACGCCGAGCTGGCCAAGGCCGTCGACGGCATGAAGGCCGACGGCACGCTGAAGCAGCTGTCCGAGAAGTGGTACGGCGCCGACCTCACGCAAGTCCAGTAACCCCTGACCCGCAGGCCAGCGCCCTTCTGCTGAAGGGCGTGCGGCCGCCCCGTGCCCGCCAGACCTGCAAACCCTAGCCAAAGGAAGCCCCAGGCGATGTCCAGCTACAGCAACAACTACTACACCGGGACCATGCGCCCCGCCGCGCAGCGCCCGGCACTGAGCGGCCAGACCCGCGCTGACGTGTGCGTCATCGGCGGTGGCCTGGCCGGCCTGAGCGTGGCCCGCGAACTGCTGGCGCGTGGTCGTTCGGTGGTACTGCTCGAGGCCGCACGGGTGGCCTGGGGCGCTTCCGGGCGCAATGGCGGCTTCGTGCTGCAAGGCTGGTCCGAAGGGCTTTCGGCGATCGAGGGACGCTGCGGCAAGCCCACCGCCGCTGCATTGTTCCGCTTGTCGCTGGAAGGGGTGGATATCGTCCGCGACACCATCGCGCAGAACCAGTTGCCAGGCTGCGCTGCCACTGCCGGCAAGCTCAGCGTGGTGCGCTACGACGACGCCGACAACTTGCAGCGCACCCGCGACCGCATGGCCCGCGACTTCGGTTTCGAGATGGAATACCTGGGTACCGATGCGCTGCGCAGCCGCCTGAACACCGACCGCTACTTCCAGGGCTTGCGCGACAGCCACGGTTTTCATTTCCACCCACTGAACTACTGCCTCGGCCTGGCCGAACTGGTCGAGCTTGCCGGTGGCCGCATTCACGAACAGTCGCCCATGTTGCAGGTACAGCACAACAACGGCCATCATCGCGTGAGCACCGCCCACGGCGCGGTTATCTGCAACGACGTGGTGTATTGCTGCGGCGGCTACGGTGGCCCCGAGTTCGGCGCGCTGCGCCGGGCGTTCTTGCCGATTGCCACCTATGTCGTGCTCACCGAACACCTGGGTGAGCGCTTGCGTGACGTGGTACGTACCACGGATGCGGTGGGTGACAACCGCCGCGCCTCGGACTACTACCGCATTGTCGAAGGCGACCGCCTGCTGTGGGGCGGCCATATCACCACGCGCAACCTGCAGGACGAACAGCGCCTGGGGCAGTTGCTGACCCGCGACATCCTGAGCGTGTACCCACAGTTGCAGGGCCTGAAAATTGCCAAGGCCTGGTCCGGGCTGATGGGCTACGCCCGCCACAAGATGCCGCACATCGGCCCGCTGGGCCCGGGGCTGTGGGCCTGTACTTCATTTGGGGGCCATGGTATGAACACCGCACCCGTGGGCGCGCGAGTGGTCGCCGAGGCGGTCTGCGGCGAAACCGACCGCTACCGCCTGTTCGACGCCTATGGGCTGCAATGGAACGGCGGACCATTCGGGCCGGCCGCGGCCCAGACCGTGTATGCCGGGCTTAAGCTGATGGACAAGTTCCAGGAAGCCCGCGCGCAGCACAGCAACTAGAACGACAACCAGGAACTGCCATGGACGCCCTCCCCCCCGGCGCACTGTTCAAACTCACCGAAAAGGACAGGCAATTGCTGGCGCTGCTGCAGGCCAACGCCCGCGAGCCCACCGCGTCGCTGGCGCGCAAGCTGGGCGTATCGCGCTCGGCGGTGCAAGAGCGCATCAACCGCCTGGAAAACGCCGGGGTGATCACCGGCTACAGCGTGCGCATCGACCAGGACAAGCTGCAGCAGGTGATCAACTGCTTCACCATGACCTCGTGCAGCAACAAGAGCTACACCGACGTGATGACCACCTTGCGCAAGATGGACTCGGTGCAGGCGGTGTATGCGGTGTCGGGCGAAATGGATTTCATCATCCACCTGACCACACACACCCTGGGCGAGCTGAATGCCGAGCTGACGTGTATCAACATGATCAAGGGCGTGACCCATACGGCTTCGCACATTGTGATGGAGACCAAGTTCAGCAAGAAGCTGACATTGTGATTGCGGTTCGTATTGTTTGCCGCGAGTTCCCCTGGATGATGAAAATCCCAAGGCAGCGCCCAAAGCCAATAACCCGTTGATACGCACCGGACGCCAGCCGAAATGCGTGGAAGCTCGGCGCTTCCTCGACGTTGCAGTCACAGATTGACTATGATCCCACCTTGAACGTTTCAGCATGTTTCAATAAGGATCCAGATGTCAGTCCAGGAACACCCCCCTCTCCCCAGTAAAAGCATCGTCGCCAAGATGGAAGCGGCCATGGCGCTGGGCAGCTTCGCCATCGGCACCGGCGAGTTCGCCATCATGGGCCTGATGCCCGACATCGCCAGCAACCTGCAATTGAGCGAACCGCAAGTGGGCCATGCAATCAGTGCCTATGCGCTGGGGGTCATGGTCGGTGCCCCCACGCTGGCGATTCTCGGCGCCAAGCTGCTGCGCAAGCACATGCTGCTGCTGTTGATGCTGCTGTATGCCCTCGGCAACCTGGCAACCGCTTTCGCGCCCTCATTCGGTGGCCTGGTCGCGTTCCGCTTCATCAGCGGCCTGCCCCACGGCGCCTACTTCGGCATCGCCGCGGTAGTGGCATCGAGCATGGTGGCCAAGGACCAGCGGGCAGGTGCGGTGGCGCGGGTGATGATGGGGCTGACCCTGGCCATGCTGCTTGGCAACCCGGTCGCCACGCTGCTGGGCCAGTACTTCGGTTGGCGTTCGGCATTCGTGCTGGTGGGCGCCATCGCGTTGTGCACCATGGTGCTGGTGTGGCGTTGCGTGCCCCAACGTCACGATGAAGTGCGCAGTGACCCGCGTAAGGAACTGCAGGCCTTTGCCCTGCCGCAGGTATGGATGGCACTGGCCATCGCCTCGATCGGTTTTGCCGGCATGTTCTGCGTGTTCAGCTACCTGGCACCGACCATGCTGCAGGTGACCCAGGCGTCGCCGCAATGGATTCCATTCGGCCTGGCGGCATTCGGCGTGGGCGGCATCGTCGGTAACATCGCGGGCGGCAAACTGTTCGACCGCCTGCAGTTCCGCGCTGTGGGGCTGGTACTGGTGTGGTCGGTTGCTGTGCTGCTGTTCTTCACCTTTGCCGCGCAGGCACTGTGGAGCCTGCTGCTGGGCATTGCCCTGGTAGGCACCATGATTGTCCTGGCAGCGCCGCTGCAGATCCGCCTGATGGACATTGCCCATGAAGCCCCAAGCCTGGCGGCGGCATCGAACCATGCGGCGTTCAACCTGGCCAATGCGCTGGGGCCGTGGCTGGGTGGCATGGCGATCACTGCAGGCATGGGCTGGACCAGCACCGGGTACATCGGTGCTGCGACGGCGCTGGTCGGCCTGGGTATCTACCTGGTGGCGCGGCGGATGAAGGGCGGGCATTGAGGCCAGCCTTCGGGGCGAATGCCAGTCAGTCAAGCAATCGGGGCCGCTTTGCGGCCCATCGCCTGTAGACGCAGCCTTGTGCTGCGAAAAGGCCTGTCTGATATGTACATGCATTGCCAATACTGGACTCTTCGCAGCGCAAGGCTGCTCCTACAGATATGACGTTCCTTTCAAGGAGACGATGATGCAATACGTGAAACTGGGCAGTACCGGGCTCGATATCTCCAGGCTGTGCCTGGGCTGCATGACCTTTGGCGAGCCGGATGCCGGCACCCACCCGTGGACCTTGGGCGAAGACGCCAGCCGGCCGATCATCCGCCACGCCGTCGAGCAAGGGATCAACTTCTTCGACACGGCCAACAGCTATTCCGCCGGCACCTCGGAAATCATCGTTGGCAAACTGCTCAGGGAATTCACCCGCCGCGAAGAAACGGTGATCGCCACCAAGGTGTTCTTCCCCGCCAACATGTGGGAAGGCGCCACCCGCCCCAATGAGCAAGGCCTGTCGCGCAAGGCAATCATGGCCAGCATCGACGCCAGCCTCACCCGCCTGGGCACCGACTACGTCGACCTGTACCAGATTCACCGCTGGGACTACCACACCCCCATCGAGGAAACCATGGAAGCCCTGCATGACGTGGTCAAGGCCGGCAAGGCGCGCTACATCGGCGCCTCGTCGATGTACGCCTGGCAGTTCGCCAAGGCCCAGCAGGTAGCGGCCAGCAACGGCTGGAGCCGATTCGTGTCGATGCAGAACTACCTCAACCTGATCTACCGCGAGGAAGAACGCGAGATGATCCCGCTGTGCCTGGACCAGGGCGTTGGCCTGATGCCCTGGAGCCCGATGGCCCGTGGCCGCCTGACCCGGCCGCACGGGTTGCAGACCGAGCGCACGCGCACCGATGTGTCCGGGCAGTCGTTCTATGAAAAGACCGAGCTGGAAGACGGCCGGGTGATCGATGTGGTCGAGCAGATCGCCGGCGAACGCGGCGTGCCAATGGCCCAGGTGGCGCTGGCGTGGGTGTTGGGCAAACCTGGCGTATCAGCGCCGATTGTCGGTGCATCGAAACCGGGGCACCTGGATGATGCGCTGGCGGCAATGGGGCTGCAGCTGAGCGCAGACGAAGTGGCCCGGCTGCAGGCGCCTTACGTGCCCCACGCGGTGACCGGCTTCAAGTAGCGCTGGACGCGGAAAATGCTCGACTCTGACACCTTCAGCCGCATGGGCAGCAACGACCCGAACCGACCACTGGGGTGGCTAGGCGAGCTAGTCACCCACGGCGAAAGCATTACAATGCGCGCCCCAATCTGAAATATGTTTTCCCCATGAAATCACTGCTTTACGCCGTAACCTTAGTGTTTTCCTTCACCCTGCCCGCCTTGGCCAACCCGCCTGCGACCTTCACCGAGGCCAAGGTGGTAGCCAAACAGAAGGTTTATCTGGACCAGGCCAGCAGTGCCATGGGCGACCTGTACTGCGGTTGCAAATGGACTTGGGTGGGCAAGTCTGGCGGGCGCATTGATGCGGCCTCCTGCGGTTACCAGACCCGCAAGCAGCAGAACCGCGCCGAGCGTACCGAGTGGGAACATATCGTGCCCGCGCACACCTTCGGCAACCAGCGCCAGTGCTGGAAGAACGGCGGCCGCGAGCACTGCGTGGATGACGACCCGGTGTTCCGCGCCATGGAGGCCGACCTGTTCAACCTGTACCCGGCCGTGGGTGAGGTGAATGGTGACCGCAGCAACTTCAATTATGGAATGGTCGCCGGCAATAGCGGCGAATATGGCCAGTGCACCACCAAGGTCGATTTCGCCCAGCGCGCTGCGGAGCCGCGTGACGAAGTGAAAGGTCTGGTAGCCCGCACCACGTTCTACATGTTCGACCGTTACAAGTTGAGCATGTCGCGCCAGCAACAGCAGTTGTTGATGGCCTGGGACAAGCAGCACCCGGTATCGGCCTGGGAAAAAGAGCGCGACCGGCGCATTGCCGCGATCATGGGGCATGCCAACCCGTTCGTGACCGGCGAGCGCAAATGGACAGCCGACTACAAGCCGGCAGGCGCTGGTGTGGTGCAAGCGGTGCCGGCCAAGGCGGCTAAGCCAGAGGCCAAGCCGAGCCTGGCCAGTGCCGGGTCGGTAGGCGCGGTGCTGGGCAACCGCAACAGCCACGTTTATCACCTATCGGTGGGTTGCCCGGGCTACAACCAGGTGGCGGCAAAGAACCAGGTCAGCTTCGCCACCGAAGGAGAGGCGCAGGCAGCGGGTTATCGAAAAGCCGGTAATTGTCGCTAGATCTGCATGGTATCTGGGGCTGCTGCGCAGCCCATCGCCGGCAAGCCAGCTCCCACAGGTCTTTGAAGGCTTGGGCCATCGCAGGCAAGCCAGCTACCACAGATCTTTGGTGGCTTGGGCCTTGCGCAGTCCGTGTGGGAGCTGGCTTGCCGGCGATGGGCCGCAACGCGGCCCCTTGATTTCAAGCACCACACACTTCATTAACCAGGTTCGCAGGCCGCTCACCGGCCAGCGCGCTGAGCAAGTTGTCCACCGCACACCGCGCCATGGCCTGACGGGTTTCCTCGGTCGCCGAGCCGATATGCGGTGTCGCCACCACGTTATCAAGCTGCAACAGCGGCGAATCCACCGCCAACGGCTCGTGCACAAAAACATCCAGCCCCGCCCCGCGTATGCGCCGGGCCCGCAGCGCCTCGATCAGCGCCTCCTCATCCACCACGCGCCCACGCGAGATGTTCACCAGTATCGCCTCAGGCTTCATCAGCGCCAGTTCACGTGCGCCAATCAGGCCTTCGGTGTTGGCACTGAGCGGCACCGTCAGGCAAACGAAATCCGCCTGTTGCAACAGCTCATCCAGGCTGCATTGGCGCGCGGCATAACGCGCCTCCACTTCGGGCCTGGCGTTTCGGCTATGGTAGAGCACGCGCATACCAAAGCCCGCCGCAGCACGCCGGGCCAGGGCTTCGCCGATACGGCCCATGCCGACGATACCCAGCGTCTTGCCATGCACATCACTGCCAAACTGTGCGGGCCCCAGGTTGGCCTGCCAGCGCCCTTCACGCACCCAGTTCGCCAGCTCCACTACCCGCCTGGCAGTCGCCAGGATCAGGGCAAACCCCGTGTCGGCAGTAGTTTCGGTGAGCACGTCAGGTGTGTTGGTCAACATCACGCCTCGCCGGTTGAGCTCGGCAATGTCATAGTTGTCCACGCCCACCGAAACGCTGGACACGACCTCCAGCTGTGGTGCCAGGTCGAGCAGGCCGGCGTCCACACGCAAGCTCGCGCCCAGCAACCCATGGGCGCCCGGCAAGGCGTCGCGCAAGCGGGCCAGGCCATCGGCCTGGGTAGTGTCCACCCAAGTCACCTCGACCCGCTCGTGCAAGCGTGCCATCAGGTCATCGGACAGGCGTTTGTACAGCACGATTCGCTTTTTCATTGCGGTTTCCTAATGATTCATGGCAAGGCGCGAGCTGCCGCGTTTGGCTCGACCAGATGTCTGCGAGGTATTGAGTACGGCAGTCAGCGCCACTGCGGTGAGCAGCGCGCCACACATGAACAGGTACGACGCGCCCGGGCCACCGGTGGCGCCGTTGAGGTAGCCCACCAGCCACGAGCCGCCGAAAGAGCCCAGCGCGCCCATGCTGTTGATCAGCGCCATGGCGCCGCCGGCAACGTTGGCTGGCAGGATTTCGGGGACGATGGCGAAGAACGGGCCATACGGTGCATACATGCAAGCGCCGGCGACCACCAGCAGCGCATACGACAGCCAGAAGTGCTCGGTGCCCAAGGCATACGAGCCGTAGAACGCCACGGCAGCAATCAGCAGCGGCGGCCAGACGAAGCGCTTGCGCTTCTGCAGGCGGTCGGATGCCCAGGACACCCCGACCATGGCCAGCACGGCCGCCAGGTAAGGCACCGATGCCAGCCAGCCGGCCTGGACGATATCGACGTTGGCCGCCTGCTTGAGAATCGACGGCAGCCAGAGAACGAAGCCATAAACGCCGATGCTCCAGCAGAAGTACTGCAGCGCCAGGATGATCACCTGCGGCGAACGGAACGCCTCGCGGTAGTTCTTCATCGGTTTGATGCCCTGCTGCTCGGCCGCCAGCGCCTGCTGCAAGTCAGCCTTCTCCTGCTCGCTCAGCCAGCTCACCTGGGCCGGCCGGTCGTCCACCAGGCGCCACCAGAAAAATGCCCAGATGACCGCCGGGAGGCCCTCGATGATGAACATCCAGCGCCAGTCGAAGTGTTTGATCAGGTAGCCCGATACCACCGACATCCACAGGATCGTCACCGGGTTGCCGAGCATCAGGAAGGTATTGGCCCGCGAACGCTCGGCACGCGTGAACCAATGGCACAGGTACACCAGCATCGCCGGCATCACTGCCGCCTCCACCACCCCGAGCAGGAAGCGGATCCCGATCAGCATGTACACGTTGCTGACCATGCCGGTGAGCGTGGCAAGCCCGCCCCAGAGGATCAACGAAACGAAGATCAGCTTTTTTACGCTGCGCTTTTCGGCATAGATGGCGCCGGGTACCTGGAAGAAGAAGTACCCGAGGAAGAACAGCGCCCCCAGCAGCGACGACAGCACGGGGGTGATGTGCAGGTCTTCGGCCATGCCGGAAGCTGCAGCGAAACCGTAATTGGCGCGGTCCAGGTACGCCAGGCTATAGGTGAAGAACACGATCGGTATGATGTACCACCAGCGGCGCGGTGCCAGGCTTTGGCTTTGCATGGTTTGTTTCTCCTGAGCTTTTTGTTTTTGTTGCAACAGGTGACGCGGTTCGGCTGTTCACGCGCTGATGCGCAGTTCGTGAGCCTCCAGTTCATGGCGCAATGGCAACCCTTCCATGTCGCCGCGCGACTGCACGGCGCGGCTGCCGCACCAGTTGCCACGCGCTACCGCCCCGGCCACTGCGCGGCCTTCCAGTAGCGCACTGAGCACGCCCACGGCAAAGGCATCGCCAGCGCCGACGGTGTCCACCACCTGGCTGACCGGCACCGAAGCCACCTGCCCTTCGCCCTTGGCGCTGCGGAAATAGGCCCCCGCGTCGCCCAGCTTGATCACTACCAGCTCTACCCCCTGGTCGAGGTAGAAAGCGGCGATGTCTGCCGGGGTATGCTGGCCGGTCAGCAACCGGCCCTCTTCCAGGCCCGGCAAGACCCAGTCGGCCTTGACCGCCAGGCGGTTGATCTCCCGCACCATGGTGCGGGGGTCCGGCCACAGCGACGGGCGCAGGTTGGGGTCGAACGAGATGCTGCGCCCGGCTGCGCGCATGGCGTCCACCAGTGCGTGGGACAAGGCCCTACAGCCCTCCGACAGCGCCAGCGGGATGCCGGTGGCGTGCAAGTGACGGGCCTGCAGCAAACCTGGGGCCACGTGCGCTGGCGACAGCCGGCTGGCCGCCGAGCCGCGGCGGAAATACTCCACCGCCGGGTCACTGCCATCGTCGCAGCGGGCCTTGAGCTGGAAGCCGGTGGGGCAACTGGCGTCCACCTCGACGGCGGAGCAGTCCAGGCCTTCGCGGCGCAGGCTGTCGAGCACGAAACGGCCCAGCGAATCGTTGCCTACACGGCTCAGCCAGCGGACCTTGAAGCCCAGCCGCGCAAGGCCGATGGCAACATTGCTGTCGGCGCCGGCAATGCGCTTGCCAAACTGGCCGGCACTGGCCAGGTCCCCCGCCTGCTCAGCGACGAACATGGCCATGGTCTCGCCGAAGCACAGCACGTCTTGCTCATGCATGGCTCAGCTCCCCGGTCGATGCCGCCTGCAGCCCCAGCAGCGACAGGTCGCGCACCTGAGCACGGGTCAGCGTCAGCAGGTCGTCGCTGACCAGCGGGTACTCGACGGCGCGCACCACACCCGGGGCGAATTCCGCCATGAGCCCGGCCCACTCCCGCAGGTCGGCTGCTTGGGGTGGTACGGCAGCCAGACGACCATCGGCCAGGCGCTGAACGGCTTTGCAGTGCACATAGCGCACCCACCGGCCAAGTTGGCGCGCGGCTTGTGCTGCAGGCTCGCCCTGCCACTGCCAGTTACCAATGTCGAAGGTCATGCCCAGGCGCAGCCCAAGCTGGTCGGCGCGCTGCAAGAAGTGCTGCAGCGGTTCGATACGACCGCCTTGGCGAGTCTGGTCGTTCTCCACCAGCAGCAGCGGCCCGTGCACAGGCAACAGCGCTGCCAGGGCGGCCATGTCGCAGCGCTCATGGTAGTGCCCCAGCGAAACCTTGAGCGCTACCGCCCCCAGGGCGTGAGCAGTGTCCAGCTTGTGCGTCAATTGCGGGTCAGGCAGGCCTTGCTCGGTCCACAGTTCAAGCGGTGTGGAATACAGGCACTCCAGGTCCAGCGCGGCAATGACCGCACCCAGCGCTGCTGCGTCGGGAGTAGTGGCGAACAACTCTTCGCGCAACTCGACACGGGCGACGCCGGCGGCTGCCAGCAGGTCAAGAAACTGCTCCTGGCCACGTTGCCGGACAAAGTCGGCGCCGTAGCTGGAGAGGCTGATGGAAACGGGGTTCGCGTGCATTGTTGTCGTCCTTATGAAACCGGTTTCATTTGTTGTCGACAGCAGGCACGCCAATGCCTGCCACTGGTTAGCGTGGGTGAGTTGAACCGCGGATGATCAGGTCGGCCTTGAAGTCGATGCGCCGGGCTGCCCCGCTGACGCCGCGCAGGCGGCCGAGCAGGCTTTCGAATGCCGTCACGCCGATACGCTCGGTGGGCTGGGCCAGGGCTGTGATACCCGTGCCGACCAAGGGGAACCAGTCGAGGTCGTCGAGGGCGATCAGCCCGACGTCTGCGAACAGATTGCGCCTGGCCTCGTGCAGGGCGCGGGTCACCGCCAAGGTGGCGACGCCGTTGCAGGTGAAGATGGCCTGCGGGCCATGGCCGCTGGCGGCCAGAAACGAAGCCAGCTGGGCGCCCAGCCCGGCGCTGGTTTCCAGCACCTGCTGGCGCATGCCGGGGCGACGGCTGATCGACTGGCCGAACGCTTGCACCCGCTCCTGCCGCGAGCTGGTGCCATCGAGCGGCTCGGTGACGGCCAGGATATCCCGGTAACCTTGTGCCTGGAGGTGGTCGAGCGCTTGCTCGACCGCATCGAAGTTATCCAGGCCGACCAGGTCGACCTCCAGCTCGGGCAACTGGCGGTCGATCAGTACCATGGGGATTTCGCGTTGCAAATTGAACAGTTCGCCGGGGTGATGGCCGAGAGTGTTCACGATCAGCCCTTCGACGTTGTAGCTCTGCAGGGCTACCAGGTGATGGCGCTCCTGCTCGTCGTCGCGGTTGGTGTTGCATACCACCAGGCTGTAGCCGTGCTGACGGCAGGCGGTTTCCACACCATGCATCACCGCCACTGAATAAGGGTTGAGGATATCGGCCACCAGCATGCCGATCAGGCGCGTCTGGCCGCGCTTCAGCCCACGGGCCATCTGGTTGGGACGGTAGCCGAGGC
>NZ_JABMCN010000088.1:15265-20662 GCF_013179515.1 Pseudomonas sp. CM27
GGCGGTTTCCACACCATGCATCACCGCCACTGAATAAGGGTTGAGGATATCGGCCACCAGCATGCCGATCAGGCGCGTCTGGCCGCGCTTCAGCCCACGGGCCATCTGGTTGGGACGGTAGCCGAGGCGCTCGATGACCTCGGCCAGGCGCTTGGCGGTGGCTTCGGCCAGCAACTGGCGGTCGCCACCGATGTAGCGCGAAACGGTGGCCTTGGAGACGCCAGCGACACGCGCAACTTCGCTGATGGTGACCCGTTCGCGGTGATGGGCAGGCGCGTCGGTCATGGGCAGTCCTTATGATTGTTGTGGTAGCGATGAAACCGGTTTCAATACAGCAAAAGTATGCGTGTTCGTCAACATTTAGTTGGGCTGGGGCGTTTAATTTTGGGAGCGGCATGGCGGTTTTCATAGGGAATGCATCAGGCCTGGCAGGTGTTTGCCACAAGAGATGCAGCGCCTATGAGATCGAGCGCCGCCCGCGCGGCGCTTCGCGGGTAAACCCGCTCCCACATTTGTTGCAACGTGGCCATGCCTGTAAAAGCGGCGTTTCCCGCCTTGGTGCATGACTCAAGGCGAGCGTGGCGGCAGATGCGCCAGCCATGAAATCGCGTCGGCCCGACAAGGCTGGCAACCATGGCCTGACAGGTTTGGTACGTTGCAACAAATGTGGGAGCGGGTTCACCCGCGAAGCGCCGCGCGGGCGGCGCTCGATCTCACAGGCGCTGCACATGGCGCGGCAGGCTACTGTCAGCCCTGATGCAACCTTAGCGAAGCGCTTTCACATCACCTGCACTGACAGCATCCCCTTGGTTCCCCCAGCTACTCCGAATGAAATTCACCACTTCAGCAACCTCCTGGTCACTCAGCCGCCATCCAAACGCCGGCATGGTGAAGTTCGACGGCGCGGTGTGCGTCGCCGGTATCGTGCCGCCTGCCAGCACCACATGAATCAGCGACGTGGCATCCGCCGTCTGCACCACCGGGTTGCCAGCCAGGGCCGGGAACACCCGGGTATAGCCCTGGCCATCAGTGCGGTGGCAAGCCGCGCAGTTGTCGATATACACCGCCGCGCCCGGCTTGCTGTCGTCCCCTTGCCATAGCGCCTGCGCCACCTGCTTGTCATACACATGCGGCTTGTCGTCAGGGTTGCTCGGCGGCAATGTCTTCAGGTAACGGGCGATGGCTGTCAGGTCGGCATCCGTCATGTGCTGCATGCTGTGCTCGACCACGTCGCTCATGCCGCCAAACACCGCGCTGCGGTCGCTGCGCCCGGTCTTCAGAAACTGCACCAGCTGCGCTTCGCTCCAGCTGCCCAAACCGTCCTTGTGGTCACCACGCAGGTTCTTCGCAATCCAGCCCTCCAGCGGCGCGCTGCCAGCCAGGAACTGCGCGCCATCCTCTGCACTGAGTGCTTTCTCCTGCATGGTCAGCGCGCGCGGCGTATGGCAGGCGCCACAGTGCCCCAGGCCTTCGACCAGGTACGCCCCCCGGTTCACCACCGGGTCGGCTGCCGTCGATGCCTGCCACGGCCTGGCCTCTGGTGCAAACATCCCGCGCCAGATCGCCAGCGGCCAGCGCATGCTCAACGGCCACGGGATATCCGTGGCCTTGTTCGCCTGTTCGACCGGCTCCACGCCCCTCATGAAATAGGCGTACAGCGCCTGCATATCCTGCTCGCCGACCCGCGCGTACGAGGGGTATGGCATTGCCGGATACAGCGTGCTGCCGTCCTTGCCGATGCCCCTGCGCACGGCCTGGTCGAAGTCTTCGAAGCTGTACTGGCCAATGCCGCTGGCCGACGGGGTGATGTTGGTCGAGTACACCGTACCGATGGGAGTTTCCATCGGCAGCCCGCCGGCGAACGGCTTGCCGCCCTTGGCGGTATGGCAGGCCACACAGTCGCCGGCACGCGCCAGGTACTCGCCCTGACGCACCAGGGCGTCTTCATTGGCGGTGGCCTGTGCCGTTGCACTGGCGCCCAGCAGCAGGGTTGCGATCAACAGTGTCTTCATGTTCATCGCTCCTCAAGCCTGGACCAGCGGGCCGGGGTTTTTCAGGTACTGCTCACGAATGGCGCGGGCTGACCAGTAGGTCAGCGCGGCCACCAGCCCGGTCGGGTTGTAGCCCAGGCCCTGCGGAAACGCCGATGCCCCTGGCACGAAAACGTTATGCACATCCCAGCTTTGCAGGTAACGGTTCAGCGCGCTGGTCTTCGGATCGGTGCCCATGATCGCCCCGCCGTTGAGGTGGGTGGTCTGGTAGCTGGCGGTGTTGAAGTGGTCCTTGACCTGCTTGCCCAGCACGGCAATGGCTTTGGGGTTCATTGCCTGGGCGATCTTGCTCAGCTTGTCGACCATGAACTGGTTCATCCTGATGTCGTTTTCCTGCCAGTCGAAGGTCATGCGCAGCAGTGGCTGGCCGTAGGCGTCGCGGTAGGTCGGGTCGAGGTCCAGGTAATTGCCACGGTACGACTGGTGAGCGCCGTGGGCGTCCATCGAGACCTGGTGGGTGTAGTAATCGGCCGTGGCCTTTTTCCAGGCGCTGCCCCAGGCTGGTGTACCGGGCGGGTTGGCGGTGCCGGCAATCGGCCGGCTGCCGGCCTGGTTCACCCACATCGGCGAGCCACCGACGAAGCCGTGGGGGCCGTGGTCGAAGTTGTCGGCGTTGAAGTCATCGATGGCGATGCCGTTGCCACCGGCGCCGATGAAGTTGTTGGTGTAGGTGTCCTTGTCAAAGAACGCCTTGACCGTACCCATGTTCTGGTAGGCGAAGTTACGGCCGACCACGCCTTCGTTCTGCACCGGGTCATAAGGCTTGCCAATGCCGGACAGCAACATCAGGCGCACGTTGTTGAACTGGAACGCGGCCAGGATCACCAGCTCTGCCGGCTGTTCCACTTCGCGCCCCTGGGCATCGATGTAGGTCACGCCGGTAGCCTTGCGCTTGCTGTCGTCCAGGTTTACCCGCAGCACGTGGGCGTCAGGCCGCAGCTCGAAGTTGGGCACCTGGCGCAACGCGGGCAGAATGTTCACGTTGGGCGAGGCCTTGGAGTACATGTAGCACACGTAACCGCTGCAGAAGCCACAGAAGTTGCAGGGGCCCATCTGCGCCCCGTAGGGGTTGGTATACGGGCCTGAGGTGTTGGCCGACGGCAGGTTGTAGGGCTTGTAGCCCAGGCTGCTGGCGGCCTTTTCGAACAGCCTGGCCGACACTACGTTCTTCTGTGCAGGCAGCGGGAACGCGCTGGAACGGTCCGGCGCATAAGGGTTGCCGCCCTTCCCTTCACCGACCACCTGGCCCTTGACCGTCCAGGCCTGGCCGGAGGTGCCGAAGACCTTTTCGGCAAAGTCGAAATACGGCTCCAGCTCTTCATAGCTGACGCCAAAGTCCTGGATAGTCATGTCTTCGGGGATGAACTTGCGGCCGTAGCGCTCTTCGTAGTGGCTGCGCATGCGCAGCTCGACCGGGTCGACCCGAAAGTGCACACCCGACCAGTGCAGGCCCGCGCCGCCTACGCCTTTACCTGGCAGGAAGGCGCCGAGCTGGCGATTGGGCAGCGCCACGTCATGCGCGCCGTGGCGGATGGTGACGGTTTCTTTCGACACATCGACAAACAGCTTCTTGCGCACGCTGTAGGTCAGCTCGTCGATCACCTGCGGGTAGCTGCCTTGCGGGTACGTGTCCTGCATCGGCCCGCGTTCCAGGGCCACCACGTGCAGGCCAGCTTCGGTGAGTTCCTTGGCCATGATGGCGCCGGCCCAGCCGAAACCAACGATCACCGCATCCACTTTTTTCAACACAGTCGCCATGCCTCAGGCCCTCTCACCGCGAATCGAAACAGCCGGGAACGGGTACGGTTCATTGCGCTCGACCCAGTCCATGAAATCGGCGCGGGCACCCGGGAAGCCGATCTGGGTCCAGCCGACCATGCCCTTGTTGCCACCGTGGATCGGGTCGCAGAAGAACCCTTCACGGGTGTTCTGCACCAGCAAGCTGAAAAACACCTTGGCCGGGACGGTGTCGAAAAGCAGCTCTCCAGCCTCGACTTTGCTGAGAATACGGTCGCGGGTAGCGCTATCTTGCGCAGCAAAAACCTGACCGCCATTGGCCTTGCACCAGCCATCCACGGCGGCGATGCCCAGGCGGTAGATCTGCTGGGGGCTGAGTTGCAACTGGTAGCCCATCTCGGGGGCAGCATCGGCGTTGAACGGGCCGTGCATGTACCACTGCGCGCCCGTCGCATAGGGGGTGTTCATCTGCCGGTCGATGAATTCGGCGGCGCCGGCTTCGAGCGCGCCGGGGCCCAGTTCGTCCGCCGGGATGATGCGCGACACCGCGGCCTGCACAAAGGCCCATTCTTCAGCGCTGAAGAAGGTCGGCTGGTAATGGCCCGCCGGTGGAGCGGCAGGCACTTTGGGCTCGGGCTGCGGGGCGGCAAGCAGTTGGCTGGCACCTGCCCCTAGCCCGGTACTGGCCACGGTAACGACCGGGATCAGGGTCAGGGTCTTGCGCAGGAAATCCCTGCGCGGGTTGTCCGGGGCATGCTCAGGCATTGGAATCCTCATCGGCTGTGGCGGCCTTGACAGGCGCCATCTGTTTTTCAATGTGGGTGTTGATCTTGATAGGCCATCAAGAAGACAGCCGAATAATCTAACGCGTTCAGAAATGTTTTGAAACCGGTTTCATGCTTGACATCTTGGCAAATGAACATTCAGGGGAGCTGTCGGGCCAAGGTTTTTTTCACATGCAGCTCACTGTGTATCAACATCCCGCTGCCTACAGTGCCCCCGCTCTCGTATCCAGCGAGCAAAATGGAGTGGCAACATGCAGCATGGCGTTCTCGGCAATTCCACCGTTTCACGGCTTGCGCAGGCTGCCACCGGACTGCACCTGTCTCAGAACCCTAACGTATACCCCACAATCACCCGGTTCTCGTCCGCCGCATCGGCAAAGTTCGAGCGCATGCTCGCGTTGCGCCAGCGCAGCGATACATTCCTGAGCAGACCTGACTGCACCACATAGGTGATATCCGTGGTCCGCTCCCACTCCCGGCCTTCGCCACCGCGGGCCGCCAGCGCCCTGCCCTTGGCGCTGGCAATGCGCTGTGGGTCGACCTGGTCACCCGTCACATAGCGCACGTTGAAAGTGAGCCCCGGGATGCCTAGCGCCGCGAAGTTGTAGTCGTAACGCACCATCCACGCCCGCTCGTTGGCCAGCGCGAACGTGCTGACCTGCTGCTCGCTGAACAGGTAGGTATCGGTCCCCCCGACGTAGGCATACGCCGTATCGCCACGGCCTTTCTGATACCCCCCACTCAACGTGTGCCCGCGGACGCTGTAGCCGAAGTTGGTGCTGAGGGTCTGGTTGTCGACCTCACCCAGCAGCGCCCGGCCCTGA
>NZ_JABMCN010000089.1:0-19290 GCF_013179515.1 Pseudomonas sp. CM27
GAGCCTGTGCCGGCCTCTTCGCCGGCGAAGGCCGCTGCTGCATCGGGCTTTGGCCAGCCCACATCGCTGCCGGACCTGGTCTCGGTACAGAGCGAGTCGTTCTTCGATGTGCGCGACCTGTGGCCGGGCGTGCGCCCGCAGGTGCTCGACCAGTACGACCTGCTGGCCAGCCAGGCGCTGGCCCGGGGCAAGCTGCAGGTCGCGGCCTGGGGCGCCAATACGGTGCGTACCGAGTTCGCCTACCTGACCGGTATCCCCACAGGCCGGCTGGGGGTGCACCGCTTCAACCCGTACCGCGTGCTGGCCCGTCAGGGCCTGCCCAGCATCGCCTCCACGCTCAAGGCGCAGGGTTACCGCACTGTCTGCATTCACCCCTACGATGGCGGCTTTTATGGGCGCAACAAGGTGCTGCCGGCGCTGGGCTTTGACGAGTTCATCGATGTAAAGGCGTTCGACGCTTCGCAAAAGGCCGGGCCGTTCATTGGTGATTGCGCGGTGGCGGAAAAGATTCGCGAACTGCTGCAGGCGCCAGGCCGTACCCAACCGCTGTTCATCCATGCGGTAACCATGGAAAACCACGGCCCGCTGCACCTGGAAAGCGCGGCCGCGCACGAGCTGCCCGCCTGGTTCGACCGCCCGCTGCAACCGGGCATGCAGGACCTGGGCCCTTATGTGCGGCATATCTGTAATGCCGACCGCATGCTGGGCATGCTGCGCGAAACGCTGATGGCCCGGCCGAACGAGGCGCTGCTGTGCTTCTATGGTGACCATGTGCCGATCTTGCCTGGGGTGTACCAGGCAATCGGCGCACCCGCGGGTGAAACCGACTACCTGATCTGGTCCAACCGCCACCAACCGGGCTGCCGTGCCACTGCACTGGCGGTACAGCAGTTGTCCAGTACCTTGCTCGGCCATGCCTGCACCCATGCCCAGGCGCCTGCGCAAGGCCGGCATGCGCCGGCTGCCAGCGCCGGGGTAGCCTGACAAGGTGGTGCACATCGTTCTGGGATCGGACCTGGCGCCGGAGCGTGCCGCAGCCCCTGCCCTGGCCCGCTTGCTGGCCGAGGGGCGGGGCTCGCTGGCGTTTCTGATCGGCGATACGGCGTGCCGTTATCGCCTGCTGGGCGCGGCCATCAACTGGGACCGTGTACTGCTGGCCTTCGACGGCGAGCAGGTGCTGGGCTTTGCCGCGTTCAAACATGACAAGCGTGGGCCGTTTGCCTTGCGCTGGCGGCCGTTCATTCGGGAGTTCGGCGTGCTGGCTGGCGGGGTGCGCTTTGCCGGCTTTTGCCTGAGCGAGCTGCGTGAATGGCGCTACCCGTTCCTGCTGTACGGGCTGCGGGTGAGCAAGGCTGCCCGCCAGCAAGGCGTGGGTGCGGCGCTGGTGCAGGCGTGCTGTGCGCATGCTGCGGGCCAGGGTTTTACCCAGGTCGAGCTGGAGGTGCCACTGAACAACCCTCGGGCGCAACGGCTGTACCTGCACAACGGCTTTGCCCCGCGCCGCAAGCGCTGGGTGCCGTTTCCACCGGTGCGCAACATGTGGCGGGCGGTGTAATGCACATTATGGAACAACCAGCTGCCTTGGGGCTGTGGGGGCAGGCTTGGCCCGCGAACCCCGGCTGCGCCGCTGCCAGCCACGGTGGCGCCTGCTTCGCGGGCATGCCCGCTCCCACAAGGCCTGTGCAGCCCTTTATATGCGGTGGTTGCCATGAGCGCTGACTTGCCCGTCAACATCGGCCAGTTCACGCCCCCGCAGGCGTTGGTAGACGGCACCGGCTGGGTCGGCATCATGTCGCAATGGGTGGCCTGGAAGGTGCTGCACCTGCCGCAGTTTCTCGGCCCGGAAGGCCCGCCCTTCTGGCTGTGGCGGCGCGGGCGCAAGGCGCCCAAGGGGCTGAAGGCCATTGCCGGTATCGGCTACAAGCAATCGTCGGCCCAGGCCCGGGTGCTGTGCCAGCGCTGGGGGCTGCCTTACATTGCGCTGGAGGACGGTTTTCTGCGGTCTTCCTCGCTGGGCATCGAGGGCGACACGCCGATGTCGATGGTGGTCGACCCGGTGGGTATTCACTACCTGGCAGACCGCCCTTCGCTGCTGGAAAACATTCTGCAGCAGCCCGAGGCCCTCAGCGACTACGAGCTGGGCTGCGCCCGCGAACTGATCGATTTGATGCGCAGCAGCGGCATCGGTAAATACAACAACGCCCAGGACTTGCCCGCAGACGACCCGCTGGGCCGCGAGCGGCCGTTGGTGCTGGTGGTGGACCAGACGGCCGGGGACTATTCGATCCCGGGTGGCGGGCTTTGCGAGGCCGACTATGTGCGCATGCTGGATGTGGCGCTGGCCGAAAACCCCGGCGCCGACGTGCGCGTGCGCATTCACCCCGACTGCCTGGGCGGGCAGAAGCCCAGCTGCCTGCTGGCAGCGGCGCAGGCGCGTGGGGTAGCGCTGGAGGCGCGGCCGGTGGCCTGGGCGTCTCTGGCGCGGCGTGCCCGGCGGGTGTACGTGGGCACCAGCCAGGCGGGGCTGGAGGCGTTGATCCAGGGTGTGCCGGTGACCTGTTTCGGGCTGCCGTTCTATGCGGGCTGGGGGCTGACCGATGACCGCATGGCCATCCCCCGCCGCCAGGCCCGGCCAGACCTGGTGCAGCTGGTGGCTGCGGCTTATGTGCGCTATTGCCGCTATGTGGACCCGTTGACCGGCCAGCTGACCGATGCCTTGACCGTTGCCCGTCAGCTGGCCCGCAAGAAGGCCCGCGATGCCGGGTTTGCCGGCCCGACCACGGTGCTGGGGGTGAAGCGGCACAAGCAGCACAATATCCGGCGCTTTTTTGCCAGCCGCTGGGGGCAGCTGCGTTTTGCGCTGGACACGCCGCAGCTGGTGCAGCAGGTAGCCGCCGAACAGGGCCGGCTGCTGGTGTGGGCGGCACGCGAGCCGGCCGGCCTTGCCGAACGTGCGCGCCAGGCCGGTGTGCCGCTGTGGCGGGTCGAGGATGGTTTTTTGCGCTCCACGGGGCTGGGCGCCAGCAACAGCCCGGCGCTGTCGCTGGTACTGGACCGGGGTGGCATTCATTACGATGCGCAGTCTGCCAGCGACCTGGAGCAACTGCTGCAGCATGGCACCTTCGATGCCGCAACCCTGGCCGAGGCTGCAAGCCTGCGGGCGCAGATCGTGGCCAGCGGTGCCAGCAAGTTCAACCTGCGCAGCAACGCGCGGCCCGCGCTGCTGGGGCAACCGGGCCAGCTGCGGGTACTGGTGGTGGGCCAGGTAGAGGACGATGCCTCGGCGCTGTGCAGCGGCGGCGGTGCCGGGTGCAACCTGCGCTTGCTGCAACAGGTGCGGGCGCAGCTGCCGGATGCCTGGGTGCTGTACAAGCCGCACCCGGACGTAGAGGCCGGCAAGCGCCGGGGCCAGGTGGCACCCGCCCAACTGGTGGGGCTGGCGGACCAGGTGCTGGCCGGGGTGGACATCGCCGGCCTGTATGGCCAGGTCGATGCGTTGCATACGCTCAGTTCCACTGCCGGTTTCGAGGCCTTGCTGCGCGGTGTGCCGGTTGTCACCTACGGTACGCCGTTTTATGCCGGCTGGGGCCTGACCGAGGACCACCAGCCACTGCCGCGCCGAACTCGGCGCCTGACCCTGGACCAGTTGGTAGCCGGCGCCCTGCTGCGCTATGCGCGCTATGCCGACGTCCAGCAAGACTTGCCCTGCGATGCCTGGCACGCCCTCGCCTGCCTCAGCGCGCCACACCCGGCGCGCGCGGCAAACAAGCGATTGGCGCCGTTGCTCAACTATACCCGGACCATGCTCGGCTGCGGCCGGCCACTGGCCCCATCAAAGGACTAGAACATGCCTGTATCGATCAAGGACATCGGCCGTTACGCGGCGCTCCCCTGGCATTGCTTGCAGTTGGCTACCCATGCCAAGTCGTTCGAGAACAACCCGGTGTTGGGCAGTGCCCGGCTGAACGCGCTGGGTTTGCATGTACAGCGTCGCCAGCTGGCGATGGCCATGGCCGGCTACCGCCGCCAGGCACTGGCCTCGCGGCTGGATGCCGGTGAGCGGGAGCATTTTGAGCAGAACGGTTTTTTCATCCGTGAAAACGCCCTGCCCGCCGAACAGTTTGCGGCATTGCGCGCCGAGCTGGGCGCCTTGCGCAGCACTGGCTGGGAAATGCGCCAGGGCCGCGCGGTAACGCGCCGGGTAAGCCTGGACCAGGATGTGTTGGCGTGTAACCCGGCCAGTGCTGCGTTTGTGGCGGACAAGGGTGTGCGCGACCTGATTGCCTATGCGTCGTCCAATACCGGTGGCATTACCTATCAGTTGCAGTCGATCGTGATTGACGCGGCCAATGCCGACCAGGACCCGCAGACCCGGCTGCATGCCGACACCTTCCACCCCACGGCCAAGGCCTGGTTGTTCCTGGATGATGTGGAGGATGACCAGGGGCCGTTCAGTTATGTGCCGGGGTCGCATCGGCTGACGCCGGAGCGGCTGGCGTGGGAATACCGGCAAAGCCTGGGGGCGGCGCGGTCTGTCGAGCGGATGCACCGCGAAGGGTCGTTCCGCATCGACGAGCCCGACCTGGCCGCCCTCGGCCTGCCGCCGCCACGGCGCTTTGCCGTGCCGGCCAATACCCTGGTGGTGGCGGACACCTCGGGCTTCCATGCCCGCTGTGCCAGCCACCAGGCCAGCCACCGGGTAGAGATTTACGCCAGCCTGCGGCGTAACCCGTTCATACCGTGGCGTGGGGCGCACCTGTTTGCCTTGCCGTGGATTGCCAATCACCACATGCGCTGGGATATCCGCTTGAAGCGGTTGATGGGGTTCGGGAAGAAAAGCCATTGGCGGTTTGTGGAACAGTTGAATGCGTATGAGGCGCCGTATATCTGACCCACGGTAAACCTGCCCTGTTTGGGCGGGTTTACCCGATCGACGCAGGGCCGGCGGTGCTGGCGTGGCAACTACCTGCCTTTGCGCCGATAGGGGAACACATCGATCACCTTGCCCTCGCGAATCGCCGCCTGCAGCCCCTTCCAGTAATCCGCGTCATACAGTTCCCCATGCAAACGGCTGAACAACCGCCGCTGGCCGATATCGGCAAACAGAAACGGCGGAAACTCCTCGGGGAATACGTCGTGCGGCCCGATCGAGTACCACGGCTCACCCGACATTTCGTCTTCCGGGTAACGTGGCGGCGGTATATGGCGGAAGTTCACCTCGGTCAGGAAGCAGATTTCGTCATAGTCGTAGAACACCACGCGGCCATGCCGGGTAACGCCGAAGTTTTTCAGCAGCATGTCGCCAGGGAAGATATTCGCCGCCGCCAATTGCTTGATCGCCAACCCATAGTCCTCCAGCGCCTCCAGCACCTGGGCTTCGCTGGCGTGTTCCAGGTACAGGTTCAACGGCGTCATGCGCCGCTCGGTCCAGCAGTGGCGGATCAGCACCGTATCGCCCTCCAGCGCCACCGTCGACGGTGCCACCTCCAGCAACTCGGCCAGGCACTCCGGCTCGAACTTGCTGCGCGGAAAGCGAAAATCGGCAAACTCCTGGGTATCGGCCAGACGCCCTACCCGGTCGACGCTTTTCACCAGCCGGTACTTGTCGATAACCGTGGCGCGGTCGACGGTCTTGGACGGCGAAAAGCGGTCCTTGATGATCTTGAACACGGTGTTGAAGCCCGGCAGGGTGAACACGCTCATGACCATGCCGCGCACCCCGGGCGCCATGACGAAGCGGTCGTCGCTGCTGGCCAGGTGGTTGATCAGCGCCCGGTAGAACTCCGACTTGCCCTGCTTGTAGAAGCCGATCGAGGTGTACAGCTCGGCAATGTGCTTGCCCGGCAGAATGCGCTTGAGGAAATTGACGAACTCCGCCGGCACCGGCACATCGGCCATGAAGTAGGAGCGGGTGAACGAGAAGATGATCGAGACCTCGGCCTCGTCGGTGATCAGCGCATCAGCCTCGATGCCGTGGCCCTCGCGGTGCAGCAGGGCAATTGCCAGCGGCCATTGCTCGTCGCCGTTGTACAGGCGGCCCACCAGGTAGGCGCCCTTGTTGCGGTACAGCACCGGCACGAACAGCTCCACGGCCAGGGCCGGGTCCTTGCACACCCAGTCCGGCAGGCATTCGCGCAGTTGCTCTTCCAGGCGTGCAAGGTCGCCGTCCAGGTCGCCGTAGGGCGTATCGAACGGGTAATCGTCGAACACCGCCCGCAGCAACCCCTTGATGCCACCTTCAGGCCGATAGGTGCGGGTTTGCGCAGCGCGCTCACGGCCACGCATGGACGGCCGGGTGGTGTGGATGAACATGCTGCCATCGCTGATCAGGTCGTGGCTGAACAGGCTGCAGAACAGCGAGTTGTACCAGGTCTCGGCCAGCTCGTCGTCCAGCCGCGGGTCGATCAGCTGGATGTAGGCGTTTTTCACCAACGGCCACTGCTCCACGTCCAGCAGCACCTCTGCGGCAAAGGCCTGGCGCAGCCAGCCGTTGACCTCGGCGACCTTTTCTTCATAGAGGGTGATGCGCGCGGCGGAGGCCTGCTGGATAGCCTGCCAGCGCGCCTGCTCGAAGCGCTGGCGGGCACCAAGGGTGATGCGCTGGAAGTGGTCTCGGTAGTCGTCGAAGCCGGCGAGGATGGTGCGGGCGATTTCGACAGCGGGCCAGGGTTGGGGCATGCCGGAAACCTCGATGGGGGTGAGTTACACAGCTTAGTCGGCCTGTTTGAAATGCGGTGCCTGTGCCGGCCCATTCGCGGCGGTTCGACGCCTCGGTAAACCCTCTCTCATAGAACTGCACATGACTCACTGGTTTAGCAGGGACCCTGTGGGAGCGGGTTTACCCGCGAAGAGGCCGGACCTGCCGGCCAATATCCTTGGGCATTCACTGTCGCCGCCGCCACCGCATTCGCGGGTGAACCCGCTCCCACTGGGCTGGGCAATCTCACATTGACTGCACATAACTACTGATTTAGCAGGGACCCTGTGGGAGCGGGTTCATCGAGGCGTCGAACCGCCGCGAAGAGGCCGGACCTGCCGGCCAATATCCTTGGGCATTCACTGTTGTCGCCGCCACCGCATTCGCGGGTGAACCCGCTCCCACTGGGCTGGGCAATCTCACATTGAACTGCACATAACTGACTGATTTAGCAGAGACCTGTGGGCTGGGCAATCTCCTGCAAGCAGGAGCCGCGGTGCGGTGGTCCGATTCATCCGCGAATGGGCCGGTACAGGTTTACAGCGCAAGAAAGCACAAGAATCGCACCGCCCCCTGGCGTACACTCGCGCCCCTGCCCTGCCTCCGGAGACCGTTGTGAGCCCCATCGCCCTAGCCCGCCTGCTGACACTTGCCGCCGTCTGGGGGGCGAGTTTCCTGTTCATGCGCATCATCGCACCCGAGCTGGGCACGGTGCCGACCGCGTTCTTCCGTGTCTCCATCGCCTGCCTGGGCCTGGTCGCCATCGTCGCCGCCGCCCGCGTGCGCTGGGACTTCCAGGGCAAGCTTGGCGCCTGCCTGGTGCTGGGCATGATCAACTCCGGTATCCCGGCCACTTTCTACTCCGTGGCCGCGCAGGTGCTGCCGGCGGGCTATTCGGCGATCTTCAACGCCACCACACCGCTGATGGGCGTGCTGGTCGGCGTGCTGTTCTTCCGCGAGCCGATGACCCTGGCCAAGCTCTGCGGCATCTTCCTCGGCCTGTTCGGCGTCGGCATCCTCAGCGGCGCCGGCCCGGTGGCGCTGGACATGGCCCTGGTGCAAGGCGCCCTCGCCTGCCTGGCGGCCACCACCTGCTACGGCTTTGCCGGGTTCCTTGCCCGTCGCTGGGTCAGCGGCCTCGACAGCCGCCTCTCGGCGTTGGGCAGCATGATGGGCGCCACGCTGCTGCTGAGCCCGCTGTTCGCCTGGAGCGCCATCAGCCAGCCACCGGCCAGCTGGGGTGGCTGGCAGGTCTGGTCGTCGCTGCTGGGCCTGGGCCTGCTGTGCACGGCGTTCGCCTACATCCTCTACTTCCGCCTGCTGGAAGAAATCGGCCCGGTCAAGGCCAGCACGGTGACCTTCCTGATTCCGGTATTCGGCGTATTGTGGGGGGCATGGCTGCTGGACGAACCATTGTCGCTGGCACACCTGTACGGCGGCCTGCTGATTGCTGCAGCGTTGTGGCTGGTGCTGCGCCCGGCACGCAACTGACGCGGTGTAAACGATGGACAACGCATATAAAAAAGTCCTGTTCCGCCTGGAACAGGACCCGAACGGCTACCCGCCCGCCTCGGTCGAGGGGTTGTGGGCCAAGGCCGTGGAAGGCGGATACAGCGTCGACAGCATTCCCTTTCATGTCTACGGCATAGCCCCGGGCGACCTCATCGGCACCCGTGAAGAAGCTGGCGAAACCTGGTTCGATGAACTGCGCAGCAGCAGTGGCAGCTCGGTGTTCCGGGTTGTGGTCAGGCCACCGGAAACCCTCGACCAGGTACGTGCAGCCTTGCTCGATTTCGGCTGCGCCTGTGAAACCGAGCCGGCAGTGAAGATGCTGGCGGTCGAGGTGCCGTCGCTGCGTTCGCTCGATACCCTGCTCTACTACCTGCTCACCCAGCGCGAAGCCGGCCTGCTGGACTTCGAGGAAGGCGTGCTGCGCCACACCATCCCCGAAGAATTCCGCTAGCGCTTACACCTCGGCCAAGCGCGCAGCGGGCTTGCGGAACACGAACAGCAGGCCCACCACGATCAGCCCCATGCCCAGCAGGCTGAGCGGTGCCAGGCGGTTACCGAAGATCAGCAGGTCCATCACCGCCGTCACCGCCGGCACCAGGTAGAACAGGCTGGTGACATTGACCAGGTTGCCCTTGGCGATAAGCCGGTACAGCAGCAAGGTCGCCAGCAGCGAAACCACCAGCCCCATCCACAGCAGCGCGCCGATGAAGCCGCCGGTCCACTCGACATGCAGCGGCTGCAGCGGTGCGAACACAGCGCACATGGCAAAGCCCGCCAGGTACTGCAGCGGCAGCGTGCCCATCGGGTTGTCGGTAATGCGTTTCTGCAGGATCGAACCAAAGGTCATGCTGGCCAGCGCCAGCAAGGCAAACAGCATGCCCGCCAGCGATACCCCGCCCAGGTTGATGCCCTGGTACACCACCATGATCAAGCCACCCAGCCCCAACCCCAGGCCGAACAAGCGGCTCCAGGAACGCTGGCGTTCCATCAGCACCACGGTAAGGATCGGTTGCACCCCCATCACCGTGGCCATCACGCCGGGGGTGACATGGGTATTGAGCGCCAGCAGGTAAAAGATCTGGTAGGCGCCCAGCAGCACACACCCGGTGCCCAGTGCCCGCAGGATGGCCCCGCGGCTGCGCGGCCAGCGCAGGCCCAGCAGCGGCCCGATCAGCAGCAGGCCGCTCAGGGCCAGTGCCGAGCGCAACAGCAGGAAGGCGAACGGGCTGGCATGTGCCAGGCCCAGTTTGGAGACGATTGCGCCGCTGCTCCACAGCAGGACGAACAGGCTGGTAGTGGCCGCCGAGGCCACGGATGCTTTGGTAATGACAGACATGTATTGCCACCTGATGTTAGGCGAAAAAGCCAAACGGACGGCGTGCGCTTCAGCGTGGGAAGTAGCCGACCGTGTTCAGTAGGTTGCGTGTGCGAAGGGGTGCGGCCTAAAGCCGATCAGCCCAGCACGACCACGCAAGCAGGCGGAGCTACGCCGCCTACGACGCCACTGACAGGTGGTGGGTAGTGACTGATCATGACCGGCTGCTGGCTGCCACGCACGACCATGCCCGCGACTGGCGCGATGGCAAAGCTTGTGGTGGAAGGGCTGGCTGGCATGAACAGGTCTTCAGGAAGAGAACAATGGGCTGGACTATAGCCCGGTGTATCGGGCCTGGCAACTGCTGCCATCGGCTTTGCCGCGAGCCCCGCACAGGCTGGAGCGCATCGCCCCCTGGTTAATTTTTCACCGCCCCGTCTCGTCTGAATGCGAAACGCAGCACGCATTCACCCGATTCGAGGATCACTGATGAACGTATCCACCTGGCTCTACCGGCCAGCCCAGATCACCTGCCTGCTGCTGGTCAGCGCCTACGCCCATGCAGCCAAACCAGGCGACGTATTCAAGGACTGCAAAAACTGCCCGGAAATGGTCGTGCTGCCCGCCGGCAGCTATGTGATGGGCGCGCCCGACGACGAAGTCGGCCGCCAGCCCGACGAAGGCCCTTTGCACACCGTGACCTTCGCCAAGCCCTTCGCCATGAGCCGCTACCAGGTCACCGCCGGCGAGCTGGATGCCTACATCAAGGCCACCGGCACCGTGATCAAAAGTGGCGACGACCGCCCCGGCCGCTGGTGCGAAGCCAGCAAGCCAAGCTACAAGCAAGGCCCCCGCCAGCCAGCGGTGTGCGTCGACTACGACGAAGTGCAGGCCTACACCCGGTGGCTGGCGAAAACCACCGGCAAGCCCTACCGCATGGTCAGCGAAGCCGAACGCGAATACGCCGCCCGCGGCGGCTCCGCCGGTGCGTTCCCCTTCCCCTTCGACGAGCCGGGCAAGTACGAGATCAGCAAGCACGCCAACACCTACGGCCCACGCGATGGCTACACCTACACCGCCCCGGTGGGCAGCTACCCGGCCAATGCCTTTGGCATGTACGACATGCACGGCAACGTCTACGAGTGGGTTGCCGACTGCTACCACGAAAGCTATCAAGGCGCCCCCGCCGACGGCAGTGCCTGGATCCAGGACCCCAAGTGCATCCGCGCGCACATGCGTGGCAACGACTGGGGCGAGCCGCCGATCTTCTCGCGCTCGGCCAACCGCAACGACCGCCTCAAGACCACCCGCGGCGACTTCCTCGGTTTTCGCGTAGCACGCGAACTGTGAAGTTGTGACGCGGTTAACGCAGCGCCGACAAAAAAATCGCCAATAAGAATCGTTCCGGTTTTTTGCAGGTGCTGCGTCCCATAGCTGACATAGAAAAAAACCCTCTGCCAACGAGACCGCAATAGATGTCCAAGTCCTTGCCCGGCCCGCTCAACCCGCTTGCCAAAGCGTTACTGATCCGTCATTCCCTTCGCCCACAGCGCGCGTTGTCGCGCATTGGCCTGGGCATGGCCCTGTCCGGGGCGCTGGTTGCCCAGGTGCAGGCGCAGGAATGGACCCTGGATATTCCTGCGCAGTCGATGAACTCGGCGTTGCAGGCGCTGGCCAAGCAGACCGATACCCAGTTGCTGTATAGCCCGGAAGATATCAGCGGGGTCCGCTCCGCTACGCTGAAGGGGCGTCACGACCTCGCCTCGTCGCTGCGTATCCTGCTGGGGGGCAGCGGCCTGCGCTATCAGATCGACGGCGACACGGTCACCGTCACGGCGAGTTCAGCCGCAAAGGACGGCCAGGTCGAGCTTTCGGCGACCAACGTCAATAGCATGGGCCTTGGGGCCACTACCGAAGGCACGGGTTCCTATACCACTGGCGTCACCAGCACCGCCACCCGCATGAATCTGTCTATCCGCGAAACGCCGCAGAGCATCAGCGTTGTCACCCGCCAGCAGATGGACGACCAACACTTGGCAAGCATCACCGACGTGTTGAAGCAGAACCCGGGCATCACCATGTCCCAGGACGGTGGCGAGCGTTTTCACATTTACTCGCGCGGCTCGGAAATCAGCACGTACCAGCTCGATGGCGTGAATACCACACAAGACTACCTGACGCGTAACATGCCCAATACGCTGATGGACATGGCCATGTTCGACCGCATAGAAATCGTCCGCGGCGCCACTGGCCTGATGACGGGTGCCGGCGAACCCAACGGTGTGGTCAACATGGTGCGCAAGCGCCCTACGCGCGAGTTCCAGTCGTATGTGCAGGCCGGTGTCGGCTCATGGGACTACTACCGCACCGAGGCCGATGTCTCCGGCCCGCTGATCGAAAGCGGCAAACTGCGTGGCCGCCTGGTGGCAGCCAAGCAAAGCAACCAGAGCTACATGGACTGGTACAGCCAGGACCGCGACCTGGTGTACGGCGTGCTGGAAGCAGACCTCACCGATACCACGACCGTGCGTTTCGGCATGGATTACCAGACTTACGACGCCAACGGCGCTCCGGGCGTACCGTTGTTCTTCAGCAACGGCCAGCCCACCCATTTCTCTCGTTCCACCAGTTCCGGCCCACGCTGGATGTACGAAGACTACACCACCAAGAACTACTCCTTTGGCCTGGACCAGGAGCTTGGCAATGGCTGGCAGCTGAAAGTGGCCGGCAACTACATGGACGTTGATCGCGACTCGCTGTCGGCGTTCTATCGTACCGGCGCGGGTGTATCCACCCTCGACCAGGCCACTGGCAACGCCTCATTCGATCGCCTGGAGGTGGATGCCCATCAGGTACAACGTGGCGTCAACGTCACCCTGCAGGGCCCGTTCCAGCTCTTCGGCCAGACCCACGAGCTGGTCACCGGGTTCGATTACATGGATTACGAGAACAACCACTTCACCGGTACGGCCGGGGCGGTGGATGCCAACTTCTACAACTGGGGTAACCGCTTGCCGCAGCCTGGCAGTTATTCGCCGCTGCTGGACTATGACCTGTTCATCCGCCAGACCGGTTACTTCATCGCTACCCGGCTCAACTTCACCGATGATCTGCACATGATCCTCGGTGCCCGCACTACCAGTTATCGATCCGACTCCGACCAGGTCGTGTTGACCACAGGCACCGGTAACCCCACCCATTTGCAGGAGCGCGGCGAGGTAACACCTTATGCGGGCCTGATCTACGACCTGACGGACGAACAATCGGTGTATGCCAGCTATACCGATATCTTCAAGCCCCAGACCAGCCGCGACCGAACCGGTAAAGTGCTTGACCCGGTTATCGGGCAAAACTATGAAATGGGCTGGAAAGGTGAGTTCTACAATGGCCGCCTGAATGCCAGCGCTGCGATCTACCTGATCAAGCGTGACAACCTTGCAGAAGAAGACGTAGGTTTCGCTGTCCCCGGCGTACCCAACTCCACCGCCTATCGCGCAGTCAGCGGAGCAGAAACCAAGGGCTTCGACCTTGAATTGTCCGGCGAAGTGGCCCGCGGGCTGGAGCTGCATACTGGCTATAGCCACTCCCGCACGGAGGATGCCAATGGCACCCGCCTGACCACTCAACTGCCGCTGGATACATTCCGCCTGTGGACCACTTACCGCCTGCCGGGCGAGTGGGAGCGCCTGACCGTCGGTGGCGGCGTTAACTGGAACTCCAAGCAGTCAGTGGCCACCCGTTACAACACGCGTATCGCCCAGGAAGACTACGCCGTGACCAGCCTGATGGCCCGCTACAAGATCAGCGAGCACCTGGCCGCCACGCTGAATGTGGAAAACCTGTTCGACAAGAAGTACTACGCGGGCCTGGCCGGCAACTACGGCCACTACGGCGCACCAAGAAACGCGACGCTGAACCTGCGCTACGACTTCTGATCCCCCCAATGAAAAGCGGCGCCTCCCACTCGGGAAGCGCCGTTTTTTCATGCCCGGCATACAGGCCGCAAAAAAAGGGCCGCTAATGCGGCTAATGCCAGTCAGTTAAAGCTAATGGGGCTGCTGCGCAGCCCATCGCCGCGGTTCGTCGCCACGACAAGCCAGCTCCCACCCCGACCGCATCGAATTCAAGCCTGCGCCGTACTTGTGGGAGCCTGGCTTACCGGCGATGGGCCGCACAGCGGCCCCAATTGCTTAACTTAATGGGGCTGCTGCGCAGCCCATCGCCGCGGTTCGTCGCCACGACAAGCCAGCTCCCACCCCGACCGCATCAAATTCAAGCCATGCGCCGTACTTGTAGGAGCCTGGCTTGCCGGCGATGGGCCGCAAAGCGGCCCCAATTGGTTAACTTAATGGCGCTGCTGCGCAGCCCATCGCCGCGGTTCGTCGCCACGACAAGCCAGCTCCCACCCCGACCGCATCGAACTCAAGCCATGCGCCGTACTTGTGGGAGCCTGGCTTACCGGCGATGGGCCGCACAGCGGCCCCAATTGCTTAACTTAATGGGGCTGCTGCGCAGCCCATCGCCGCGGTTCGTCGCCACGACAAGCCAGCTCCCACCCCGACCGCATCAAATTCAAGCCATGCGCCGTACTTGTGGGAGCCTGGCTTGCCGGCGATGGGCCGCCAAGCGGCCCCAATTGCTTGACTGACTGGCATTACGCTAATGCGGCCCCTTCTCACCTCTGCGTGGATTCACAGGGTTTACGGGTTAACGGTGTCTTCCAGCAACAGCCTGGCAATCACGCCCTCGAGCACCTCTGCCTGTTGAAGGATGTCATAGTGCCCGGCATTGATACCGATGTCCTGGCAGCTACCGGCAATACTCCCCGCGTGCGCTGCCTCATCGGCCCACCAGCAAACTGCCGCGGCCTTGGTAGTCGGTAACGGGTTCAACTGGCGCGACAGTTCCTTGAGCTTCATGGCCACAACAAAGGTCTGCGCCAGGTCAGCGTTGCCAATTTCGGCGTAAGCCGACTGCACCTTCTGCGCAGCACGGGCGGCTTGAATCACCTGCTCCAAGTCCTCGTTGCTGCACCCAGCCGGTACCGCCGGCACAGTCAGCGCGTCAACCGCCCCCCCCAGAACCACCGCCAGGAAGCCGCACAGGTCAGCCGCCCAGTCACTCTCCTGCACATGTTGACCAGCCGAAGGCACAAAGCTGTCCACCAACGCCAGCACCGATACCCGCTGGCCCTGGTTTTCCAGCTCCCGGGCCACCAGCACCGCCAGCGTACCGCCAAGCGACCAACCGGCCAGCTGATATGGGCCTTCGGGTTGTTTCTGCCGGATGTACTGCGCGTAGTCGATGGCCATGGTGTCGAGCGAATCGTCCCCCCAGGTGGGGTCCAGCAACATCCGGCATTGCAGGCCATACACCGTGCACCGGCCTTCCAGCTGGCGTGCCAACGGCTCGTAATCGAACACAGTGCCAAACCCGGCATGCAGGCAGAACAGCGGCGTACCTGTATTCAGCCGGCTATTGAGCAACAACAGTGGGTCCAGGCTGGTGTCGTTGGGTGCATAGCCAGACAACTCGGCGATGGTCGGCCGGGCAATCACATCACGCAGCTTCAGCTCGATCGGCAGATCTTCGCGAGCCCGTACCTTGGACAACATCTTGAGCACGCGCAGAGAGTCACCACCCAGCTCGAAGAAGTTGTCATCTACCCCGACCTGCTCCACCTCCAGTACCTGCTGCCAGATATCAGCCAGCGCCTGTTCGACGGCATTGCGCGGTGCAACCCACGCCTGGCCTGCGGAAAATTCAGGTGCTGGGAGGCCATTGCGGTCGATCTTGCCATTGGGAGTGAGCGGCAGGGAGGGCATCAGCACCAGTTGCGCTGGCACCATATGATCCGGCAGATCGGCGCGAAGGGCATCGCGTAGCTGCTCGGCGCGGATGTCGGAACTGGCCACTACTACGTAGCCGATCAGTTGCTTGCCTGTGCTGATGTCACGTGCCACCACCACGGCATCGCGCACGCCGGCCAGATTGCGCAGGCGAGCCTCGATTTCGCCAGGCTCGATGCGGAAGCCGCGAATTTTCAGCTGGTTGTCCAGCCGCCCCAAAAAGTCGATAACCCCATCGGCGCGGCGCCGCACCCGGTCACCGGTGCGGTACAGGCGGCCACCGGTGGCGAACGGGTCGGCAACGAATCGCTCGGCTGTGAGCGCTGAGCGTTGATGATACCCACGCGCCACGCCATCACCACCGATGTAAAGCTCGCCGGCCACACCGTCTGGCAATGGGTTGAGGTTATGGTCCAGCACGTGCAGCGTGCGCTCACCCACCCGCTCACCGATGGGCGCGTAAACTGCCCCGCAAGTCTCTTGCGCAGGCACTTTCCACAGCAGCGGTGTGACTACGGTTTCAGTGGGCCCATAACCATTGGTCAGCCAGCGCGGGCGCAGCGAACGTTTGACCTGCTCGAACAATGCATCGGGTACTGCATCACCACCAAAGCAGTACACCCGCACTGCCGGCGCAGCTTGCTGCTGGCTCTCGGCGAATTCTGCCAACTGTTGCAGATAGGCCGGCGGGAAGCAGGCGATGTCGATGCGCTGGGCATGCAAGGTCTGCCAGGTTTCTTCGGCTGTCCACAGCCTGTTGTCGCGCACTACCAGACAACCGCCCGAGGACAATGTCGACAGCCAACGCTCCTGAGCACCGTCAAAGGCAAACGACATGAACAGCAACTCGCGGGTTTGCCCGTCCATTTCATACAATCTGGCGATTGCCTGGCAATGCATGCGGATCTGCCCGTGGCTGACCGCCACGCCTTTAGGCTTGCCTGTCGAGCCGGAGGTGTAGATCAGATAGGCCAGGTTGTCGGCACATGCATGCGCTTGAGGTGCATCTGCTGGCAGGTGCTCCAGTTCCTGCCGGTCGAGTTCGACGCACTGGGCAACCTGGGCAAAGCGCTGGCGCAAGCCACTGCTGGTGACCAGCAGGTGCATGGCGGAGTCTTCGACGATCCACTGCAGGCGCTCCTGTGGATAGTCGATATCCAGTGGTACATACGCGGCGCCGGTCTTCATGACTGCCAGGAATGCCACGATCACTTCAACCGACCGCTCCAAGGCTATGCCGACGCAGGTTTCCTGGCATGCGCCCTGCGCAATAAGCTGGTGGGCAAGGCGGTTGGCACGCGCGTCCAGTTGGGCGTAGGTCAACTGCTGGGCACCACAGATTACCGCCAAGGCTTCGCCGCGCTCACGGGCATGCAGGGCAATGCACTCGGCAAGCAACGGCTGCTCGCCCTGCGGGGCCGCCAGCCGGTTGCGAAGGTCGGCGTGCTGCACCTGTGAAGGGGTCAGCATACCCAAGCTGCCGAGCGTGGCCTGCGGGTTGCCCAGCATGGCGGTCAGCAGGCTTTCGAAGCTGCCGCGCAAGCACTCGGCGGCGGCTTCGGTGAAGCGGTTGCGCAGGTAAAGGAACTCTACCGAGAAGGTTTCGCCCAACTGCACGGCCAGGTCCATGGCGTAGTTGGTGACGTCACGGTTGCGCACTTCGCCAAAGCGAAGCGTACCGCCCCCACCTTCGCGCAGGCGCTCGTCAACCGGGTAATTTTCAAATACCACGATGCTGTCGAACAGCGCTTGCCCAGGCCGCCCCGCCCAACGTTGCACATCGGCCAGCGCTGCGTGCTCATGGTCCCGCAACTCCAGGTTGTAGTGCTGCAACTGGTGCAACCAGTCGCTGACAATATGCTCGGGTTGTGGCGCCTGTACCACCGGCAACGTGTTGATGAACAACCCCAGCATCTCGTCCGCACCCGCCAGGCTGGTGGGGCGCCCGGCCACGGTGGCGCCGAAGCACACGGTGTCCTGGCCGGTGTAGCGTTGCAGCAGCAACAGCCAGGTTGCCTGTACCAGGGTATTTGGCGTGACGCGCAGGCGCCGAGCCTGGTCTCGCAGCTGTTGCGTACGCTGCGCATCCCAGCGCAGGTACAGCGCATCATGCCCGACAAGCTTGCCGTCCGCCTGTGGCGCAACACTCTCGGCCAACAGCGTCGGGCCCTCCAGCGCTCGCAGTTTTTCGCTCCAGAACTGCTCCAGCTTGCCGACAGGTTGCTCACCCAGCCAGCGGATGTAGTCACCGAAACGTCCCCCCACATGACTGACGGAGCGGCCGTGATAAACCTGCAGCACCTCACCCAGCAAGCGCGAATTGCTCCAGCCGTCCATCAGGATGTGATGACGTGACCAGACCAGGTGCAGGCGTTGTTCATCCAGCTGGACCAAGGTCAACCGCATCAACGGCGCGCAGGTCAGATCGAAGCCCTCGGCAGCGTCCTCGGCAGCCAGTGCCTGCAGTGTATCGCTGGCCACCTTGCGCCCCCGCCAGTCCATCACGCGCAGTGGCAGGCTGGCCTGACGCTGCACCACCTGCAGTGGCTCGGCCCATTGCGCTGACGACAGGAATGCCGTGCGCAGGATGTCATGGCTGGCAATCACCTGGTTCCAGGCAGCGACGAAGCGATCAATGTCCAGGCCGTGCACATCGACAGATGTCTGGTTGATGTACAGCGCAGCTTCCGACTCCTGCAGGGTGTAGAACAACATGCCCTGTTGCATCGGCGACAGCGGGTAGATGTCGGCAATTTGCGCAGCAGGTACTGGCAGGCGGTCCAGTTGCGCCTGGTCGAGGCTGGCCAGCGGGAAGTCCGATGGCGTGAGGCCTCGGGTATCCTCTTGGCAGCAGTGTTCGATCACCGCCTTGAGTTCTTCGGCATACGCATCAGCCAGGTGCTGGATGGTCGCGGCGTCGAAGACCTCACGGCTGAACGTCCAGCCCAGCATCAGCTCACCGCCGTAGACCTGGCCATTGAGCGCCAGCAAGCCGCTCAAGGGCGCGTTTTCATCCTGGTTCGGCCCGGCGTGCTCCTTGGCCGGTTTGAACAAGCTGGCCTGCTGGTCGAAGCTGCCATCGAACTGCCCCAAATAGTTGAAGATGATCGTGCCCTGGGCCAGAGCCGCCAGCGTTTCCTGCGCTTCGGCGCTGCCCAGGTAACGCAGCACGCCATAACCAAGCCCCTTGTTGGGCACCGCGCGCAGCTGCTCCTTGATGCTCTTGATCGAGCCTGCCAACTCAGGCTGCGGGCTCAACCTGACCGGATACATGCTGGTGAACCAACCCACAGTGCGGCTCAGGTCGATGCCGTCGAACAGGTCTTCGCGGCCATGGCCTTCCAGCCGCACCAGTACTTGCGGCTGCTCGGTCCAGCGGCTCACGACGCGGGCCAGTGCCGTCAAAAGCAGGTCGTTGATCTGTGTGCGGTAGGCCGCCGGCGCCTGTTGCAATAGCTTGCGGGTCCAGGCCGAATCCAGCCGGGTGCTGACCGACGCCGCGTGTTTCTGCCGGTTTTCGCCGTGAGGGTAATCACACGGCAAGACATCGCTGCTGCCTTGCAGTTGATCGCGCCAGAAGTGCAGCTCACGCTGCAGCGCCGGGTCGCCGGCATATGCCTGCAGCTGTTCGGCCCAGGCCTTGAACGCGCTGGTTTTTGCCGGCAACTTCACGGGCTGCCCCAGGGCATGCGCCTGATAGGCCTGCTGCAGGTCTTCGAGCAGAACCCGCCAGGACACGCCATCCACCACCAGATGGTGAATGACCAGTAACAACCGCTGGCTGCCGTCTGCGAGCGTGGCCAACACGGCGCGCAGCAGTGGCCCCTGTGCCAGGTTCAAACTGCGCTGGGCCTGGTCAGCCAGATGGGCCAGGTCTTCGGCATCGGCGCATGCGCGTACCCACAGCAGCTCGGCCG
>NZ_JABMCN010000089.1:19389-20549 GCF_013179515.1 Pseudomonas sp. CM27
TGCGAGCGTGGCCAACACGGCGCGCAGCAGTGGCCCCTGTGCCAGGTTCAAACTGCGCTGGGCCTGGTCAGCCAGATGGGCCAGGTCTTCGGCATCGGCGCATGCGCGTACCCACAGCAGCTCGGCCGATGTCGGCGCGCCAATCGAGGCGTGCCAATGCTCGCCCTGGTGCCAGGCATTGAGCCGCAACAGGTCGTGATGTGCATGCAGGTTGGCCAGTGCAGCGCTCAACAAGCGCGCATCCAGTGCTTCACCAGGTTCAAGCAGCAGCGACTGGTTCCAGTGGTCACGTACCTCAAGCGCCTGCTCGAAGAACCAGCGCTGCACCGGAATCAGTGGCAGAGGCCCGCTGACCTCGCCCTGCTCCAGCTCCCGTGTTTCGCTGCGCCGGGCAACCGCGGCCAGGCCTTGCACGGTCTGATGCTGCAACAACTCCTTGGGTGTGAAGCGTATGTCTGCCTGGCGTGCTCGGCTGACCACCTGCAACGAGATGATCGAATCGCCACCCAGCTCGAAGAAGTTGTCGTCAAGACCCACCCTGTCCAGCTTCAGCACATCCGCCCAGATCGCCGCAATCTGCTGCTCCAGCTCGGTTTGCGGGGCGATGTATTCACCCTGCAACTGGCTGGCATCCGGCTGTGGCAGGGCCTTGCGGTCCAGCTTGCCATTTGGCGTCACCGGCAGTTGGTCGAGCAGCAGCAGGTGCGCCGGGACCATGTAGTCCGGCAAGCCTGCCTTCAGCGCTTCGCGCAGGCTGTCGCGCAAGGCGCTGTGGTCCTGCGTGCTGTCGGCCGGCACCACATAGCCCACCAACTGCTTGCCGCTCGGGCCGTCCTGGGCCAGCACCACCGCTTCCTGCACGCTGGGCAGCTCCAGCAGGCGCGCTTCGATTTCACCCAGTTCGATACGCAGGCCGCGAATCTTCACCTGATGGTCGATACGCCCGGCGTAGTCGATCACGCCATCGGCGCGGTAGCGCGCCAGGTCGCCGGTGCGGTACAGCCGCCCGCCGTTGTCGCTGAACGGGTCCGGTACGAAGCGTTCGGCAGTCAGCGCCGGGCGCTGGTGGTAGCCACGGGCAAGACCAACGCCGCCCAGGTACAGCTCGCCGGCACTGCCGCGCACGGCTGGCTGCAGGCTGCCTTCGAGGATATGGGTTT
>NZ_JABMCN010000009.1:0-24444 GCF_013179515.1 Pseudomonas sp. CM27
GGCGCCACCGGTCATCACCGAAGCGACGATACCCAATATTGTCAGCGTGGCCGAAAGCGCCAGGCCACGCCAGCGTCCACCGACCTGCATGGGCTTGGTCTCACGCAGGACCTCTTTATAGCTGCGCAAGGTCTGTTTCTGTTCCTCGCGGCTGATCATGATCGCGCCGCTGGGATCATGCAGGTTGACCGGGTCCGGGCAGTGGGCATAGTCGTTGACACCCCCTTCGCCGAATGGGCTAAGCCAGTCAGGTTGGGCATAACGACGCAGGGCCGGGACGTAGCAGCGGTAACCATGGCCTGCATGATACTGGTCCATCACCGGGTCGCGGCGCATGCCGTTGTAGCCGCTGACCACGTCCTCCAGTGCCGCGCCTTCGCCGAAGGGTAGCAGCGGGGCGAGTTGCAGGTTGGCGTCGCAGACCTGGCCGACGATCCCCGATTGGGGGTCGTCGATCAGCCAGCGCACCTGGTTGCCGTCATACTGCGCCAGCCCCGGAGAGATGCTGGTGTGTCGGGTGGGCTTGCCAGCCTGGTCGAAACACACCTGGCCGATCAGTTCATCGCCGTCGTAGCGCAGTTCATGGGTGGTCTGGTGCTGCTGGTCATATTGCGCCCCCAGACGTTGCAGGCCGTCGTATTCATAGCGGGTGAGCAGGGCGCCGGTACTGTCCTTGACACTGTTGAGCTGGCCGGCGGCGTTGTAGTCCAGTGTGCGTTGCTGGCCGACCTTGCGCAGTTGGCCATTGCTGTTCCAGGTCAGGGCCGTTGTCTGCTTGCCGGTTTTCACCGAGGTCAGGCGCGTAGGGTCAGAGGCCATTGCATAGTCGAACGTTTCCGTCACCGCATCGCCTTCGAATGGGGTACTGGTGCAACGGGTCATATTGTCCAGGCTGTCCCAGCTGAACGTCTGGGCCTTGACCGGTGTGCCGTTGGCATCCTGCGGGCAGAGTGCCGCATGCGAGGTGTCACAGGCATAGCTTGCCAGGCGGTCGAGCGGGTCATAGGTGAAGTGTTCAGTGCGCAGCAATTCGCCGTCCTGCCAGCTGGCCTTGCTGGCCAGGCGACCGTCGCCACGCCAGGTCATGTGCTGGCTGAAGCAGGGTGCTCCGTTGCGCAGGAAGGTGCGCGCGGTTTCCCGGTTGAAGCCGTCATGTTCGCTGTGCACCTGCCATTGCCCGGCGCCAGTCAGCGCGTGCACCCGGCGCGCCTGCAGGCGATCAAGCTCGTCGTAGCGGTACAACACGTCCTCGTGCTCCTGGCAGGTGCGCAACAGCCGTCCCTGGCTGTCGAGGAACACCCGCCGCGTGCGGCCGTCAGCGCGTCGCGCTGCAAGGTTTTGCCCCCGCAGGCTCTGCCATTCGGCACGCCTGACAGTACCTCGCGGTGTTTTTTCAGTGGTTCGCCGGCACCCGGGCACCTGCGCGCTGGCGATCAGCTGTTGCCAGCCTGAACCGGACAGTGGGCCAGGCGCGCTGCTCAGCACGGTCGATCCGTTATAGTTTGTCTCGCGGTACAGGGCGTTGTCATCTGCCGCAAAGCGCGCGCTGCTGGCAGTCTGAAGCCTCTGCAACCGGGTCTTGTCGGGCAAGGTCACGGTCTGGTCGGCAAACCGGTATTCGCGGCTGCCTACCGTGCGTGTGGTGAGCTTGCCGTGTTCGTTCAGCGCCTGACTCGCGACCACCTTACCGTCCACGGTCAGCGTGCAAACCTGGTTGCTGAAGCCGTGGTAAGTGCGCTCGATGGTCGTGTTATCGGGTTGGGTTACCTTGGTGACCCTACCGAGAACATCGCGTTCGAGCGTGTAGTTCAGCGCCTGCTCGCCCAAGGTGCGGGTGTGGCTGATGACATTGCCGGCGGGGTCGTACCGCTGATCGAGGCGCAGGTGCTGCGTGCCGGGGTGGTCCGCCCATTGCACCGAGCGTTGGAAGGTGCCGTCGGTTTTTGCAGTGGTGGTGCTGGTACGCCTCGACAGGCACCGGGCGCCCAGGCCTTGCTGTTCGGTTAGTTGTACGGCCGAATCAGCGGTAGCCCAGAAATTGTCGGTTGGTAGGTTATTTTGATAAAAAGATTTCGCATGCGTCTTTAGTTTTTCGTTGTCATCGGTGGTGGCTAAATCGAACAAGTTTAAGATGTCAAAATAATCGCTGGAAACTTCGAAGTTCGACAGGCTGTCTGAGACGTGTTCAGGATCTCTTGAGGTATCAGGATCTCTTGAGGTATCAGGATCTTGAAGCCAGTTGTGTGCATCCTCGATCCCGCTCAGGTCGGTAAGTCCGGCAAGGTGTTGGATGTGTTTGATTAGCTCAAAGTGGTCAACTATCGTTACTTCGTGTTCTTTTGCTATTAAGATAATGTCCTCGTACGTGCCTCGTATGGTATTGACCGTATAGTTGTACCCGTTGACCGGAAACGTTGGACGGGTATGCAAAAGTGGATTTTCAGTGTCAATGCATATGAGTTTTTCAACTATACGATGAGCAAATATTTCGACGCCCGTAGAGCTCCCTTTGGCATCGTCGTACGTGGCGATAAGCGTGTCCGCTTCAACAGCAGCCGGCTCATCTGTCACCGCCCGCGTTTCCTGGGCCAGCCAGGGTTGACTACCCAGCGCCCCACGTAAAGGTGTGTCTTTGCGCACAGCCTGGCCACCCGGCAGGTAATCCCACGCCCAACTGCCCAATACCGACGATTCATCCAGGTCTGAGAAGCAGTGTTCCTCCAGGGGTACATAGCTGTCAGTATCTGCTCTGCGCCACGAGGTGCGCCAGGCGCGTTGCAGGCCATCCAGGCACGAGAGGCTCTGGCTGCCATCCTTGAAGGTGCGTTGTACCGTTGTACTGCTGACTTTGCTGTCGGTGTAGACCGATTCGATGCGTTCGTCAGCCGCCTGCCTGGCTGTCTTGCCGGTGCTATCGGGTGCCAGCTTGTAGCGGGTTTCTCTGGTTACCCGGCCCAAGGCATCGCGCTCCTCCCAGTGTGTCTCGACGCCATTCTCGACCCTTTGCAGGGCGCGCCTACTGTAGCGCGAACGGACTTCCTTACTGACCTGGGCACTGCCCGCAGGCGTCGTTGCACTGACGATCACCTGGATACCGGGTTGGGTGGGGTTGTCGATAAATTTCTGCACAGTGGTCAGCGTAATACTCTGGTCGTCACGATGCGTCGTCTGCCGGCTGGTAATCGACCATTCCTGAACCTCGCTTTGCCCGCTGGGGGTTTTCTTGCTGGCGGGAACTGCAGTGCTGGTGCTGATCTGGTGCCACAGCGCTTCCTGGCCGGTCAGCTCCCAGGTGGTGTCCTTGTCGAGGGTGTCGTTGGTCAGCGTGCCGCGGATGTTATCCACCATCACCATTTCGGCCAGTTCCAGGTAGTCTCGGTCGGCGCGGGTGACTTTTCGATAGCCGTAGAGCTTCAGGCCCTGAGGGTTGCCATAGTCGTCACACTGGTACTCCGCCATCAGCGGCGCACTGGTGTATGCCGGCACGAAGGGGCACTCCAGCGTCGGTACTGCGCCAAGCGCTTGCACATTGCCAAACGTGATCTGGTTATGCGTCTGATCACCGTGGTAATAGCAGTAATGAATCGAATGCGAACCGTTGGTATACAGGCGCAGGGGGTTGCCTTGGGCGTCATTCACGATCGTGGTGGCGTCCACCGTCTTGCCCAACTGTTCGCGCTTTGTTTTTGGCGACAGGCTGAGCATGTTCATGATCGCTCGGGACAGCTGCTTCCGCCTCTTGGTATCTTGCCGCCAGAACCTTTGCAATACGGCCAGCCGGCGGTCTGTCGCCGGGGCATTTGCGGTGACTTTTACCGAGGCCCCGTCCTGCTTGACGATTATGCTCCTGGTGATCTCGGCCAGCTCATCCCCCCAGCCTGTATAGCGGAAGGTGGTCGTGGCCTGCCCATGTTCCAGATAGAACTCAAGCCAATGGTCCTCTGAGGAGCCTGAGCCTCGCAGCAGCACTGTGCGCATGCCCTTGTGGTCCAGCCCGAAAGCGTGCAGGTCGTGCGCGATGGCGGCATGAATACCGCTTTCCACGGCTGCGATGAACACCGCGTCTTCGCTGAACTGATAGCTGCCCGTGTAGCTGTAGCGGTCAATATGATTCTGCTGCCCGCATCCTGGCAGCAGTGCGTGCAGCGCCACCCGAGGCAGGGCGTACGGTCGGTTCAACGAGGCACTTTCCTTGACGTACTGGACGCATTCGAGAGAACCGTCCTGCTCCTGCAGGCGGCACAATACCCTGTCCAAGGTCGGATCATCGTCGTAGCCGCAATCCACCTGCTGCACAACGATGCCCTTCTGCACGCGCTTGAGTGTGCTCAGCAAGTACTGCTTAAGGGTAAGTTCGACCTCGAACGCATCGCCGGTGCCATGCCACAGGTGCATGTTTACCCGGCTCTCGGCCTTGAGCTCAGGGTTGACATATTGCGCGCTGAACAGCTCGGCTTCGCCGCTCTTGATGCTCATCAGCAGGAATTGACCGTTCTGGCGCTTCCACTGTAGATCCAGCGCTTCGCCGAACTGCGAGATGATGCGTGAAGGCAATAGCTGCACGAACGGCCGCTGAAACAGCGCGATACGCCTGTCCAGTTCCTTGGTGTTGGAATGCTTTCTCCAGGCATTGCGGGCTTCTTTGTAATCGATGATCCCCCCGACAAGATACCCATAGGGGGAAATCACCAGCAGCGCCCACTGCGTCCAGTGTTCAGGAATCAGCAGTGGGTCCGGCGCGCTGCCGGACTTGATCGCCTGCAAGTACTCGAGCACGGCCCGGCGAAACTCGTCGTTCGGTTCAACCGTGTCACTACCGGGCGCAGCCGGTTTACTCAGGATCTCCTGGCGGCCACTGGGAAACTCAAGGGTGAACCGGCTGTAATCCTTGTTGCAGCTCACCCGGCAGGCCTTGGTCTTGATGGATTCGCCTGCGCCCAGCCGGGTCCACTCGTCGTCGCTCAGCATGACCTGGGTGCTATCGGCGAGAGTGAGCCGGCGGTGGTCGTTTTTCTCGATGGCGCTGGTAATAATGCTGGAGAAGCGCCAGGCCCAGCCATCGCCCAGGCCCGCTTCGTTGCCGCGCAGCGCCGAGTAGTGCAAGGTCAGGTCGCACACCGGGCCCAGCCCACGCAGGCCTTGCAGGGTCGCGATCGGGTAATGGGCATGGAACAGGCCGCTGCGCTCATCCACGCCCGTGCGGTCGTGGCCGCTGGTGTCGAACAGTTCGGAGTGACTGGTGTTGCCGAAGTCCTCGCACAGGAAGCTGATCTCGGTATACTTTTTCAGCGGCGCAGGCGGGGTGAATTTGACGGCCTGCACGTCGTGCCAGAAGCGGTTCGAGTTGAAACCGCCTATATGACCCACAGTGAGTTCTTTAGCATCGCGAGCGTCTCCCGGATAGGTGAAGTACAGGTCGTAGACGCCATTATCGATCGGCCCTGCCCAGGTGATGCTGGTGTCGGTCACACTGACCGGCCACTGCCGGTGCTCCCCGGCGCGTGGTACGCAGGCGGTGACCCGATAACCGTTGTTGTACGCGACATTGTCCAGGCGGAACTCCAGCTCCCCGTTCAACGACTGCACATCGACCTGAACGCTGGCAGTACCTGGGGTCACTGTAAAACGGGCTTGTTCAGCCGGCTTGCCACTAGGCAAGTCGTCAGTCTCGAGCAAGTACTTGCCGTAGTCGTCATCGCGCCAGGCCTCGCCATCGCCGACGTTTTCCAGCAGCACCTGCAACTCGCTGAAGCGCAGCACGGACAGCGGTTCGGCGCCTGCCCCGACCTGCACTTCCGGCCAGGCCTGTGCCTTGAGGAATTCGGCCAAGGCCTGTAACCAGCTATCCCGGTCACTGACCGTTTCGGCATCCTGAGGTTTGAACAGTGCGCGATGCAGCAACTTGCGGCTGAAAGGGTGCCGCACTGTGGCCAGCACCGCATGCCCGGTGTCGGCTCTCCAGGCCGATTGCAGAGTAGCCCCCGGCAGGTAATTGGCTGCGCCGGGCAGTGTGGTGAAAATACGCAGCGCATCACCGCGTTGCCACAGGTGCAGGTCGTTGCTCGCATCGGCCGGCCCAGCCTGTGGGTTGTGCGTGGCCGCTCGAAGGTAGGGCGATACCGGCGAGGCGTTCAGGGCCGTGGCCCAGGCGCCCAGCCATTTGCCTGCGGCGCGCTGAGCCTTGCCTGGCACCCACTCATGATGTGCGAGCAAACGATGGGAAAACGCATCGTAGACCCACGCCTGCAACGTGTGCCCTGCTTCGAGTGCATGTTCACCCTCTACAGCCTGGCTTTGCCACCAATTCACCTGGGTAAGGGTCACGGACAGCTCGGCGCACTGCGGCACCCAGAAGGCATTGTCTTTGTCGGCAGGGGTGACGGTGCTGCCATCGAGGACGCCTGCACGCAGCACGTGGCTGTCACGGTTGATCTGCTCGCACAGTGCCTTGGCCCACTGCGTGCCGGCTTGCGTCGCCGCGGGGGTGAAGAAATGGTGTTCGTACAGCGCCTGGGAGGTGAGGTCGCGCACTTGCAGGCACAGTGTTTCGTCCGCCACAGGGCTGAAGGATTCGTCACAGGCCAGAGCCTGGACGATGTTGGCGGCAAACGGCGCGTTGCTGAACGTGCGATAGCGGGTGGGGCTCCACAGCCTGAGGGTTTCGGCAGTGGTGGAAAAGGTGTTGTGAGCTTGCCAGACTCCGGCGCAGATGGGCTCACCCGCAGCCGCCAGATGATCGGCAAAGGCTTTTGGCCATGACGTGGCAGTGAGTTGGCCCTTCTGCGCAGGATAATCGAGCCTGCGGATATCGCCATCCAGTCGATCGATGAGGAAGGCGCTCAATACCTCCCCTTCGGCCAGGGCTCGGCCTGCCTTGATTGTGCTGCTGGTGTTCCAGCCGCCGTCGATGCTGCCCACCCGTTCGAGCGAGAAGTCGGTCATGTCGGGAAGGGCCCCGTCGGGCTGGTTGGAGATCAGGTACGGGGTTGATGGCGATTGCAACTGAAGGGCTACAGGTTGCTCGGCCAGCATCTCGGATGTGGTGTAAATGGCTTTGATAGAGTTGTCGTACAAACTGGAATTTCCCAGCGGGGAAAGGTCTGGTAAAAAGTCGAAATTTTCTTTCAGGATTTTGAAGTCATTCTGAGTTTGCTCAGGGCAAGTGATGGTCAGACTGCCAAACTGGTCATTTGAGATCAGGCCGTATCCAAGGGTGTTCTTATTATTCCTGGAAATTGGCTTGTTGAACTCAATAATTACAAGGTCGGTGGGGATGGTTGCTGCATCTGCTATAGCGTCAATTCCCATGCGCTGGGCATTATGGTTAACCAACTTCTTCGTGATACTGGCCAGGCTGTCGGTTTTTTCAATCGCGGCTTTTACAATGTCAAGCCCTGTGAGGTCATAAATGGTGCGAATTGCATCCTTGGATATATACCCTGAGTTTAGCTGTGACGGTTGTGTAAAATAATTCGTCCAGCAGGTGGGTTCCAAGGGGGCGCTTCGTCGGAGCACGGTGTTCAGGTAACACAGAACTTCATCCAGCACAGTGCTCCTTGAGACCACCAGTTTGTCGGAGTGCTTCATTAGCTCAGAGCTCTCAACGGCACATATGATCCCGCAGGGGTGCTTGGGTTGACTCCCATCCCTGCTGGAATATGGACCGAAGAAGCCGCGACCATCCGTGAGCTCAATCATTACCAGTGATGGTGCAAGCGGGAATGGCGGTATTTCTTCTGCGTGCAGCTCACGTGCGCCTTGGCTGATGAGTATGTCAAATGCGTTGTCGAGTGTTTCTTCGAGAGCGTCGTAATATGCCTTGTTTTGGCTGGTTAATGCAATTGTTTCCTTCTCGACCCCCTCGATGGATTCGATGAGCTTAAATTCGTCACGGCTCTCATAATATATTACAACTGACAGCGAACCGTCCTGGCGACTATAGTCAACTTCAATGTAGTTGTCGTGGATGCTTATCAGCCAGGCACTGTTATTGTTGACCTTGATTTTCTGTCCTGCTTTCAATCCGGCCTTTTCAATAATGCTTCTGTTGTACCCTTGAACTGTTATTCCTGAGAAATGGCTCATTTTGCGCTCCAGAAATTCGCGGCTGACTCAATTGCGTGGCGTGGTTTGATTGGGCTAGTGCCAGTCTCTGGGCAGCTGGAAACTTTGTCACCTGGCAAAAATGCCAGGTCCCCAGGTAGTCCGTATTTCTCCAAACCTGCTATTCCTAAGAGGACACGCATCCCACCCAGGCCCCTCGATGCTGGTCATCGAACACCTGCACAAATCCTTCCCCACCCCCCAAGGCCCGCTCCCGGTGCCGAGATGTCCAGGCGCGCATCGGCAACTTCAGCAACGCCGACGAGTGCTTGTGGCAAGTGCGTACCTTCTGTAGGAGCAGCCTTGTGCTGCGAAGAGCCTGCTCCTGCAGGGCCGTCGACTTGACGCTATTTCTGCAAGGCAACCACCCCGGCTTGCGCTAAGATGCCCGCTCATGTCTCTGGAAGCTGCCTGGATGAGCAAACCCGGTCAAATGGTGCTGGTGGCACTGCGCAAAATGATCGCCTCGGGCGAGCTGGCGGCTGGCGAGCGCCTGATGGAAGTGCCCACCGCCGAACTGTTCGGCGTCTCGCGCATGCCGGTGCGCATGGCGTTTCGTACCCTCGAGCAGGAAGGCCTGCTGGTGCGCTTTGGCGGCCGGGGCTTTCAGGTGCGTTCGGTCAGCGCCGATGACATCGCCGGTGCGGTGGAGGTGCGTGGCGTACTGGAGGGTCTGGCTGCCCGCCAGGCGGCAGAACGCGGGCTGTCAGTGCAAGCGCGCGCGGCACTGCAACAGTGCCTGGTGGATGGCGACCAGCTGTTCGACAAAGGCTTTGTGACCGAAGAAGACCTGCAGGCCTACCACGACCTCAACATGCGTTTTCACCAAGTGATCGTCGCGGCCAGCCACAACCCGGCCATCGCCGATGCCCTGGCGCGCAACGACCACCTGCCGTTCGCCTCGGTCACCGCGCTGGCCGTGGACCGCCATGACCTGGCCCGTGAATACCGGCGCTTCAATTTTGCCCACATGCAGCACCATGCGGTGTTCGATGCCTTGGCCAACGGCCAGGGTGCCCGCGCCGAAGCGATCATGCGCGAGCACGCCAATGCCACCTTGCGCTATGCCGAAACCTTCGGCGGGGGAGCGGCGGACGCGGGCATGAAAGTGATCCTGCCCTCGTCCTGAGCGGTTCAGATATCCAGCACCAGCAACGGCGTTTTTGAGCACGCCGATCAGATAACGGTGGCGCTCTTCGGGGTGATTGCACAGGGAGTACTGGCGCACCAGCCCACCAGGCAGGTGCACATCGATATGCGCGCCGGCAGTGAATGCCGGCAGCAGGCTGCCATCTGCCGCCGCCAGTTCGAAGCTGCAAATGCCCAGCGCTTCATCGTTACGGGATACCACTACGGCATCGATCATGTTGGCGAATCCTCAGGCAGGGGTTGCGCTGGTGGCGATCAGTTGTGGTTGTGGCGCACCTTCCTTGGCGATGATCCGCTCCAGCACCTTGCGCGACTGCACGCCGCCGGCATCGATGTTCAGCTTCAGCAGGTTGCGCTGGGGATTGGCCAGCAGGTTCTGTTGCTGGCGCTCGAGCATTTCCAGGTCTTCGCTGAAGATCTTGCCCTGGCCCTCGCGAATGTTGTCGGTCAAAGCCTGGTCATGCGCGGCAAAGTTGCGCGCCATGCCCCAGAAGTACCAGATCGAGGTATCGCTCTCGGGGGTAATGAAGTCGACCACGATGCTCGAGGCCTTGTGCTGGGCCTCGGCGTGGTAGCCCCCTTTGCCGGCGTGCGCCACGCCGACTTCGATCAGCACATGGCTGGGCGGGGTGAAGCGGCAGATCTGCCAGCGGTCCACCGGCACATCGTCGGCCAGGCCGTTGCCGCGCAGGGCCATGCGCCAGAAGGGCGGGGCCATGATGTTTTCCATATGCCGAGCAGTGACCACTTCGTCGCCGCTGACGGTGGTTACCGGCGGTGCTTCGTCTATTTCCTTCTGGCCGATGCTGGAGGCGTGCACGTAGGTTTCGTGGGTCAGGTCCATCAGGTTGTCGATCATCAGGCGATAGTCGCAGCCGATGTGGAACAGGCCGCCGCCGTAGGCCCATTCATCATTCATCGCCCATTCAAGGTGCGGAATCAGCGCCGGGTCGGCCTGCGCCTGGTCGCCGGGCCAGACCCAGATGAAGCCATAACGCTCGACTGCAGCGAAGGTCTTGTTGCAAGGGAAGCCCCGGACCCGCTGGCCTGGCATCGACACGGTCTTGCCGTCGCAGCCCATGACCAGGCCGTGGTAGCCACATACCAGGTTGCCGTCCTCCACATAACCGAGCGACAACGGCGCGCCACGGTGCGGGCAGAAGTCCTCCACGGCGGCTACTCGGTTCTCGTGGCTGCGGTAGAACACGATCTTTTCGCCGCAGATCTGCCGGCCCAGCGGCTTGCTGGCGATTTCTTCGGGGGTGCAGGCGACGTACCAGGTGTTTTTGGGGTACATGGGAGGCTCTCCGGGGTTTTGTTTTTATTTAATGGATCCATTAGAGCGGTCCGCTGCACCGATGGTCAACCTATAATTCAGGGATTCAATCGCCTTTTGGGCGATTATCGAATTATTTGTGGATCCATTATAGGTTGCCTGTATTTCCACCCACGATTGTTCCGCTGCCGCTCTCACAGGGCGCCCGTGTTGCTCCAAACCTGCTATTCCTAACAAGACATGCATTCCACCAAGGCCCCTCGATGCTGGTCATCGAAAACCTCCACAAATCCTTCCCCACCCCCCAAGGCCCGCTCCCGGTGCTGCAAGGTGTCGACTTGCGCCTGGCCCGCGGCAGCAGCCTGGCGCTGATGGGCGAGTCTGGCAGTGGCAAGAGCACCTTGTTGCACCTGGTGGCCGGCCTGGACCGTGCCGACAGTGGCCGCATCCTGATCGACGACGTCCCGCTCGACAGCCGTTCCGAGGCCTCGCTCGCGCAGTGGCGACGGGAGGGGATTGGCTTGGTGTTCCAGCAGTACAACCTGATCAGTAGCCTGGATGTGGGCGCCAACCTTGCCTTTCAGGCCAGGCTGGCCGAGCGGCACGACCCCGACTGGGTTGAGTATCTTGCCCAACGCTTGGGCTTGGCGGACCTGCTTTCGCGTTACCCGGAGCAACTCTCCGGCGGCCAGCAGCAACGGGTCGCCATCGGCCGCGCCTTGGCCGGGCGCCCGGCCTGGCTGCTGGCTGACGAACCCACCGGTAGCCTGGATGAAGCCAGCAGCGATGAGGTGCTGAACCTGCTGCTGCAACTGGTCGCGGAAGCCGGCAGCGGTGTGCTGATGGTTACCCATAGCCCGCGGCTGGCGGCGCGGTTGCAGCGGCGTTGTTACCTGCAGGCCGGGCGCGTGCGGGCCGAGCAGCGCTGATGAGGCTTTTGTCGCTGGCATTGTTGGCGTTGCTCAGCCACTGGCGGCGCCATCGGGTGCAGTTTTTCAGCATCTTTACCGGGCTGTGGCTGGCCACGGCGCTGTGGACCGGAGTGCAGGCGCTGAACAGCCAGGCACGCAGCGATTATGCCCGGGCCAGCGCAGTGTTGGCCGGGCCGTTGCAGGCGCAAGTGCTGCCGCGCAATGGCGAGCGCTTCGACCAGGCGCTGTATGTGCAGCTGCGCAGGCTGGGCTGGACGGTGTCGCCGGTGCTGGAAGGGCGCTTGCGCCTGCCGGGCGAACCGACGCGCAACGTGCAGCTGATCGGCATCGAACCACTCAGCCTGCCGCCGTCCAGCAGCATCGCTGGGGTGCAGCCGCAGGCATTCGATCTGCAAGCCTTTATCGGCTCGCCCGGGCAAGCCTGGGTCGGGCCGGACACCTTGCGTCAAATGAATGCAAAACCTGGCGATCCGGCAGTCGACAGCGAAGGGCAGCGGCTTCCACCTTTGCGCTTGCAGCCAGCGTTGGCGCCAGGGGTGATCGTGGTCGATATCGGCCACGCCCAGGCACTGCTGCACGCACCTGGGCAATTGTCCCGATTGCTGGTGGCTGATGCACCCGGGGCACTCCCTGCGAATATCGCGCCGTTGCTCGAGCTGCAACCTCGGCAGGACGACGGCGGGTTGCAGCGCCTGACCGACAGTTTTCACCTCAACCTGACCGCACTCGGCTTGCTGGCATTCATCGTCGGTCTGTTCATCACCCATGCCGCGATTGGCTTGGCCCTGGAGCAGCGGCGCGGGCTGATCCGTAACCTGCGCGCCTGTGGCGTCAGCCTGAAGGTGCTGCTGTGTGCCCTGCTGCTGGAGCTGGGCCTGTTCGCGCTGCTGGGTGGATTGGCCGGGGTTGCCAGCGGCTATGGGCTGGCCGCGTGGTTGCTGCCCGATGTGGCCGCCAGCTTGCGCGGCCTTTATGGCGCACAAGTCGCTGGCACGCTGAGCCTGCCCGCAGGCTGGTGGCTGGCCGGTGTGCTGGTGAGTGTGCTGGGCGCGTTGCTGGCGGGACTGGGCAGCGTGTTGCGGGCAGCACGCTTGCCGTTGCTGGCGCTGGCGCAACCCCAGGCGTGGCGATTGGCGCAGGGGCCCTGGTTGCAACGTCAGGCCATGCTGGCGGGCGTGTTGCTGCTGTTGGCCTTGGCTTGCGGCATGCTGGGCGACAGCCTGCCCAGCGCGTTCGGCATGTTGGCAGGTTTGCTGCTGGCGGCGGCGCTGTTGCTGCCGGTCTTGCTCGATCGGCTGCTAGGCGGGTTGTCGCGCTGTTGTCGGCGGCCATTGTCGCAATGGTTCGTCGCCGACAGCCGCCAGCAACTGCCGGCATTGAGCCTGGCACTGATGGCGCTGTTGCTGGCGCTGGCTGCCAGTGTCGGCGTGGGCAGCATGACCGAGGGCTTTCGCAAGACCTTTGTCGGCTGGCTGGACCAGCGATTGTCGGCCGACCTGTATGTGACCCCTCGCGACACTGCCCAGGGTTTGCAGATCATCGAGTGGCTGGGGCAGCAAGCGGCGGTCAGTATGGTACTGCCCGGCTGGCGTGTGGAAACCAGGCTGCAAAGCTGGCCGGTGCAGGTTCAGGGCATTGTCGATCACCCCGTCTATCGCAGCCGCTGGCCATTGCTGGCGCAGCACAAGCAGGCCTGGGAGCAATTGGCCAGCGGGCACGCCGTGATGCTCAGTGAACAGCTGGCCAGGCGGCTTAACGTGCAACTGGGCGATAGCCTGAGGCTGCCTGGCCGCGACTCGCCGGGCCTGGCTGTGGTGGGTATCTACGCGGATTATGGCAACCCCAAAGGCCATGTGCTGGTCAACGAAGGCTGGCTGCGAGCCCATTGGCCAGAGGCAACACTGAGTGGCGTCAGTGTCGACCTGCTTCCCCTGCAGGGTCAGGCCATGAAGGCGGCACTGCAGCAACGCTTTGCCCTGGACGACAACCGAGTGGTGGAGCAAGCGCGCCTGAAACGCTGGTCGACCGAGGTGTTCAACCGCACTTTTGCCGCCACGGCCGCCCTCAACAGCCTCACGCTTGGCGTGGCCGGCGTGGCGCTGTTCATCAACCTGCTGACCCTGGGCCAGTCCCGCCTGGGCCAGCTGGCGCCGTTATGGGCGCTGGGGGTGCGCCGCACCCATCTGGTCTGGTTGAGCCTGGGCCAGTCGCTCATGTTGAGCAGCCTTACCGTGCTGCTGGCGATTCCGCTGGGGTTGTTGCTGGCTTGGTGCCTGGTTGCGGTAGTGAATGTGCAGGCGTTCGGCTGGCGTTTGCCGCTTTACGTGTTCCCCGCGCAACTGTTGCAACTGGCCGTGATGGGTATGCTGACCAGCCTGCTGGCCAGCGCCTGGCCCTTGTGGCAATTGGCGCGGCGCCAGCCCCGTGAACTGTTGAGGCCCTTTGCCGATGAAGCGTAATGCGTGGCTGGTGCTGTGCGGGTTGTTGTGCGGCTGTGATCAGCCCGCACCGCAGAGCTATGCCGGGCTTGGGCAGCAGGCGGGGGCGTTCAGCCAGGTGACGCGCGGCCGTACGCTGCAATTTCCACACGACCATGGCCCCCACGATGGCTATCGCATCGAATGGTGGTATGTCACCAGCAATCTCAAGGACGCCCAGGGGCGTGACTGGGGCGCGCAGTGGACTTTATTCCGTTCGGCCCTGCGGCCTGGCCCGGAGACCAGCGGCTGGGATAGCCCGAACCTGTGGATGGGGCACGCGGCGCTGACCGGCCCGGGTGGTCACCAGTTTGCTGAAACGCTGGCGCGGGGCGGGATTGGCCAGGCCGGCGTGCAGGCGCAACCGGTTCGGGCGTGGATCAACGATTGGTCGCTGCAGGGCTCGGGCGGGATCGAGCACCTGCAGATGGTCGCGGGTGGCACCGGTTTTCGCTATCGCTTGCAACTGCACAGCGATCTTGCGCTGGTGTTGCATGGTGACAAGGGCTATAGCGAGAAGTCCGGCAAGGGGCAGGCTTCGTACTATTACAGTCAGCCCTTTTACCGTGTGCAAGGGGAGGTGGAGCGTGGTGGTCAGTGCATAGCCGTCACCGGTCAGGCGTGGCTGGACCGGGAATGGAGCAGCCAGCCGCTGGCTGCTGGGCAAACCGGCTGGGACTGGTTTTCGTTGCACCTGGACAGTGGGGCGAAGCTGATGCTGTTTCAGGTACGCGAGGCGCAGGGTGAAGCGTATCGGGCCGGGACCTGGGTTGGCCCGGACGGCGAGGTTGTGTCGCTGCAGGGGGCGCAGATACAGCTGCAGGCACTGGGTTGGGCGCGGCAGAAGAACGGCAAGAAGGTGCCGACGCAATGGCGGGTGCGGGTGCCGGGGCATGGCGTGGATATGAAGGTTGATGCAGTGGAGCCACAGGCCTGGATGGAGACACGGTTTCCGTATTGGGAGGGGCCGGTGCGTTTGAGCGGGAGTGGGGGTGGGCGGGGGTATTTGGAGATGACCGGGTATTAGGGGGGGATTCGGCGATTTTGCGGTTCGTTGTCGGTAAGGCCATAGGGATCGCATCAGGGCTGACAGGTGCACGCCACAACAACCCCATCAAGGCTGACAGGTGCTTGCCGCAAGATATGCAGCGCCCGTGAGATCGAGCGCCGCCCGCGCGGCGCTTCGCGGGTAAACCCGCTCCCACATTTGTTGCAACGTGGCCATGCCTGTGGAAGAGGGGGTTGCCTGTCTTGGTGCATGGCTTGAGCCTGGTGAGGCTGCAGTGCGGCCAACCGAGAAATCCAGTCAAGCCGACAAGGCTGGCAACCATGGCCTGACAGGTTTGGTACGTTGCAACAAATGTGGGAGCGGGTTTACCCGCGAAGCGCCGCGCGGGCGGCGCTCGATCTCACGGGCGCTGCATATCTTGCGGCAAGTACCTGTCAGCCTTGATGGGGTTGTGACAAGCACCTATCAGTCCCTGACGCGCTCCCTGCGGGCTTGCCGGCGACAAACCAAAAATCAGCCCGAGTTTCTTCAATCCTTGATCAACCCCCTCAAAACCGCCCGCGCTTCTTCCGTCCGCAGGCACTCGATAAACAACTGGCTTTCCCGCGCCACCGTCGCCTCCAGCTCGGCCCGCTGGCTGTCCTTCAACAACCGCTTGCTGATCCGCAGCGCAGCTTGCGGGTAACGCTGCAGCTGCCGCGCCAGCTTGCGCGCCGCAGCCAGGCACTGTTCACCGTCCTCGTGCAGTTCGTTGGCCAGCCCCCAGGCGACCGCCTGCTCGCCGTCGAGCAACTCGTTAGCCAGCAGCAGCCGCGCCGCGCGGGCCTGGCCGAGCAAGCGCGGCAGCAACAGACTGGAACCAAACTCCGGGCACACACCCAACGGCGCGAACGGCATGCGCACCTTGGCCGACCGGCTCACCAACACCTGGTCGCAATGCAGCAGCAAGGTCGCACCAATGCCGATCGCCGCGCCACTGACCGCGGCGATCAGCGGCTTGTCCACGCCCATGACCACCCGCATCAGGCGGAACACCGGGCTGTCCAGGTCGCTGGGCGGGTTGTCGAGGAAGTCGCGCAGGTCGTTGCCGGCGGTAAAGCACTGCGGGTTGCCGGTAATCAGGATGACCTCCACCTGCGGGTCTTCGCTGGCCGCCAGCAACAGGTCACCCAGTTGCTGGTACATGGTGGTGTTCAAGGCGTTGAGCTTGTCGGGGCGGTTGAAGGCCAGGGTCAGCAGGCCCTGGTCGAGGTCGCGTGTGATCAGGTCGTTCATGGCAGCCGCTTTTGTTGTTGTGGTCGGGCCCATGGGGGCAGGTGACAAGGGTTTATCATGCCGTCCGGCTTGTTGTACAGTCGTTCAGTCCCGCCTTGGGCCCCACCCCCCGACCAGAGAGCCGCCGATGAACCAGGAAGCCCGCTACCACCGCATGCTGCCGGAATTGCGCAAAGCCAACCTGGTCGAAGCGACCCTGGTGTGCCTCAAGCGCCATGGCTTCCAGGGCGCGTCGATTCGCAAGATCTCCGCCGAAGCCGGGGTATCGGTAGGGCTGATCAGCCATCACTATGCGGGCAAGGACGAGCTGGTAGCCGACGCTTACCTGGCGGTCACCGGCCGGGTGATGGGCCTGCTGCGCGAGGCCATGGCCCAGGCTGCACCCAATGCCCGCGAGCGGCTGTCGGCGTTCTTTCGCGCGTCGTTCTGCGCCGAGCTGCTTGACCCGCAATTGCTCGATGCGTGGCTGGCGTTCTGGGGCGCGGTGAAGACCGCCGATGCGATCAACCAGGTGCACGACCATTCCTACGGCGAGTACCGCAACGAACTCAGCCGGTTGCTGGCCACGCTGGCCGAGGAGGAGGGCTGGCAAGGCTTCGATGCCGACCTTGCGGCCATCAGCCTGAGTGCCTTGCTCGATGGCCTGTGGCTGGAGTCGGGGCTCAACCCCGGCACCTTCACCCCCGATCAGGGCGTGATCATCTGCGAGGCCTGGGTCGATGGCCTGCAGGCCGGTGGCCGGTTGCGCTTCAGCCTGCCCAAGGGCTGTTGATCACCCGTTCAGTAGCGAGTACGCTGCTGTCGCGAGTGTGTAGCACAACACCAATAAAAAAGAGAAACACGCAATGACGCCTCGAGTATTGATCGTCGACGACGATCCGCTTGTTCGTGACTTGCTGCAGGCCTACCTGTCCCAGGAAGGCTATGACGTGCACTGCGCCGACACGGCGGAAAAGGCCGAAGCCCTGCTTGGCAGCCAGGATGTCGACCTGGTGCTGCTGGACATCCGCCTGCCCGGCAAGGACGGCCTGACCCTGACCCGCGAGCTGCGCGTGCGCTCGGAGGTCGGCATCATCCTCATCACCGGGCGCAACGACGACATCGACCGCATCGTCGGTCTGGAATGCGGCGCCGACGACTACGTGATCAAGCCGCTCAACCCGCGTGAGCTGGTGTCGCGGGCGAAAAACCTGATCCGCCGCGTGCGCCATGCCCGCGAAGTGCTGCCGACGCCGGCCTGCGCGCAGTCGCTGAAGCAGTTCGCCGACTGGGCGCTGGACACCGACCGTCGGCGCCTTATCGACGCCCGTGGCAGCCAGACCCTGCTGACCCACGGCGAGTTCCAGTTGCTCAGCGTGTTCCTGCGTAACAGTGGTCACACCCTCAGCCGTGACCAGCTGATGGACCAGATCCGCAACCGCGAATGGGTGCCCAACGACCGCTCCATCGACGTACTGGTCGGCCGCCTGCGGCGCAAGCTGCACGACGACCCGGCCGAGCCGCAGCTGATCATTACCATCCACGGCACCGGCTACCTGTTCACCGCCAGCGTGGCGGCATGAACCATCGTGCCTGGGCCCTGGCCTTGGCCTTGGCGCTGCTCGCCGCGCCCGCTGGGGCCGCAGAGCCGGTGCGCTATTGCGACTACCCGGTGTACCCGCCAATTTCCTGGAGCGACGGCCACCAGGTACGTGGCCTGGCGCCGACGGTGGTGCGCGAGCTGTTCGCACGCATGGGCTACCCGGTGCAGACCGTGGTGCTGGGCAACTGGAAGCGCTGCCTGATGGACGCCGCCGCCGGGCGGGTGGACGTGGTGCTGGCCTACAACAGCGACCAGCGTGACCAGCGCATGCGTTTTTCCACAGTGCCGGTGCTGCGCGAGGAAGTGGCCGTGTTCTACAACCGCCTGCGGCCCGTGCAGTTCCGGCAACTGGAAGACCTGGCCGGCTACCGCGGTGGTTTGCTGTACGGCGAGAGCTATGGCGCCGAGTTCGACCGCTTCGTCGCCCGCCACCAGAACATCGAACGGGTGTCGTCCAGCCAGCAGAACTTCGGCAAGCTGATCCGCGGGCGCATCGACTACGTGATCCAGGAGCGGCGCACCGGCCAGCTGTTCATCGAGCACCTGCCCGGCGCGCAGGACATCCGGGTCTTGCCCACGGCCCTGAGCGTGGACTACCTGCGCGTGGCGGTCTCGCGGCAATCACCGTTGAGCCGGCACATGGATGAAATCGACATGCAACTGCGGCGCATGACCCAGGCTGGCGAGATCGAGCGTTGGCTGGAGCAGAGCGAAGTCACCTACCGCGACATGATCAAGCTGCCGGTGGATGCGCGATGATCCGCCTGCGAACCGATGGCCTGCTGCGCCGCCTGCTGCTGTTCATCCTGCTGTTCAGCCTGTGCTTCACCGTGCTGGCCAGCTCGGTGCAGCTGTACTTCGAGTACCGTCGCGAGATGCGCGACATCGAGGCGCGCATGGCGTTGATCCGCGCCGGCTACCTGGCCAGCCTGGAGCGCAGCCTGTGGGACCTGGACGAGGCGCAGCTGGATGTGCAATTGCGCGGCCTGGTGGACTTTTCCGATGTGGCGCGGGTACGCCTGGTCAGTGACGATTTCCAGCTGTTGCGCGGTGAGGCCGAGCCCAAAGGCCCGCTGCGCATCGAACGCTTTCCGCTCGACTACCAGCCGCCTTCCGGGCCGGCCAGGCACCTGGGTGAGCTGGAAGTCAGCATCGACCTCGGTGCAGTGCATCGTCGGCTGTACGCCACCGGCCTGGCCAGCCTGCTATGGATGGGGGTGTTCCTCTGTGGTCTGGCGGTGGCGCTGTCCGGGCTCTTCTACCGCTTGGTCACCCGCCATCTGCAGGTGATGGCCGAGTTCGCCCGGCGTATCGGCGCCGGCCAGTGGCAGGAGCCGCTGCGCCTGGCCCGCAGGCGCTCGGCGCGCGTCGATGAAATCGACACGGTGGCGCACGCCCTGGACGACATGCGCCGCGCTATCCTCAGCGACATCGAACGCCGCGAGCGCGATCGCCTGGTGCTGCAGGACAAACGCGACGAGCTGCAGGCCATGGTCGAACGGCGCACGGCCAGCCTGGCCCGGGCCAAGGATGAGGCCGAGGCTGCCAACCTGGCCAAGTCGCGCTTCCTGGCGACCATGAGCCATGAGTTGCGCACACCGCTGAACGGCATCCTCGGCATGGCCGAGCTGCTGCGCGGCGGCCGGCTGGAAGCCGCCGACCGCCAGCGCGTCGAGGCCCTGTACAAGGCCGGTGAGGGGCTGTTGGCGATTCTCAACGAAGTGCTGTATTTCGCCCGGCTGGAGGAGGGCGAGAGCCGCGCCGAGCTGGTCGGTTTTTCCTTGCGCCAGCTGTGCCAGGAAGTGCTGGCGCTGCTCGAACCCATGGCCATGGAAAACGCTGACACGCTGCTATTGGAAATCGATGAGCAACTGGCCGGATACCAGCACGGCGCCGAACAATACCTGCGCCAGGTGCTGAGCAACCTGCTGGCCAATGCCATCAAGTTCACCGAGCGTGGTCAGGTGCGGCTCACGCTGCAGGTGCTCGCCAGCAGCGAAACCTCCCAGCGCTTGCGCATCGCGGTCATCGACGATGGCATCGGCATCGAGCCGGCCGTGCAGGCCAGGATCTTCGACCGCTTCGTCCAGGCCAGCGAGGCGGTGACCCGGCGCTACGGCGGCACCGGCCTGGGCCTGGCAGTGTGCAAGCACCTGGTGGAAAAGCTGGGCGGCAGCATTGGCCTGGACAGCGTGCAAGGGCAGGGCAGCCGCTTCTGGTTCGAGCTCGACATGGCCCGCGGGCAGCACCTGCCGGTCAGTCCAGGCGCACCGTCGCCGCTGGCAAGCCTGGAGATCCTGGTGGTCGAGGACGTGGCGCTGAACCGCGATGTGGCTGGCGGGTTGCTGCAGCGTGACGGCCACCGGGTCAGTTTTGCCGAAGACGCCGCGCAGGCGCTGCAAAGCTGCGCGCAGCGGCGCTTCGACCTGATCCTGCTGGACGTGCACCTGCCCGGCATGAGCGGCGTGGAGCTGTGCCGGCAGATTCGCGCCAGGCCTGGCCCTAACCGCCACAGTCGCATCCTGGCGCTGACGGCCGGCGTGCAACCAGGGCAAGTGCCGGAGTACCTGGACGCTGGCATGCAGGGGGTGCTGGCGAAACCGCTGCGGCTGGAGAACCTGCGCAAGGCACTGGCCCAAGCGTCGCCTGCTGAAGTGGCCGGCGCTGATGCAAACATGGACTGGGCACTGCTGGGCACCCACCGTTCACTGTTGGGCGAACAGAAGCTGCAAGGCCTGCTGAAAGTGCTGCGCCAGTCGCTGGAGCAGCATGCCGTGGCGCTGGCCGAGGCGCTGCCGGCCCAGGACTTTACCGAAGTGCTGCACCTGGCTCATCGCCTGGCGGGCAGCTGCGATTCGCTGGGCTTTTCCGGGTTGGCGCAATTGCTGCGAGGGCTGGAAGACGCCGCCCGCCAGCATGATGCACAGGCGCTGCAAGCGCTTGGCGAGCCGCTGGCCACCCGGCTTGACCAGGCCCGCATCACCCTGGAACAGTTGATCCAGCGCTGACGTACAAAAAACTTACGACTTTTTACATCTTCGATCCGTTCGTACAACGGCACCTTACATCCGTTTTCAATAATCCATGGCAACCGTGTTGCACGCGGTCCATGAGGCTTATTGGAGACAAGAATAATGACATGCCGTAGCGCTCAGCCCCTCCTCGATACCACCCCACGCGGCACCCCCGCGTGGCGTTGCACCGGCCGCGATGGCGAGGTGCGCCATGACTGACTCCAGCGAAAAGATCCAGCTCACCCGGGCCCTGAAAAGCCGGCATATCTTCATGCTGTCGCTGGGCGGGGTGATCGGCACCGGGCTGTTCATGGGCTCGGGCGTGACCATCAACCAGGGCGGCCCGGTGGGCGCGATCCTGGCCTACCTGGTGGCGGGCCTGCTGATGTACCTGGTGATGGTGTGCCTGGGCGAACTGTCGGTGCAGATGCCGGTGTCCGGCTCGTTCCAGGCCCACGCCACCAAGTTCATCGGCCCGGCCACGGGGTTCATGATCGGCTGGGTGTACTGGATGAGCTGGGCTACCACCGTGGGCCTGGAATTCACCGCCGCCGGCATGCTGATGACGCGCTGGTTTCCGGAGGTGCCGATCTGGTACTGGTCGGCATTGTTCGTGGTCGTGCTGTTCGGCCTCAACGCCCTGGCCACCCGCGCCTTTGGTGAGGCCGAGTACTGGTTCTCGGGCATCAAGGTGGCGACCATTCTCGGTTTCATTGTCATTGGCGTGCTGGTGATCTTCGGCGCCATCCCGCTGAATAGCGGGGCGCCGGCACCGATGCTGAACAACCTGATGGGCGAATCGCTGTTCCCCCACGGCCTGTCCGCGGTGTTCGCGGTGATGATGACCGTGGTGTACGCCTTTCAGGGCTGCGAAATCATGGGTGTGGCTGCGGGTGAGACCGAGCACCCGGAAAAGAGCATCCCGCGTGCGGTGCGCAACGTGGTGTTCCGGGTGCTGATCTTCTATGTGCTGGCGATTGCCGTGCTGTCGGCCATCGTGCCTTACGAGCAGGCCGGGTTGATGGAAAGCCCGTTCGTGCAGGTGTTCGATATGGTCGGCATACCTTACGCCGCCGACCTGATGAACTTCGTCATTCTCACTGCCATCCTTTCGGTGGGTAACTCTGGGCTGTATGCCTCGACCCGCATCCTCTGGGCCATGTCCAAGACCGGCATGGCGCCTAAGAGTCTGGCGCCGCTGAGCAAGCGTGGCGTGCCGCTGCGGGCGTTGAGCATCACCCTGTGCTTCGCATTGATCTCGCTGATGACCAGTTTCGTGGCGGCGGACACGCTGTTCATGGTGCTCATGGCGGTTAGCGGCATGTCCGGTACCGTGACGTGGATCGTTATTGCCCTGGCGCAGTATCGCTTCCGCAAGGCTTATCTGCGTGAGGGTGGGCAATTGCACGACCTGAAATACCGGGCGCCGCTGTATCCACTGGTGCCGCTGTTGTGCATCACCCTGTGCAGCTCGCTGTTCGTGTTCCTGGCGTTGGATGAAACCCAGCGGCCTTCGTTGTATTGGGGCTTCGGATTTATTGCCTTGTGCTATGCGGCGTATTACGTCGTCAACCGGCGTCGGCAGGGGGCTTTTGCACCGAGTGCGCCGGGGGTTTGAGGTTGCGGGGTGTGGGCGGAAGTGTCCGTCGCTGGATATTTATCGCCTCTGAGATCGAGCGCCGCCCGCGCGGCGCTTGGTCTCTCTCAGGCGCTGCACTGCTGCGGCGAACACCACCTGAACCCACCTCCCACCCCAACCCTGTAACACCAACCCCCGACTTGTACGAAGTTGTAACACCCCATCCCAGCTTGTTGAACACTCGTTTAGTATCTCCCTTGCCAGCCCTCCCAAAACCATCACAACACCACCGAGGCCCCCATGACCACCCCGTCGCCCTCACTGTTGAGCAAGGTCGAAGCCGGCGTTGCCTGGATCACCCTCAACCGCCCCGAGCAGCGCAATGCGCTGGACATTCCCACCCTCAAGCAACTGCACGCCTTGCTCGACACCTGCAACACCGACCCGGCCGTGCGGGTGGTGGTGCTGACCGGCAGCGGCCGCAGCTTCTGCGCTGGCGCCGACCTCGCCGAATGGGCGGCAGCCGAAGCCCAGGGGACCCTGGAAACCTACGGCTGGACCGAAACCGCGCACGCCGTGATGTTGCGCCTGCACAGCCTCGACAAACCCACCCTCGCCGCCATCAACGGCACCGCCGTGGGCGGGGGCATGGACCTCAGCCTGTGCTGCGACCTGCGCATAGCCGCCGCCTCGGCGCGGTTCAAGGCCGGCTACACCAGCATGGGCTACAGCCCCGACGCCGGGGCCAGCTGGCACCTGCCGCGGCTGATCGGCAGCGAGCAGGCCAAGCGCCTGCTGTTCCTCGATGAACTGTGGGGCGCTGAACGGGCCCTGGCCGCCGGGCTGGTGAGCGAAGTGTGTGCCGATGAGCAACTGCCCGCAGTGGCCGCCGAACTGGCCGGGCGCCTGGCCAACGGCCCGACCTTCGCCTTCGCCCAGACCAAACGGCTGATCCGCGACGGCGCCCGCCGCACCCTGGCCGAACAGCTGGAAGCCGAGCGCCACGCCGGCCTGCTGTGCGGCCGCAGCCAGGACGGCGCCGAGGCGCTGCAGGCTTCGGTGGAACGCCGCGCACCACGTTTCACTGGCCAGTAACCCGATACCCGACCCTACCAGGACCTTCGCAGATGAATTTCCAACTGACCCAAGAACAAGAAATGTTGGTGGAAGCGGTACGCAGTTTTGTTGCCAAAGAGCTGCTGCCCCATGAGGAAGCGGTGGACCGCGCCGATGCCGTGTCGCCCGAGCTTGCCGCGCACATCCGCGGCAAGGCCATCGCCGCCGGGTTCTATGCCTTCAACATGCCCGAGGAAGTCGGCGGTGGCGGCCTGGATTACCTGTCGCAGGCGCTGATCGAGCGCGAGCTGTCCAAGGTGTCCTGGGCTTTGCACGTGTTCGTCGCGCGGCCTTCGAAAATTCTCATGGCCTGCAAGGACGAGCAGATCAACGACTACCTGCTGCCGTGCGTGCAGGGAGAGAAAACCGACTGCTTCGCCCTCACCGAACCGGGTGCCGGCTCCGACGCCAATGCCATCAAGACCCGCGCCGTGCGCCAGGGCGATGATTTTGTCATCAATGGCAGCAAGCACTTCATCAGCCACGCCGGCCACGCCGATTTCGCCATCGTCTTCGCGGTCACCGACACCTACGAGCACAACGGCCGCAAGCGCAATGCCGTGACGGCGTTGCTGGTCGACCGCGGCACCCCGGGCATGACCATCCGCCGCGGGCCCAAGTGCGTAAGCAACCGTGGCTACCACACCTACGAGCTGTTCTTCGACGACTGCCGGGTACCGGCCAGCAAAGTGCTGGGCGAGGTCGGCAAGGGCTGGGAAGTGGCCAATGCCTGGCTCACCGCTGGCCGGGTGATGGTGGCTGCCAACTGCGTAGGCCAGGCGCAGCGTGCCCTGGACCTTTCGCTGCAATGGGCAGCCGACCGCAAGCAGTTTGGCCAACCGATCGGCAGCTACCAGGGCGTATCGTTCAAGCTCGCCGACATGGCCACGCAGATCCGCGCCGCAGAAATGCTTACCCTGCACACTGCCTGG
>NZ_JABMCN010000009.1:24544-43601 GCF_013179515.1 Pseudomonas sp. CM27
GCAATGGGCAGCCGACCGCAAGCAGTTTGGCCAACCGATCGGCAGCTACCAGGGCGTATCGTTCAAGCTCGCCGACATGGCCACGCAGATCCGCGCCGCAGAAATGCTTACCCTGCACACTGCCTGGAAGATGGACCAGGGCAGCATGACCGATGGCGAGGCCGGCATGGCCAAGCTGTTTGCCAGTGAAGTGCTGGGCAAGGTGGCCGATGAAGCCGTGCAGATATTCGGCGGCATGGGCCTGATGGATGAAGGGCCCGTGGAGCGCATCTGGCGCAATGCGCGCATCGAGCGGATCTGGGAGGGCACATCGGAAATCCAGCGGCACATCATCGCCCGCGAACTGCTGCGCCCGCTGCTGCGTTGATCGCCCTGGAGAACCCTTATGTCGCAATCGATTCGTGACAACCTCAAGCGCTTGCTGGCGCCCCGGCACCTGGCGTTCGTTGGCGGGCGCAGCATGGCGCGGGCGCTCAAGCGCTGCGCCGAAGGCGGCTTTGGCGGCGAGCTGTGGCTGGTCAACCCGCAGCATGACAGCCTGGAAGGCATCCCCTGCGTGGCGCGGGTGGCCGACTTGCCCTGCGCCCCGGACGCGGTGTTCATCGCCACCAACCGTGAGCTGACCCTGCAGTGCGTTGCCGAGCTGGCCGCACGCGGGGCCGGTGGCGCCATCTGCTATGCCTCGGGCTTTGCCGAAAGCGGTGAAGAAGGCCGCCAGCTGCAGCAGCGCCTGCTCGATGCCGCTGGCAGCATGGCCTTGCTCGGTCCCAACTGCTACGGCCTGCTTGACTACCTGCACGGCGCCGCCCTGTGGCCGGTGGCCCATGGCGGCAAGCAGGTGGAGAAGGGCGTGGCGATCCTTACCCAGAGCGGCAACTTCGCCTACAACCTGTCCATGAGCGACCGCTCGCTGCCGGTCGCCTACATGGCCTCGGTCGGCAACCAGGCGCAGCTGGGCGTGGCCGAGCTGATGGACGTGCTGCTCGATGACCCCCGTGTGACCGCCATCGGCCTGCACCTGGAAGGCCTGAAGAACGTGCCGGGTTTCGCCCGCGCCGCCCACAAGGCGTTGCTGCAGGGCACGCCGATCATCGCCCTGAAGACCGGGGTGTCGCAGATCGGCGCCGAACTGGCGCTCAGCCATACCAGCTCGCTGTCCGGCTCCGATGCCCTGTACGACAGCCTGTTCCAGCGCCTGGGGGTGATCCGCGTGAGCGGCCCGGTGAGTTTTGTCGAGACCCTCAAGGCTGCCGCCTGCGGGCGTTTGCCTGCCGACGGCGAGCTGATCGCGCTGGCCTGTTCGGGTGGTGATGCCGGCCTGATCGCCGACTATGCCGAGCGCAACCAGCTGAGCCTGCCCAAGCTGGAGCACGCCCAGGTCAGCGCACTGGCCGAGGTGCTGCCGGCCTACGCCAACCTGGTCAACCCGCTGGACTTCACCACTGCCATCTGGGGCGATGCAGCGGCCCTGCAACGCATGCTCGACAGCACTCTCAGCGGGGCGGCCGACGCGGCCATGCTGGTGCTGGACTACCCGGCGGCGTTTACCGGCGAACGCAAGGAATGCGACCTGCTGCTGGCGCTGTACTGCGATGCGCTGGAACGCCACGGCAAGGTCGGTTTCGTCACCTCGGCGTTCCCCGAGCTGTTGCCCGCCTGCGCCCGCCAGCGCCTGCATGCACGGGGTATCGCCGCATTGCAGGGTGTCGAGGATGGCTTGGCGGCCTGGGGCCGCATTGTCGCCTACCAGCGCAACCGCCAGCGCTTGCTGGAGCAGGGCGAGGCCGTACGGCTGCCGCTGTGCCCGCAAGCGCTTGCGGGCGAAAGTCAGCTGCTGGATGAATGGCAATCCAAGCAAGCCTTGCGCGCGTTCGGCCTGCCGGTACCAGCCGGGGTGCTGAGCACCCCCGAGCGCGCTGTGGCAGACGCGGCTCGCGTGGGTTACCCGCTGGCACTGAAGGCAGTCAGCGCCCAGTTGCCGCACAAGACCGAAGCCGGTGCCGTGGCCCTGAACCTGCGCGATGCCGCCGCCCTCGACGCCGCGCTGGTGCAAATGCGCCAGCGTATCGCCGCCTACGCCCCGCAGGTGGCGTTCGACCGGGTATTACTGGAACCCATGGCCGCACCGCCGCTGGCCGAGTTGATCGTCGGCATCAAGCGCGAGCCGGACTTTGCCCTGGCCCTGGTGATCGGTGCCGGCGGCGTGCTGGTGGAACTGCTCAAGGACAGTGTCAACCTGTTGCTGCCCACCACCGACAGCGCCATTCGTGCGGCGCTGCTGAGCCTGCGCAGCGCCAGCCTGCTGCAAGGCTTTCGGGGCCGCTCGGCCGCCGACCTCGATGGGCTGGTGGCGGCCATCCGTGCGGTGGCCGACTACGCCTGCGAAAACGCCGGGCAGCTGCTGGAACTGGATGTGAACCCATTGATGGTGGGTGCCCACGGCACCACCGCGGTCGATGCGCTGATCCGCCTCGGCCAGGCGCAAGGAGAACGACATGAGTGACAACAACCTCACCGCCGGCCAGGCGCTGGTGCGCCTGCTGGCCAACTACGGCGTCGAAACGGTGTTCGGCATCCCCGGGGTGCACACCCTGGAGCTGTACCGCGGCCTGCCCGGCAGTGGCATCCGCCATGTACTGACCCGCCACGAGCAGGGTGCCGGTTTCATGGCCGACGGTTATGCCCGCGTCAGTGGCAAGCCGGGGGTGTGTTTTGTCATCACCGGCCCTGGCGTGACCAACGCCGCCACCGCTATCGGCCAGGCTTATGCCGACTCGATCCCGATGCTGGTGGTTTCCAGCGTCAACCACACCGCCAGCCTGGGCAAGGGCTGGGGCTGCCTGCACGAAACCCAGGACCAGCGCGCCATGACTGCGCCGATCACGGCGTTTTCTGCCGTGGCGCTGCGCGGCGACGACCTGCCCGAGCTGATCGCCCGTGCCTGGGCGGTTTTCGACAGCGAGCGGCCACGCCCGGTGCATATTTCGGTGCCGCTGGACGTGCTGGCGGCGCCGGTCAGCCGCGACTGGAGCGCCGAGGTCGTGCGCCGCCCTGGGCGGGGTCAGCCATGCCGCGAGCTGCTTGACCAGGCCGCGCGCAAGCTGGCAGCCGCCAAGCGGCCGATGATCATCGCCGGCGGTGGTGCATTGCAAGCCGCCGAGCAGTTGCAGCAACTCAGTACCCGGCTGGCGGCGCCGCTGTTCACCAGCGTCGCCGGCAAGGGCCTGCTGCCAGTGGATGCGCCGCTGAATGCCGGGTCGAGCCTGTGCGTGGAGCCCGGTTGGCAGCTGATCAGCCAGGCCGACGTGGTGCTGGCCGTGGGCACCGAAATGGCCGACACCGACTTCTGGCGCGAACGCCTGCCGCTCACTGGCGAACTGCTGCGCGTGGATATCGACCCGCGCAAGTTCAACGACTTCTACCCCTGTGCCATGGCCCTGCACGGCGATGCCCGGCAAACCCTGGCCGGCTTGCTCGAGCAGCTGCCAGACCTCGACCGTGACCCGGCCCAGGCCAGCGCAGCAGTGGCCAACTTGCGCCAGGCCATCCGCAATGGGCATGCGCCGTTGCAGGCCACGCACCAGGCGATTCTCGACCGCATTGCTGCCGTGCTACCCGACAACGCGTTCATCAGCAGCGACATGACGCAGCTGGCCTACACCGGCAACTATGCCTTCGCCAGCCGGGCGCCGCGCAGTTGGCTGCACCCCACCGGCTACGGCACCCTCGGCTACGGCTTGCCGGCCGGCATTGGTGGCATGTTCGCCACAGATCACCGCCCAGGCCTGGTGCTGGTGGGCGACGGTGGTTTCCTCTACACCGCTCAGGAACTCGCTACTGCCGTGGAAGAGCTGGATCGCCCGCTGGTCGTGCTGCTGTGGAACAACGACGCCCTCGGCCAGATCCGCGACGACATGCTCGGCCTGGACATCGAGCCGGTCGGCGTGCTGCCGCGTAACCCGGACTTCATCGGCCTGGCCCGCGCCTTCGGCTGTGCGGTGCGCCAGCCACGCGACCTGGATGCCCTGCAGGCTGACCTCGCCAGTGGCTTTGCCACCCCCGGGGTGACCTTGATCGAACTCAAACATACCTGCGTCTGCTAAGCCGCACACAACGACAATAACAAGAGAACACACCATGCCATTTCGCCGTACCCTTCTGGCCGCCTCCCTGGCCCTGCTGATCACTGGTCAGGCGCCGCTGTACGCTGCACCGCCGCTATCAATGGACAATGGCACCAGCGCCATGACCGTGCAGAACAGCAACGCCTGGGTCGAAGTCAGTGCCAGCGCCTTGCAACACAACATCCGCACCCTGCAGGCCGAGCTGGGCGGCAAGTCCAGATTATGTGCCGTGCTCAAGGCCGATGCTTATGGCCACGGTATCGGCCTGGTGATGCCGTCGATCATCGCCCAGGGAGTACCCTGCGTGGCCGTGGCCAGCAACGAGGAGGCCCGCGTGGTCCGCGCCAGCGGCTTCACCGGGCAACTGGTGCGGGTGCGCCTGGCCAGCCTCGGCGAGCTGGAAGAAGCCTTGCAGTACGACATGGAAGAGCTGGTCGGCAGTGCCGAGTTCGCCCGCCAGGCCGATGCGATCGCCGCGCGGCATGGCAAGATCCTGCGTATCCACATGGCGCTCAACTCCAGCGGCATGAGCCGCAACGAGGTAGAGATGGCGACCTGGTCCGGGCGTGGCGAGGCGCTGCAGATCACCGACCAGAAGCACCTCAAACTGGTCGCGCTGATGACCCACTTTGCCGTCGAAGACAAGGAAGATGTGCGCAAGGGCCTGGCGGCGTTCAACCAACAGACCGACTGGCTGATCAAGCATGCCAGGCTCGACCGCAGCCAGCTGACCCTGCACGCGGCCAACTCGTTCGCTACCCTGGAGGTGCCGGAAGCGCGCCTGGACATGGTCCGCACCGGCGGTGCCCTGTTCGGCGATACCGTGCCGGCGCATACCGAGTACAAGCGCGCGATGCAGTTCAAATCGCACGTGGCCGCCGTGCACAGCTATCCGGCCGGCAACACCGTCGGCTACGACCGCACCCTGACCCTGGCGCGCGATTCGCGCCTGGCCAACATTACCGTCGGCTACTCGGATGGCTACCGCCGTTCATTCACCAACAAAGGCCATGTGCTGATCAACGGCCACCGGGTGCCGGTGGTGGGGAAGGTGTCGATGAACACGTTGATGGTCGATGTCACCGACTTCCCCGACGTGAAAGATGGCAACGAAGCCGTGCTGTTCGGCAAGCAGGCCGGGGGTGAAATTACCCAGGCCGAGATGGAAGAAATCAACGGCGCACTGCTGGCCGACCTGTACACCGTATGGGGCAGTTCCAACCCGAAGATCCTCGTCGACTGAAACCGCCATTTAAGGGAGAGATTGCCATGCGCTACGCCAAGCTTACCCAACGCATTGCCGGCGACGGGGCTGCCGCCTGGGACATCCACTACCGCGCCCTGGCCATGCAGGCCGAGGGCAAGGACATCTTGCTGCTGTCGGTGGGGGACCCGGACTTCGACACTCCGGCGCCGATCGTCGAGGCGGCCGTCGACAGCCTGCGCGCGGGCCATACCCACTACGCCGATGTACGCGGCAAGCTGGCGCTGCGCCAGGCCATCGCCAACCGCCACCGGCAGCGCAGCGGCCAGGCCGTCGATGCCGACCAGGTGACGGTGCTGGCGGGGGCGCAGTGCGCGTTGTACTGCGTGGCCCAATGTGTGCTGGAAGCCGGCGACGAAGTGATCGTCGCCGAACCGATGTACGTGACCTACGAGGCGGTGTTCGGCGCTTGCGGCGCCACGGTGGTGCCGGTGCCGGTCAAGCCGGAGAACGGCTTTCGTGTGTGCCCGCGCGATGTGGCCGAGCGCATTACCCCGCGTACCCGCGCCCTGGCCCTGAACAGCCCGCACAACCCCTCAGGCGCGAGCCTGCCCCGGGCGACCTGGGAGGCTTTGGCCGAATTGTGTATTGCCCATGACCTGTGGTTGATTTCCGACGAGGTCTACAGCGAGCTGCTGTATCAAGGCGAGCACATCAGCTCCGGCAGCTTGCCAGGCATGGCCGAGCGTACCGCCACGCTCAACAGCCTGTCGAAGTCGCATGCCATGACCGGCTGGCGGGTGGGCTGGGTGGTGGGTTCTGCCGAACTGGCCACGCACCTGGAAAACCTCGCCCTGTGCATGCTGTACGGCTCGCCGGACTTTATCCAGGACGCCGCCGTGGTGGCGCTGGAACAGCAACTGCCTGAGCTGGACGCCATGCGCGAGGCCTATCGGCAGCGCCGTGATCTGGTCTGCGAGCAGTTGGCTGGCTGCCCGGGAATCAAAGCCCTGAAACCCGATGGCGGCATGTTCGTGATGGTCGATATCCGCGAAACCGGGCTCAGCGCGCAGGCCTTCGCCGACCGCCTGCTGGGCAGCCAGGGAGTGTCGGTACTCGCTGGCGAGGCCTTCGGCCCGAGCGCCGCCGGGCATATACGCCTGGGCCTGGTACTGGGCACCGAGGCCCTGACCGACGCCTGCCAGCGCATCGCCCGCTGTGCCCGCGAACTGATGCAGGAGCAGGCCCATGCGTGACTACGCGCGGCTGTACATCGATGGCGCCTGGCAAATACCGGCCGGGCAGGGCATGGCCGAGGTGATCGACCCGGCCACTGAACAGGCCATCGGCCGGGTACCGTTGGGCACCGAGGCGGATGTCGAGCGGGCAGTGGCGGCAGCGCGGCGGGCTTTTGATGGCTGGTCGCGCACGCCTTCCGGTGTGCGTGCCGGTTACATCCGGGCGCTGGTCGCGCAGCTGAAAAGCCGCGCGGCGGAAATGGCTGCGGTCATCACCGACGAACTGGGCATGCCGGTGCAGTGGTGCCAGGCGGTGCAGGTGGAGGGGCCGATCGCCGGCCTGGAACAATACGCCGAGCTGGCCGGGCTGATGGATAAAGTGCGCGAAGTCGGCAACTCGCTGGTGTACCGCGAGGCGGTTGGCGTGTGCGCGTTCATCAACCCGTGGAACTACCCGCTGCACCAGCTGATCGGCAAGCTGGCGCCGGCCTTGGCTGCCGGTTGCACGGTGGTGGTCAAGCCCAGCCAGGAGACACCGCTGCATGCGTTTGTGCTGGCCGAGATGGTCGAGGCCATCGGCCTGCCGGCCGGGGTGTTCAACCTGGTCAGCGGCCCGGGGGCCAAGGTCGGCGAGGCGCTGGCCCGGCACCCGCAGGTGGACATGGTGTCGTTCACCGGGTCCACCGGCGCCGGGGTGCGGGTGGCCCAGGCGGCCGCGCCGTCGGTTAAACGGGTGTGCCTGGAGCTGGGCGGCAAGTCGCCGTTTCTGATTACCGCCGATGCGGACCTGCACGCTGCGGTGCGCCATGGGGTGCAGGACGTGATGATCAACTCGGGGCAGACCTGCACCGCCCTGACGCGCATGCTGCTGCCGGTCAGCCGCTATGCAGAAGCGCTGGAAATCGCCGAGGCCGAGACTCGCGCGCTGCTGATGGGCGACCCGCGTGACCCGGCCAGCTTTCTCGGGCCGATGTGCTCCGCCGGCCAGCGGCGCACGGTGCTCGACTATATCCGCCTGGGCCAGGAGGAGGGCGCACGCTTGCTGTGCGGTGGTGCCAGCGCCGGGTTCGAGCGCGGGTTCTACGTGGCACCGACGTTGTTCGCCGATGTCGACAACCGTATGCGCATCGCCCAAGAGGAAATCTTCGGCCCGGTGCTGTGCCTCATTCCCTATGCCGACGAGCGCCAGGCGCTGGCCTTGGCCAATGACTCGCCGTTCGGCTTGTCCAGCGCCGTGTGGGCCGGCAGCCGCGAGCACGGACTGGCTCTGGCCCGGCAGATCCGGGCCGGGCAGTGCTTCATCAACGGTGGCGGGTTCAACTACCAGGCGCCGTTCGGTGGCTACAAGCAATCGGGCAACGGCCGTGAGTGGGGCGAGGAAGGCCTGGCGGAGTTTGTCGAGGTCAAGGCGGTGCAGTGCTGAACCGCAGCTGCAAGACACCCTGTTTCGTGTAAGGAGAATATTTGTGAATGTACTGATCGTCCACGCTCACCCCGAGCCGCAATCGTTCACCGCTGCCCTGCGTGACCAGGCCGTGGATACCTTCCGCGCCCAGGGCCATCAGGTGCAGGTCAGCGACCTGTACGCCATGGGCTGGAACCCGGTGGCCAGCGCTGATGACTTTACCCAGCGCGAGAACCCCGAATACCTGGTGTATGCGCTGGAGCAGCGCCAGGGCGTGAAGCGCGGCGCCATTGCCGAGGATATCCAGCAGGAGTTGGACAAGCTGTTGTGGGCGGATCTGCTGGTGCTGAATTTCCCGATTTTCTGGTTCTCGGCACCGGCCATGCTCAAGGGCTGGATCGACCGGGTGCTGGTGTCGGGGGTGTGTTACGGCGGCAAGCGCTTCTACGACCAGGGCGGCCTGGCGGGCAAGAAGGCGCTGGTGAGCGTGACCCTGGGCGGCCGTGAGCACATGTTTGGCGAAGGGGCGATCCACGGGCCGTTGGAAGACATGCTGCGGCCGATATTGCGCGGCACGCTGGCCTATGTCGGCTTCGATGTGCTGCCGCCGTTCGTGGCCTGGCATGTGCCGTACATCAGCGAGCAAGCGCGGCAGGGCTTTTTGCAGCAGTACCGGCAGCGTCTGGAGCAGCTGTCGGACGACCAGCCGCTGGTGTTTCCGCGGCTGGCGCAGTTCGACGAGGCGCTTTACCCACTGGTGTGATTTCCTGCTCTGGCCCTATCGCCGGCAAGCCAGCTCCCACAAGCCCTATGCAGGCCCTGTAGGAGCTGGCTTGCCGGCGATAGGGCCAGTGGCCTTGATCCAAAATTCACCTGCCAGAAAACGACCACCCACACATTCGGGGTATGTCCCGCTGCGGCAAATCCCTCGATAGTGCACCCATCGGCTCGATCCGGAGCACTCACACGATGGAGTTGCCATGCGCAAGGTACTGAAGGTGATTGGCGGTCTGCTGCTGGTGTCTGGCGCCAGCCTGGCCCAGGCGGCAGAGGTGGACAACGGTAATACGCTGCGGCTGTACAACTGGACCGACTACATCGGCGAAACCACCCTGGCCGACTTCGAGAAGGCCACCGGCATCAAGGTTATCTACGACACCTTCGACGGCTACGAAACGGTGCAGACCAAACTGCTTACCGGCCGCTCCGGCTATGACCTGGTCATGCTCAACGCCTCGCTGGTGCCACCGCTGATCAGCGCTGGCGTATTCCAGGCACTGGACAAGCAGCAACTGCCCAGCTGGCACAACCTGGATGAGCAGGTGGTAAGCAACCTGCAAGGCTACGACCCTGGCCTGAAATACTCGGCGCCCTACACCTGGGGCAGTTCGGGGGTGACCTACAACGTCGACAAGATCACCGCACGCATGCCCGATGCCCCCATCGGCTCGCTGGCCATGCTGTTCGATCCCAAGATCGTTTCACGCTTTGCCGACTGCGGCGTCACCTTGATGGATGCGCCCACCGAAGTCATCCCGCTGGCCCTGCAATACCTCGGCAAGGATCCGCGCAGCGCCTCGCCGGCAGACCTCAAGGCAGCCGAAAAGCTGCTGCTGGGCATCCGCCCATACATTCGCAAGTTCGACTCGGTCAACTACCTCACCAGCCTGCCCAATGGCGACGTCTGCCTGGCGCTGACCTGGTCCGGCGACTATGCCACCGCCCAGGCCCGCGCCGTGGAAGCGAAGAAGGATATCAAGCTGTCGTTCTTCATCCCCCAGGAAGGCTCGCTGATCTGGTTCGACAACCTGTACATCCCCAAGGATGCACCCCACGCGGCCAACGCCCACCGTTTCATCGAATTCCTGCTGCAACCGCAGACCATGGCCAAGGTCACCGACTACATCCACTACGCCAACAGCAACGCCGCCGCCACCGCGCTGGTGCGTGACGAGATCCGCCAGGACCCGGCCATCTACCCCGACGCACCCACTCGCGAGCGGCTGTTCGCACAGAAAACCCAGAGCCCCAAGGACATGCGTGCCATCACCCGGGTCTGGAGCACGGTCAAGACCGGTTTCTGAACACTGCCCAACGATTCCCGCCAAGGAGCTGCCCATGGCCACCCCAAGCAAAGCATTGAACATTGCCCACGACCCGCTGGTGGAAGCCGACAAGGCCCACTACATGCACGGCTACCACGTGTTCGACGAGCACCGCGAACAAGGCGCGCTGAACATCGTTGCTGGCGAGGGCGCCTACATCCGCGACGCCCACGGCAACCGCTTCCTTGATGCCGTGGGCGGCATGTGGTGCACCAACATCGGCCTGGGTCGCGAGGAAATGGCCCTGGCCATCGCCGACCAGGTGCGTCAGCTGGCCTATGCCAACCCGTTCTCGGACATGGCCAACGACGTCGCCATCGAGCTGTGCCAGAAACTTGCCCAGCTGGCCCCCGGTGACCTTGACCATGTGTTCCTCACCACCGGCGGCTCGACCGCGGTCGACACCGCCTACCGGCTGATCCAGTACTACCAGAACTGCCGCGGCAAACCGCACAAGAAGCACATCATCGCCCGCTACAACGCCTACCACGGCTCCACCACCCTGACCATGTCGATCGGCAACAAGGCCGCCGACCGGGTGGCGGAATTCGACTATCATCACGACCTGATCCACCACGTCTCCAACCCCAACCCGTACCGCGCCCCGCACGACATGGACGAGGCCGAGTTTCTCGACTTTCTGGTGGCCGAGTTCGAGGACAAGATCCTGTCGCTGGGCGCCGATAACGTGGCAGCGTTCTTCGCCGAACCGATCATGGGCTCGGGCGGGGTGATCATTCCGCCCCAGGGCTACTTCCTGCGCATGTGGCAGCTGTGCCAGACCTACGACATCCTGTTTGTCGCCGACGAGGTGGTGACCTCGTTCGGGCGCCTGGGCACGTTTTTCGCCAGCGAGGAACTGTTCGGCGTCACCCCCGACATCATCACCACCGCCAAGGGCCTGACCTCCGCTTACCTGCCGCTGGGCGCGTGCATTTTCTCTGCGCGGATCTGGCAGGTGATCGCCGAACCGGGCAAGGGTCGCTGCTTCACGCATGGTTTCACCTACAGTGGCCACCCGGTGTGCTGCACGGCGGCGCTGAAAAACATCGAGATCATCGAGCGCGAGCAATTGCTCGATCACGTCAAGGATGTTGGCGGATACCTCGAACAACGCCTGCAGAGCCTGCGCGAGCTGCCGCTGGTGGGCGATGTGCGCTGCATGAAGCTGATGGCCTGCGTCGAATTCGTCGCCGACAAGGCCAGCAAGGCGCTGTTCGCCGATGATGTGAACATCGGCGAACGCATTCACAGCAAGGCCCAGGCCAGAGGACTGCTGGTGCGCCCGATCATGCACCTGAACGTGATGTCGCCGCCGTTGATCATCACCCATGCGCAGGTGGACGAGATCGTCGACACCCTGCGCCAGTGCATCATCGAAACCGCGCGCGAACTCACCGCGCTTGGCCTGTACAAGGGCCGATGAACCTGGCGCACAGGGCTGTGCGCGGGCGTGCCTGGCAGGCTAGACTGCCGGGCATGACCCAGGCCACCCCCGACACCCCGCTTACCCTCACCCTGGGCGCGCTGCAGCAATGGCATGCGGCATTGCAGCGCGCGCTGGCACACAGCGAAACGCCCGATGCGCTGGCGCATGTGGCTGCGGCCATCGGCCAGCTGGTGCAGGTCGAGTCGATGATGATCAGCCTGGAATGCCAGGGGCGGGCGCCGCAGTTGCTGTACCAGCAAGGCATCCCCGAACTGCACCGCGCCGCCGTGCTGGAGCGCTACTTCAGCGCCGGTTACCTGCTCGACCCGTTCTGCCTGGCGGTGCAAAGCGGCCTGGCCGAGGGTTTCTACCACCTGCAGGAAATCGCCCCCGACAACTTTTTCGACAGCGACTACTACAAGGCCTATTACCTGGGCACCGGCTGCAGCGAAGACAGTTACTACATTGTCGACGTCAGTGCCGGGCGCAAATTATCGCTGAGCCTGTTCCAGGGGTGCAGCGGCACACCCCTCGGTGCAGCGCAGATCGACCTGCTGCGAGCGGTTGAGCCGATGGTACGCGAGCTGCTGGGGCGCTATGCCCGGCATAACCTGGCAGCCGGCAACCCATCGGTCGAGCGCGGCAGCCTGCAGGCCGCGTTCGACAGCTTCGGCTGCCAGGTGCTGACCGACCGCGAGCGCGAGGTGGCGCACATGATCTTGCGCGGGCACTCGGTGAAGTCCACGGCGCTGCAACTGGGTATCTCGCCGGAGACGGTGCGCATGCACCGCAAGAACCTGTACCTGAAGCTGGAGATCAACTCGCAGTCGGAGTTGTTTGCGCGGTTTATCGACTGGTTGCGCGGCGATCACCTCGCAACCTAGAGGCTGATACGTTCATTTCAGGTACAACTCAGGCCCTGTAGGAGCGCGTTCACCCGTGAGCAGACCGTTACGGGCGGCACAGCATGCGCGGGCAAACCCGCGCCTGCATCGAGTGCGTGGAGCAGACCTCAAGCCACATCCACCAGCACTATCTCGCTATCCTCGATGGCGGTTACCCGCAGTACCTCCTCCTGCTCGATCGCCACACCATCGCGTGCCTTGGCCCGCAGCCCGTTTATTTCCACCAGCCCCTTGGCTGGCACCAGGTAACCCCGGCGTGCAGCATCGAAGCGATACTCGGCGGTTTCACCGGCACGCAAGGTGGCGGCCACCAGGCGCGCATCGGTGCGAATCTGCAGGCTGTCCTCGTCACCGGCACGGCCGCTGGCCAGGGTGACGAAGCCTTCGCCTCGCTCGCCTTTGGGGAACGGCCGGCTACCCCAGATCGGTGCATCACCGGTGCGCTCCGGCACGATCCAGATCTGGAAAATGCGGGTGTCGATGTCTTCCAGGTTGTACTCGCTGTGCACGATGCCGCTACCGGCGCTCATTACCTGCACGTCACCGGCTTCGGTACGGCCTTTGTTGCCCAGGCTGTCCTGGTGAGTGATCGCGCCTTCACGCACATAGGTGATGATTTCCATGTCGCGGTGCGGGTGCGGCGGGAAACCGCTGCCGGCGGCAATCAGGTCGTCGTTCCACACCCGCAGGTTGCCCCAGTGCATGCGCGCCGGGTCGTAGTACTCGGCAAACGAGAAATGGTGGTGGGCATCGAGCCAGCCGTGGTTGGCGTGGCCGAGGCTTTCGAACGGTCGCAGTTGCAGCATGGTCGTGCTCCTTGAATCAGTGGAATGACGCCATGATGCGTGAAATAAACATCGAAAATAAGCGTAAATATCGACTGAAAATGATCAGATCTATCGATTGTTTTTGCCGCGCGTTTTATCCGCTTCATCGCCTAATCCACTGATCTGCAAGCATTCGCTGGCGATTTTTGACCGATGCGGCGAACATGCCCGCTGATTTTGTTTTTTCAACGGAGTGACCGTGGCCCACGAGCAACCCCTGGCCCCCGCCGACCTTGCCCCTCCCGCCCAATTGCCCTGGCTTCGCCGCCTGGCCGCGCGCTTGTTGGGACGTGGACTGACCCGCCTGCAGGCGCAGCACCGCGACTCCTGGTTCCTGGGCCATGCCACCGGTCAGCGCAGTGGCCACGCCGATGGCGTGCACGAAGGCTTCGAGCGCGGGCGCCTGGAGGGTTATGAAGCCGGGCGCCAGGTGCTGGTGATCCGCGATACCCGCCCCGATGTCGCCGCGGTACCCGGCCAGGACGACAACCTCTTCGACGACTGGCGCCTGCCGTTGACTGCCGAACTGAAGAAGCGCTTCAAGGCTGATGTCGCCCAGCGCCTGCCGGCCGAGGCGCAACCCAGTGCGGCGCAATGGAAGCTGATTTTCAGCGACACGCCGTCCACCTGCGTGGTGGCCGGCGCCGGGGCCGGCAAGTCGACTTCGCTGGTATTGCGCATCCTGCTGTTACGCCATTACCTGGGCTACGAGCTGGATGCGATGACCGTGGTCACCTTCACCCGCGAGTCGCGCAAGGACTTCATCAAGCGCCTGTTGCAGGTGTTCGCCCTGTGGCAGATCAACGTACAGCCGGTACAGGCCCGCGAGCTGGTGCGCACCTTCCATTCGCGCATCCTGCCGCTGGTGCGCAGCCTGCCTGGCTTTGGCCAGGTGCGGGCGTTCGAGACGCTGGGCAACGAGATGCCTGCCGGGCGCGAAGCCGAGGCCGACAGCAACCCGTTCGACCTGCGCCTGAACGATGCCCAGCGCCAGCAGCTCAACCAGTGCTACAGCAGCCTGCTGGGCGAAAGCCCGCGCTTCGCCGAGCTGGTCGGCCTGTTGCGCGGCGAGGCATTGCAGCTCAAGCCGCTGGACCCCAACAACCCCGACGTGCAGAAGCGCGCGCAGGTGACCCAGTTGGCTGCCCAGCGCGACGAAGAACTGTGCGACGTCATCGAAGACCTGTGGTTTGCCGCTGGCGCCTGGCCGATCAAGGGCATCGAGCCCAGCCGCGAAACGGTCGAGATCCGTGGCAGCCGCTTCCATGTGCATGGCCGGCTGGCCGGGGACGGGCCCCTGGTGGTGCTGGGCTTCGACCCGGCGGAGAGCGCGCAGTACCAGCGCCCTGGCGCCAAGCTTGCGGTGCGCGCCGAATGGGCCGTCAAGCGCACCTTGCTGCAGGCGTTCTGCGACCGGCCGCTGATCTGGCTCGACAACTACGCCATGGCCCGGCGCCTGGCAGCTTCCCTGGCTGGCGATGCCGTGGCAGGCCCTGGCTTCGAGTACAAGGTCAAGGGCGAGCTGGCCCCTGCGCCACTGCTCGATGCATTTGTCGGCGCGGCCAACTTCATCGAAAACCTCGGCCTGGACGTGAACACAGCCGTGGCGGCAATGAGCTTTCCGTCCGGCGACAGCGATGCGCTGTTCTTCGAAGCCCTGGCCTTGTACTGGAAAGCGCTGGAAGGGCACCTGCTGGACCAGTCGCCGCCGGTGATGAGCTACAACCGCATGTTCGCCCTGTTCGGCGAGAACAACCCGGAAAACCTGCACCTGCTTCCCGACCCGTTGCTGCGCCCGCTCGCGCACCTGATGATCGACGAGTTTCAGGACGTCTCGCCGCAGATCGTCAGCTGGCTGCGCGCCAGCCTCGCCGAAATCCGTCGGCGTGGCCCGGCGATGCACACCGGTCGACATGCCCAGCATTCGTCGCTGCTGTGCGTGGGCGACGACTGGCAGTCGATCTATGGCTGGCGCGGCAGTTCGCCCAAGTACTTCATGGAGTTCACCAAGGCGTTCCCGTCACCGGCCAACACGCGGGTGATGATGGTCGAGAACTACCGTTGCCAGCAGCAAGTGATTGATGCGGCCGAGCATCTGGTCAAGGGCACGCCGGCGATCACCGGCAAGAAAGCCCGGGCCAGTGGCCCGGCGGCAGAACTGCCAGGCTCGCCGGTGAAGGTGTTCGACCGTGACGAGGCCGCCCTGGGTGAAACACTGCTGGAGCATTACCAGCGTGGCGAGACAGTGATGATGCTGTACCGCAAGGGCAGCGACAGGGCGCTGATGAACGATCACCTGCAAGGAGTGTTGAATGCCGAGGCGGCATTGCCGGTCGAACAGCGCCGACTGCGTCAACTGACTTACCACAGCGCCAAGGGGTTGCAGGCCGATGCGGTGTTCATGCTGGGCGACTGCCAGTACCTGACCAGCTCGCCCTACAAGAACCAGGTGTACCGCCAGGCCGGGCTGGGCAAGCCTGGAGATGCGCAGCCGTTCGACACGGCGCAGAAGGACGAGGTGCAGCGCCTGGCCTATGTGGCGGTGACGCGGGCGGTCAGGCAGTGCTACTGGCACGTCGAGGCTGGCAACGGCGAGGCGGCCGCCGCACCTCGTGCGTCGAGCCAGGTGGATGGCCGGCAGGCCTTCTTCGAAGACTTGCGCGGCCAGTGAGGCTCAGTCCCGGTCGTTAGGGTCCTGCTGGGCCGTCAGGCGCTGGTACAGAGCGTCTTCCTCCGCCTGGCGGCCGTCGACCAGCTTGTCGAGCGCAGCCTTGTATCGACGGCTGTCAAGGTCCACGCGTGGCAGGCTGCCGGTTTCGTCCGGCATGGCCTCGGGGAGCACGCTGTTGAGCACCGCGAGTACCGGCTCATCCAACGTCGTTACCGCTTCGCTTTCAGGATCGAGGCAGTACTGCAGATAGTCCATGCCCCGGTACCACGGCTCATCCAGCGAGGCGAAGCGTTGGCTGAAGCGCTGCCTGATGAAGCGTCGCCAGCCTGGCTGCGCGCCTATCCAGGTTCGGCGTGCGGCTGCGTCGTCGTCCAGCGCTTCCACTGCCGCTTCGACATTGTCGACTGTGGCGTCGGAGATTTGTGCGTGCGTGAAGTACAGCATGTCCTGGCTGGGCTCTGGAAACTCGAGGCGTTGCGCGAGTGCCTGGCGCAACGCCAGGCGGATCTCGATGTCGTCCAGGCCGCCCTGCTGCAGTTGATCATGGGTGAAGTCGTCCAGCGGGTCCGGAATGAACTCGGGACGAACTGCTGGCCTTGTTGCCACAGGTGCGCTTTCCCACTGGGAAATTGCGTTGGCCTGCTCCAGGCGCGCAAGGTAGATACGTGCTGCCAGGGCATTGACTTGATCGCGACGGAATAGCTGGCGATAGAACTGGAACAGGCGTGGCCCCTGGATCTCTGTTTGCTGAATTTCCTCGTGGACCAGCACCTCGACCTGCAAGGCGCTGAACCCGTCAGCGCCGGCGTCGCCACAGGTGGCAGGAAAGTCCCCGGCACGCTCGTTCAAGCGTTCGAGTAGCGCGTGATCCTCGCCGGCCGCTTGCAGCAGCTGCCATACCTGAGCTGTCAGCACTTGCGGGTTGTGCTGGGCTTGGGCAGAGATCCCGACACGTGCGATCACCTCACGTAGCGACGGGTTGGCACCGTTTTCGAACAGGCCATCCCACAATGCCTGCTGCGCCGCGGATGCACCGGCAAGCCAGTTCACAGCATCGTCGGGCGCAGCGAAAGCACTGTGCTCCAGCACCGCTACACCGCTGGTTTGCAACGGGTGCGCTGTTTCAGGTACCAGGTCGTTGAAGTGGAAACCCCATTCGTGATCCAGGTGGGTCAGCAGGTTTTGGGTGTAGGCGCTGTCGAGGATCTGGGGCAGCTCAGGCAGGTCATGGATATTGTTGTTGCTGAGTTCAAGGGCGCGCAAGGCGTAGTCGTCACGGTTCATGAGTGCAGTGAGGTCAGCGGGCCAGGCACTCAGGTTGCACTCGGTCAGCGTGAGGGTGCGCAGACGATGCAGGTTGCTCAGCCGCGGGGGAATCGTGAGCGGGTTGTAGGAAAGGTCCAGCCCGAGCAGATGCTGCATCTGGTCGAAACGGGCCGACATTGTAGCGTCCAATGTAATGTTGTTGTCGCTGAGGTTCAGTTCTTGCAGGGGCAGGCGCGTCAATACCTGCAAGTCGGCGTCGGTGATCGCCAGTTGGGTGCCCCTGAAGGAAAGTGAGCTCAGCAGCGTCAGCCTGCCCAGTGCCTGATGTGCGGTCGCGCCCAGTTCGCCCAGCGGGCTGCCGGTCACCAGCAGCCGCCGTAACCGTGGCGCGCCCAGCAACGCGGTGAAGACTGCATCGCCCGGCAGGTTGGGGTTGCCTGCCACATGCAGGCTTTCCAATCGTGGAAATGCCGCGAAAAAGCCGGAGGGGAGTGAACGTAACCCAAGGTCCTCGATAACCAGGGTGTGGATGTGGTCGAACGTTGCCAGCGGCTGGGGCAGGTCTTGCAGTGCAAGGCCGCCCAGTATCAGCATGTTGCCGCCTTCGCGCCGGGATGCATGGCGCATGACCGTGCCGAAGGCTTCGCGGTTCTCACGCTCCACGCCGTGGGCTGCTGCAGCCCACTCCTGAAGGTTCTGCTCCTGGCTTTGCCGTTGGCGTTGCAGCTGGCCAAGTTGTTCGCTGACATTGCCACGCTGGCGTAACTCGCCGAGCAACGCGCGGCGCTGTTCGCCGGTCAGCGCGGGATAGAATTCTTGCAGGCGGCGCTCTTCGCTGCTCCTGCCGCCACGTCTGATCCATTCACGCCAGTTGCCCCGCCCGCTAAGGGGATACCCCAAGCGGCCATCGGCAAGGCGCAAGGGCGAACGATAGCCCGGGCGTACCGGTTGCTGGCCAATCAGTCGCCCGGCATGGGAACGGTCGGCGAGTGCAGTTTCCAGCAATGACATTGGGCTGGCGCCAGGGTTCTCTGCCTGCAGCGCTGCAGTCAAGCGCTCGCTGTCGGCATTGGCCAGGCCTTCGCGGTACATGCCCAGCATGGCGCGGTCCAGGCGCAGGTGGGCCTGGTGCCTGCGTGCTTCTTCGGCGATACGTAACGGCACGCGGCCACCCAGCATACGCGTCCGTTCTGCTGCGCTTGCCCGGCTGACGATAGCGTTCAACATCTGGTTCGGCAGGCTGGAAAACTGACGGTGCAATGCCTGTGCAGCTTCCTGCAGCGCGGGCTGCCTGCTTTGATACAGTGCCTGGAACAAAGCACCACGCCTTGCCTCGAGGTGTTCGGCGAGTTGCGCATCAAGAGCACCGGCGCGGGAGAATGGCAGATAGTTGCCGCGCAGTAGCGTGCTGGCGGCCTGATCGTCCATCTGTTGCAGCACGGTCTGGCTCAACCTGCCGAGTTCGAGGTCGCTTCGGGTCACCTCTATCACCACGGTCGAGGCCTGACTGGCTTTGCCGTAGGTTACCGATTTACCCCAGGGTTCCGGCCCATCGAACACTTTCAGCACATGGTCGGCGGGCCATCCCTGGAGTTCGACCAGGCTGTTCAGCGCATACTGTTTGTTTGTTGGCACTGATAATCCGTGGCGTATGCGGGTGATCAGATTACCCGCCTCCTGGTCGATGACCAGCCGCTCGATGGCGTCGACCAACAGCGGTGGCACGCCGTCTTCATTGATATGGGCGTGACGCAGCTGCGCTTCATCGAAACCAGTGCAACGTAGCGCCTTATCCAGTTCGAGGTCACTCAGGGCTTCTGCGTTGGGCCCGATACGCCGAAGCAGCTCCGCCCGATCCCAATCCAGAGGGTGCTCACCGATAG
>NZ_JABMCN010000090.1 GCF_013179515.1 Pseudomonas sp. CM27
CCAGGGTGCCGTGACACAGAGGATGCAGCGGGTCAGGGCGGGGTCGTCGACGGGGATGCCGCTGACCTCGCTGAACAGCCCCTTGAGCAGCGACAGGCGCAGGGGGGCCGCGGCCTGCAGGTGCGCCTGGCCATGAGGGCTGGGGGCCAGGATTTCTGCAGCCAGCACGCGCAGGTGCCAGTTGTCCCGCGCCGAAGTGGCCTTGTGCACCACCAGCTCCACCAGCACCCGCAGTTTTTCCGCAGCCGGCTGCGACCCCTGGATGATGCGCTGCAGGTCGCTGAGGTCGAGGAAGCGCTTTCGGGCCTCGTCGAGCACGGCCAGGTACAGGCCATTGCGGCTGCCGAAGTGGTAGTTGATCGAAGCGAGGTCGACATCGGCCTTGGCCGCGACCGCCTTGTTGCTGGCTTCAGCGTGGCCAAGCGCGGCGAACAATTCGCCGGCAGCTTCAAGGATGCGGGTGCGGGTTGCAGCGCCATCCTTGCGGGGTTCTCGAGGGGCGGTGGACATGGCTTGGGCTCTGCGTCTCAAGGTTTGAGCAGAGCGTGGTGCAGGACAAGTTTAAAATCAATTTAAATTTAATTTATCTGATGGAAATCACCCATCAAATCGCTGCAGGAGCAACTCAAGGCTGCTCCTGCAGGTCGCGGGTCAACGCCCGTTGCTGACGGTCTCCTGCACCCGCTTGGGCTTGTCCAGCGGCAGTTGGTCGAATTCACGCAAGCCGTCCTTGCGGTACGGGTCGCCGATCCAGCGCGGCGCTGCCACGAACTGTGGGCTTACCAGGCTCCTGGCGGGCTGGTATCGGTCGTAGCTCAAGCCAGCCAGGTCGGACAGGGTATGGATCAGGTGCGAGCTGCTGTAGGGGCGGTTGGCCATTGCCTGCAGGTCGCGAGGGTGTGCGGCCTGCCAGCTTGGCGATGTCCACAGCAGGAACGGAATGGTGTACATCGGCCGGGTCGGGGCGCCTTCGTTGCGCCCCAGGCGGTCGTGGTCGCCGGAGCTGTACACGTCTTCACCATGGTCGGACAGGTACATCAGGAAGCCGTTGGGGCTGCCAGCCGAGTAGCGCTTGATCAGGCTCGACACCACGTAGTCGTTGTAGCGCACGGCGTTGTCGTAAAAGTTGTAGGTTTCCACCTGGTCGGCCGTCAGTTTGCCTGGCACGCCCTGGCTGTCGGTGAAGTGCGCGTAGTCCTTGGGGTAGCGGAAGCGGTAGTCCATGTGCGTGCCCAGCAGGTGGACGATGATGAACTTGTTCGGCGCAGGGTCCTGCAGTGCCTTCTCGAACGGCGCCAGCACCACGTCGTCATACTGGCTGGCATTCTGGTTGCGCTGGTTGTTCAGGTACACCGGCACGTCCGTCTGCTGCGAGAAGGTGGTAAGCATGGTATTGCGCTTGGTCATGGTCTGCTGGTTGGTGATCCAGAAGGTCTTGTAGCCTGCCTGTTTCATCAGGTTGATCAGCGACGGGTCGGTGAGGAAGCGGTCCGGGTCCTGCTGGTCACCGAAGGTGAGGATCTGCTGCATCACTTCGATGGTATACGGGCGCGGCGAAACGACATCGCGGAACACCGTCAGGCCCTTGTCGCCGGCGGCCAGTGCGTCGAGGTTAGGCGTGGTGTCGCGGTTGTAGCCGTACAGGTGCATGTGTTCGCGGGTGGTGGACTCGCCCAGCACCAGCACCAGAGTGCGGGGCGCCGTGCCGCTGCTGTCGCGCAGGTTCTGCAGGGGAGGCAGCGCGGCGTTCTGCGCCAGCAGCTCCTGCATGTTGTCCAGTTGCTGGCGGTACTGCCGGTAGCCGACCAGCAGTTGCCAGGGCACGGCAGGTTCCATGCGCTGCTGCACCTTTTCGGCGGCATCGGCGAAGCTGCGTTCCTGGGTGACCATCTGCTTGTAGAACGGGTACACCAGGTTGGCCACCAGCAACAGCAGCACCACCGGCAGGCGGCTGCGCAGCGGCAGGCTGACCGGGCGCACGCGCTTCCACAGCAGCACGGCTACCAGGGTGTACAGCAGCAGCGCCAGGCCCAGGCCGACGCTGAAATACTGGCTGAAGTACTCCCCGGCTTCGGCGGTGTTGGATTCGAACATCACGAAGATGACGCTTTGCGAGAACTCCTGGCGGTAGATGCCGAAGTAGCTCAGGCCCACCAGCGAAGCGGCCCACAGCACCAGGCCGATGACTGCCGCAGTGGCGCGGGTGAAGCGCGGCAGCAACAGTACCGGCGCCAGCCACAGGCTGCTGAGGAAGAACGCATCGCGAAACCCGGCAAACCCGGTGGTACCACTGAACAGCAGCAACGCCTGGGTAACGCCGGAGAAGTACCAGAAGAACAGCAATAGCCAGCCCAGGCCGGCCCAGTCCACGCGCTTGGGCGCGGAGGGGGATGTAGTGTGTGACACGTATGCCTCGTCGTACCTTGGCGGCCAGCGGACATGCCCGCGGCCGGAAAGGGCGTGACGCTAATCTGTCGAGTGTGAAAATAGCGTCAACGAACGTGGGCGGCGCAGGTATGATGGTGTCAGCGAAACCGTACTGACAGGCACCCTGAACCATGAACCGTCGCAAGAAGATCAACCAGCTGTTGAAAGCGCATGCCAAGAAGGCCAGTGCCAAACTGGCGCCGCGCAAGCCCAAGTACATTTGCAAGGCTGACCGTTTGAAGCTGGAGGCTGAGGCGGGGGAGACCGCTGTCGGAGCGAATGGCTGATGGCATCAGGGCTGTCAGCCCTGATGCCATCCCTGTGGGACCCTCACCTGCCAACGAGGCTCCGCAAAACGGCCTCAACCTGCATAAAACACCGGATCAACGGCGATAATACCGGTGCTCGTCATGGTGCCGCTGGTGCAGGGCCCGCTCATGCCGGCGCTCCCAGTCACGGCGCCGTTCCCAGTCGCGCCGGCGCTCCCAATCCCGCCGGGCCTGCTCGCGCCGCCACTGCTCGCGGCGCCAGTCGCCGCGGCGGTCATGCCAGCGGTCGTCATCATGGGCCAGCAGTGTGTCTGGCTGCGCAGCAGCCACACTGGCTACCCGTGACCAGGGGTTGGCAGCAGGCTGCACCGGTGACTGTACGGCCGGGGCCACCGCGACGGGCGCCTTCATTTGTGTTGCCGATGCAGTGCCCATCGCCGCGAACGAGAACAGGCCGAGCAGCATCAACCTAGCGACATGTATTTTCATGAGCGAAGCCCACCTCTGATACCAATTGAGCCATTTGGCCAGCAGGTGCGCAGCGAACCCTGTGTCGCGTTGCGCTACCTTTCTGTGCCTCACAGATAGACCGGCAATCGGGAAAAAGTTCGCTGCAGCAACAACTTGTAGAGAATTGGCGGTTTACACCGCTACGCAAACACCTCACGCAGATGCGCCCTGTAGCTGTCAAACGCGGCGATGGCACCCACCAGCACTTCGGCCTCTTCCTGCTCATCCAGCAGCAGCCCATCCAGCCTGGCAACGAACTCGCGCCAGTGCAGCGCCCGGCCATCCGGGTGCGCTGCCAGGTGGCGGGCGCCGTGGTGCTCATCCAGGCCCAAACGCTGGGTATGCCTGAACAGAAACGCCGCGCCCAGGTTCGAGCCCTCGCTGCAATACAACCAACCCAGCGCCTGGGCCGCACTGGCACAAATCGTTGCGGGCGCTGCCGGCAACGGCAGGCCCAGATCGCGCAGGTCATCCACGACGGCACTGAAGCGCGACAGCTGCATCAGCCCCGGCAACTGCTGGTTGAGTTGCTCGTCCTGGTACAACGCCAACAGGCTGCCGTGAAAGCGATGCTGCACCTGCAGGAAGCGGCCGTAGCGCGCGCGGTCTTCGAAAGGCCGTGCCGCCATCACCAGTTGGTCGACGCTGTCATGGTCGCGGCTGCTGGCCGCCTTCAGGCGTTTGCAGCGGCCCGGCTCCGTGAGGGGGGGAGGTACAACAGTCATTGGCGTATCCATGGCAACGGGCAGTACGCATATGATGCTTGTCGTCCCTGGCCAGCAGCAAGCACCACGCTATGGCCCTAACAGAACACCGTGGGCGGGCGGGTGCCGTTGAAATCGGTGGGTTGAATATGAACGGGCAATGATCGGCTTAGCCCCGAACAACCTTGTGCAAACCGTTTGCCCGTACCGGCCTCTTCGGGGATGAACCCGCGAAGAGGCCGGTACGGGGTTTACAAGGCAGCCGCCCCGGCCTTGGCCACCTGGGCATCTTGCTCGGACTTGACCCCGGACACGCCAATCGCTCCCACCACCTGGCCATCCACCCGCAGCGGCACGCCGCCTTCGAGGCTGGTCAGCAACGGTGCGGTGACGAACGCGGTACGCCCGCCATTGACCATTTCCTCGTAATCCCGCGTCTCTTTGCGCCCTAGCGCAGAGGTGCGGGCTTTTTCCACCGCGATGTAGGCGCTGGCCGGCGCGCAGCCGTCCATACGCTCCAGGGCCAGCGGGTGGCCGCCGTCGTCGACCACGGCGATCGTCACGTTCCATTGCCGGGCCCGGGCCTCGGCGCGGGCGGCGGTGAGCACGCGGGCGACTTCGGCCTGGCCGATCACGAACTTGCTATGCATGGGGGTTCTCCGGGTTCAGGGCTGCTTCGACAATTTCGATCCAGTGCCGCACCGGCGTGCGTCCAGCCCCGTCCAGATGGGCCTGGCAGCCAATGTTGGCAGTGGCAATGACATGCGGTTTACCGCTTTCCAGGGCATTCAGGCGGTTGTCGCGCAGCTGCTGTGACAGGTCCGGCTGGGTCAGCGAATAGGTGCCAGCCGAGCCGCAGCACAGGTGCCCGTCCGGCACCTCGGTCAGAGTAAAGCCCAGGCGCGTCAACAGCGCCTCCACTACACCCCCCAGCTTCAGGGCGTGCTGCAGGGTACACGGGCAGTGAAAGGCCAGGCGCTGCTCGGCGCACAGGCTCAATTGCTCGACTGGCTCATCGCGCAATACTTCTACCAGATCGCGTGACAGGGCGCTGACGCGTGCGGCTTTGGCGGCGTAACGCGGGTCCTGCTGCAACAGATGCCCGTAGTCGCGCACGAACGCGCCGCAGCCGCTGGCGGTTTGCACGATAGCCTCGGCACCGGCTTCGATCGCCGGCCACCAGGCGTCGATGTTGCGCCGGGCCCGTTGCAGGCCTTGCTCCTGAGCGTTGAGGTGGTAGTCCACGGCGCCGCAGCAGCCGGCCTGTTGGATCGGCACCACGCTGATGCCCAGGCGGTCGAGCAGGCGTGCAGCGGCGGCGTTGGTGTTGGGCGACAGCGCCGGCTGCACGCAGCCTTCCAGCATCAGCACCTGCCGCGCATGGCGTGGCGCGGGGCGTATGCCGGGCGCGCTGACTCGGCTCGGCAGCTTGCCCTTGAGCGCCGCCGGCAGCAGTGGACGCAGAACCTGGCCGCTGCGGGTCAGGGCCTTGAACAGCGCCGGGCGCGGCACCACCGCGCGCAGGGCCTCACGCAACAGGCGTTGAGTGAATGGGCGGGGTACCTGTTGCTCGACCACTGCGCGGCCGATGTCCAGCAGGTCGTGGTACTTCACCCCGGAAGGGCAGGTGGTTTCGCAGTTGCGACAGGTCAGGCAGCGGTCCAGGTGCAATTGGGTGCTGGCAGTGACCGGCTCGCCTTCGAGCACCTGCTTGATCAGGTAGATGCGCCCACGCGGGCCGTCCAGTTCATCGCCCAGCAACTGGTAGGTAGGGCAGGTGGCGGTGCAGAAGCCACAGTGCACGCAGGCGCGCAGGATGCTCTCGGCTTCGTCGGCGCGGGCCAGGCGTCGGGACGTTTCGCTCAGGTTGGTTTGCATGGTCTGGCCTCACAGGTCCGGGTACAGGCGGCCAGGGTTGAACACCCCCTGGGGGTCGAGCTGCTGCTTGAGGGCGCGGTGGTAGCGCATCAGCGCATCGGGCAGCGGCGGGCTGCTGGCTGGGCCGGGTGTGTAGAGCGTGGCATGGCCGCCCACCTTGTCAATGTCATGGCGGATGTCCCCGGGCGCTGCCGTGGACTTGAGCCAGCGCTGCGCACCCGCCCAGTCGAGCAGTTGCTGGCCCGGCAGGTCCAGATCGCCGGTGGCCACTGGCACCGACAAACGCCAGAGCGGGGCAGGGTCATCGAAAAAGGCCAGGCGCTGTTCGCGCAAGTCACGCCAGAAACCGCCGTCCAGCACCTCGCCGCCCAGGCGCCGCGCTGCCGACTGCACCGAACCTTCGCCGCCTTCCAGGCGCAAGTACAGCGCGTCGCCGTCATGGCAGGCCGCGCTGATCGGCAATGGCTGCTGGCCCCATTCGGCCAGCTCGGCCAGCGCCTGGTGGCGGCCCATGGGCAGGCGCAGGCTCAGGCATTGACGTGGGCGAGGCAGCACCTTCAGCGACACTTCGGTCAGCAGCCCGAGGCAGCCGAAGCTGCCTGCCATCAGCCGCGAAACGTCGTAGCCGGCGACGTTCTTCATCACTTCGCCACCAAAACGCAGCAGCTTGCCGTGGCCGGTGATCACCCGCGTGCCCAGTACATAGTCGCGCACAGACCCCGCCCAGGGCCGACGAGGGCCGGACAACCCGGCCGCGACCATGCCTCCCAGGGTAGCCTCGTGGCCCAGGTGCGGTGGCTCGCACGGTAGCATCTGCCCGGCCTCGTGCAGGGCCGCCTCGATCTCGCGCAGCGGCGTGCCGGCGCGGGCGGTGAGCACCAGCTCGGTCGGGTCGTAGCTGACGATGCCGCGGTGGCTGCGGGTATCGAGCAGTTCGCCGGCCAGCGGATTGCCGAGCATGGCTTTGCTGTTGCCGCCCTGTATGCGAAGCGGGGTACCCTGGTGCAGTGCCTGATTGACCTGCTCCAGCAGGGCCTGGCTGATGTCGCGGTCCATGCTCATTCAGAAGCGCTCCAGGTCGGGGAAGGGCAGTTGCCCATGGTGGACGTGCATCGCACCGAATTCGGCGCAGCGGTGCAGGGTAGGGATGTTCTTGCCCGGGTTCAGCAGGCCCTGCGGGTCGAAAGCGGCCTTGACTGCGTGGAACAGGGTGATTTCATCGCTGTTGAACTGCGCACACATCTGGTTGATCTTCTCGCGCCCCACGCCGTGCTCGCCGGTGATGCTGCCGCCCACCGCCACGCACAGTTCGAGGATTTTGCCGCCGAGGGCTTCGGCGCGCTCCAGTTCGCCTGGCAGGTTGGCGTCGAACAGGATCAGCGGGTGCATGTTGCCGTCGCCGGCATGGAACACGTTGGCCACGCGCAGGCCGTAATGCGTGGACAGGTCGCTGATGCCCTTGAGCACCCTGGGCAGTTCGCGGCGCGGGATGGTGCCGTCCATGCAGTAGTAGTCCGGGGACATGCGCCCCACCGCCGGGAAGGCGTTCTTGCGCCCGGCCCAGAAGCGCATGCGCTCGGCTTCGTCGCAGGCCAGGCGCACGTCGCTGGCGCCGGCTTGCGCCAGCAACTCGGCGACCCGTGCGCAATCGTCGTGCACATCGGCCTCCACGCCGTCCAGCTCGCACAGCAGGATGGCTGCTGCGTGCACCGGGTAGCCGGCGTGGATGAAGTCTTCGGCGGCGCGGATCGCCAGGTTGTCCATCATCTCCAGGCCGCCAGGGATGATGCCGGCGGCGATGATTTCGGCGACCGCCCGGCCGGCATCCTCGACGCTGTCGAAACTGGCCAGCAGCACCCGTGCCACCTGGGGTTTGGGCAGCAGCCTGACGGTGACTTCGGTAATGATCCCTAGCATGCCTTCGGAACCGGTGAACAGTGCCAGCAGGTCGAAGCCGGGGCTATCCAGGGCATCGCTGCCCAGGGTCAGGCGCTCGCCCTCGATGGTGAGGATGTCGACCTTGAGCAGGTTGTGCACGGTCAGGCCGTACTTCAGGCAGTGCACGCCACCGGCGTTTTCGGCAACGTTGCCGCCGATGGAACAGGCAATTTGCGAGGACGGGTCGGGCGCGTAGTACAGGCCGTGGGGGGCTGCAGCCTGGGAAATCGCCAGGTTGCGCACGCCGGGCTGCACGCGGGCAAAACGGCCCTGCGGGTTGACTTCGAGGATGCGCTTGAAGCGCGCCATCACCAGCAGGATGCCCTTGGCCAGCGGCAGCGCGCCGCCCGACAGGCCAGTGCCGGCACCGCGTGCGACCACCGGCACGCCACGCTGGTGGCAGAGCCTGAGCAAGGCCTGCACCTGTTCCAGGCGCTCGGGCAGCGCCACCAGCAGCGGCACCGTGCGGTACGCTGACAGGCCGTCGCATTCGTAGGGTTTGAGGTCTTCCTGGCGGTACAGGATTTCGAGGTCCGGCAGCGCATCGCGCAACGCGTGCAGCAGCGCCGTCTGGTCCACGGCGGGTAGCGCGCCATCGACACGTTCGTCGTACAGGATATTCATCGGCTCACTCGGCAACGGTTTTTGTTGTTGTTGGCAAAGCGGTCACCCTTGCAGCCTGCGTGCGCCGGCGGTGTTGGTCGAGAGGCAGAACCAGTGGTCCTACCAGTTCTTCGGCATGGTGCTGGTAATTGATGGGTTTACCGGGCTAGATTGGAAACAGCGGTGCGAGTGGTCCTACCAGTGTGAGGGAGTGCAGTGGGTACTGAAGGCAAGACCAAAGTCGCCGATCAAGTCGCCGAACGAGTCGAGCGGCTGGTTGTTGAAGGCGTGCTCAAGGTCGGCCAGGCACTGCCGTCGGAGCGGCGGCTGGTGGAAAAGCTGGGTTGTTCGCGCTCGGCGTTGCGCGAGGGCCTGCGCATCTTGCGAGGGCGCGGCATCATTGATACCGAGCACGGGCGTGGCTCGTTTGTCGCCGACCTGGCCAGCCAGGCGGGCGCGACGCCTTTGATGCACCTGTTCAACTCGCAGCCGCGCACGTTGTTCGACCTGCTGGAAGTGCGCGCGTTGCTGGAGGCCGAATCGGCGCGCCTGGCGGCGTTGCGCGCCACCGAAGTCGACCGTTTGCTGATCCGCAGGCGCTACGAGGAAATGTTGGCGGCGCATGCTTGCGCAGACGCGCTCGATCCCCGCGAGCATGCCCGCCGCGACCATGCGTTCCATCGGGCAATCAGCGAGGCGTCGCACAACCCGGTGCTGGTGCATACCTTGCAATCGCTCAGCGACCTGACCTTGAGCACGGTGTTTGCCTCGGTCAATAACCTGTACTGCCGGCCGGCGCAGAAGCGCCAGATCGACCGGCAGCATGCGCGGCTGTATCACGCGGTGATGGAGCAGTTGCCCGAACAGGCGCAGCGGGCGGCGCGCGAGCATATCAACGGGATCCGCGACAGCTTGCGCGAGATCGAACAGGAAGAGCAGCGACTGGTGAGGGCTACCATGCGCATGGATGGTTGGGGGTGATGTTTGCCTTGGCCGACCTCTTCGCGGGTAAACCCGCTCCCACAGGGACGGCGTCGGCCTGAGGGCGGCGGGAGCGGGCCAGCCCGCGAAAGGGCCGGTGCAGGTTTACTCAATGGTCGGCTATGCGGTCATCCTGCGAAAGGATTGCGCGGGCCAGCTCTTCATCGTTGGCCTGCAACCCCGGATGATCCTTGCGGGCCTGTTCCAGCGCAGACTCCACATAGGCGCCGCGGATAGCCCCGCCACTGGCAACAAAGGCAGAGAGCTCGTCACGGGCCGGGATGATCCGTTTGTCGTCCTTGAAGGTCGAGTACAACGAGGCGGAAACACCGGCCGAGGTGGCGACGTCGCCCGCATCGACGCGGGCCAGGGCGGCACCGGCAGGCAGCAGGAGCAGCAGCGCAGGGGCGAGGAGTAGGTGGCGCATGTCGTGTTCTCCAGTAGCGTGAAGCCCAAGGAAATAAACCACTCAGTGAATAAGAGGGTGCAGGAGTGCAGGTAGTTCCCTGGGCTGTGCTGGAGATTGCCGATGTTGCTTTGACTGCAACAGCCCTCTGTAGGAGCGGCCTTGCGTCGCGATGGGCCGCCAAGCGCCCCCCGGCCCCGATCAGGCCAACTGATAAGTGGTCTTGACCCGGGTGAAGAACTGCCGCGCATGCGTACCTTGTTCACGTGATCCCAGGCTAGACGCACCATTGCCGCCAAACGGTACGTGATAATCCACCCCGGCCGTAGGCAAGTTCACCATCACCATCCCCGCCGAACTGTTGCGCTTGAAGTGCTCGGCATGGCGCAGCGACGTGGTGACAATACCGGCGGACAAACCAAACGCTGTGTCTTCAGCCGCAGCGAGCGCTGCCTCATAGTCACCCACCTTGAGCACACTCAGCACCGGCCCGAAGATTTCCTCGCGGTAGATGCGCATGTCCGGGGTGACCTCGGTGAACAGTGCCGGGGTAAAGAAATATGCCCCCGCCTGGTTGTCGATACGCTCGCCGCCACACACCCGCTTCGCACCCTGTTCAAGGCCCGCAGCCACATACGACAGGTTTTGCTCCAGCTGCCGGCTGTCGACCACCGGCCCGATATCAGTGCTGGCCTGCAGTGCATCCCCCACCTTCAGCGCCCGGGTACGTTCGGCCAGGCGCGCGACAAAGGCATCGTGAATGCCTTCGGTCACGATCACCCGCGAGCTGGCGGTGCAGCGTTGGCCGGTGCTGTAGAACGAGCCGTTCAGCGCCACGTCCACTGCCTGCTCCAGGTCGGCATCGTCGAGCACCACCAGCGGGTTCTTGCCGCCCATCTCCAGCTGCACCTTTTCATCCCTTCGGCGGCCAGGCGAGCGATCTGCCGGCCGGTGTGCTCGGAACCGGTAAAGCTGATGCCATCGACCAGTGGTGAACGAATGATCGTGTCACCCACGCTGCGCCCTGGGCCGATCAGCATGTTGAACACACCAGCCGGCAAACCGGCCCGGGCGATGATCTCGGCCATGGCCCAGGCCGAGGAGGGCACCAGTTCGGCGGGTTTGAACACCACGCAGTTGCCAAAGCACAGGGCCGGGGCGATCTTCCATGCCGGGATGGCAATGGGGAAGTTCCAGGGGGCGATGATTCCGACCACGCCCAGCGGCTGGGTGAACACATCGATGCCGACGTCCTGGCGCACCGACTGGTACTTCTCACCTTCAGCGCGCAAGGCTTCCTGGGCGTAGAACTTGAACGAGCGCCCGGCGCGGTCCACTTCGCCCAGGGCTTCGCGAACGATCTTGCCTTCTTCGCGGGCCAGCAGCACGGCGAGCTCTTCACGGCGGGCAAGAATCTCGGTGCCGATAAAATCCAGCGCATCGGCGCGCTGCTGCGGGTTGCTGTGTGCCCAGGCCGGCTGCGCCCGACGCGCAGCAGCGATGGCCTGTTCGGTCAGCCGCTGGTCGGCGCGCTCGAAGCATTCGACCACTTCACCCGGGTTGGACGGGTTGCGGTTTTCCAGGATGTCGGCGCTGCTGCCGAGCGCAACGAAAGTGCCGTCGACGTAGCTGCTTTTGGTAACGAGGGTCATGCGCTGCGGATCCTTTTGGCAGAAAGCTGGCGGGCGACGAAGTCGCTGATGTTGTCCACGGCGCTGTCCATCAGCTGCTGCATGGCGTCTTCGCTGCTCCAGGCGATATGCGGGTTGAGCAGGAAGTCGTCGCGCTCGATCAGCTGGAACAGCGGGTTGCTTGGGTGCAGCGGCTCGACTTCGACCACGTCCAGTGCCACGCCACCCAGGCGGTCTTGCTGCAGTGCCTGGATCAGCGCCGCTTCGTTGACCACACCACCACGGCCGGTGTTGATCACGAGGGCGTCGGGTTTCATCAGCGCCAGTTGCGGCGCATCGATCAGGTTGTGGGTTTCTGCTGTCAGCGGGCAGTTGATCGACAGCACATCACAGCTTTTCAGCAGTTCGGCCAAAGGCCGGCAGTCGGGACCCTGGCGCTGGCCGCCGCGGTCTTCGAACAGCACCTGCATGCCAAAGGCCCGCGCCAGGTGCGCCAGGCGCAGGGCAATCGGGCCGCTGCCGATGATTGCCAGCTGCTTGCCTCGCACATCGCGGATTCGGTGGTTGAAATAGATGTTCTGGTACGGTTTTTCACCGTCGTGCACCTGGCGCATCAGGCGGGTGAACGCGGCCGGGCGGCGGAACAGTTCGAGGATCATCGCCAGGCTGTGCTCGGCCACGGTATTGGCCGCATAGCCTGGTACGCTCGACACTTCGATGCCGTGGGCCTCGCAGTAGTCGACATCGACGATGTCGCGGCCGGTCAGGGCCAGCGAGATCATCTTCAGCCTGGGCAGCTGGCGCAGGTGCTCTTCGCGCAGCGGCACGCTGCAGGTCAGCGCCACGCTGGCGTTCTGCAGGTGTTCCAGCACCTGGTCGGGGTGGGTGTAGGCGAACTGCTGCCAGCTGTGCTCGCAGTCAGGGTGCTTCAGGCGGGTGGAAGGCGCCAGGCCTTCGTCGTCGAGGAAGACGATATGTTCGCTCACGGTGGTGTCCTTATTTCTTCTGCGCCGGGACGTAACCGGCCGGGGCCATGCCGACCAGCTGGCGGGTGATGAAACCGGCGTCCTGGTCGTGGTCTTCCAGCGACTCCTTGCGCACCAGGGCATCGCGGACCAGATGCGCGCCAAAGAAGCGGAACGGCTCGGGTGGCAGCAGCTTCATCTTTTGGTCGACCAGGCCGCAGTTGGCCCACTCGTCGTTGGCGTGGGTGGCCAGCGACTTGATGATGCGGCTGGCGAATACCGTGGTGGCCACGCCATTGCCGGAGAAGCCGATGCCATAGCTGACCGTCTGGTGTTGGTCGAGGTAGCCGAAGTTGGGCAGGCCTTTCATGGCGCGGTCGATCGGCCCGGTCCAGCTGCTGACCACTGGCACCTCTGCGAGCTGCGGGTACAAGCGGCGCAGTTCGGCGGCCACCTGGTCGGCAGCGGGTGAGGGTTTTTCATACAGGTTGCCGATGCGCCCGGCATAGGCGAACTGGCCCAGCGGCTTGCCGAATACCACGCGGCCGTCCGGGGTGTTGCGCCAGTAGTTGAGCACAGTGCGCGAGTCGGTCATGCATTCACCGCCGCTGAAGCCGATGGCATCGAGCTTGGCCTTGACCGGTGCGGTGGCGACCATGTCGCTGGACATGATCGCGATCATCCGGCGCAGCTCGGGGAACTGCGCGCCCCAGGCATTCAGCGCCAGCACCACGTGGTTGGCCTTCACCTGGCCTTTGGCGGTGTGCACCACCGGGTTTTTGCCACGCTGCAAGTGGGTAAACGGCGATTTCTCGAAAATCTGCACGCCCAGTTTCAGCGCCACGCGGCGCAGGCCGCGCGCCAGCATGGCTGGCTGCACGGTGGCGGCGTTGGGGTCGAAGATGCCGCCCAGCACCAGCGGCGAGCCTACACGGCCGCGGATGGTCTGGCGGTCCAGCTCCTGAAACGGGTTGACGTCGAGCTTCTGCAGGCCGTCGGTGAGCACCCGCCAGGAGTTCATCTGCCGCTGGTTGGTGGCGGTCCACAGCCAGCCGTCCTTGCGGTACTGGGCGTCGATGCCGTGTTCCTGGCAGAAGCTGCCGATCTCGTCGATGGCCGACTCGGCGGCCTCGCAGATGCGCCGGGCCTCCACGTCTCCGCAGATGGTGCGTACCGACAGGTACTTGCCCCACCAGTTGGTGGCCACGCCACCGTTACGCCCGCTGGCACCCGAGCCGCAGCGGTCGCGCTCGACGATGACGACGGTTTTTTCCGGGTGAGCCTGTTTCAGGCGGATGGCCGACCACAGGCCAAGGAAACCACCGCCGACAATGCACACGTCGGCTTGAATCGAGTCCTGCAGGGCAGGGGCCAGGTCGTTGTCCAGGTCAAGCGCCTGGGCATACCAGAATCCACGGTACATGAGGGTGCCTCTGAGCATGTTTGTCTTGTGTCTACATGATGCTCAGCGGGCTGGCAGGGCCGATATTACAGTCATGACAATTGATAGAACGGCGCCGCCTTTTGTCATGGATTTCCTATTTGTGGGGATGCATATGATATGACGGACGCAGGGCGCGCTTTAGAATGGCGCTATTGCGGATGTCATGAGGCTTACGTCCATGGTTGCTGAACTACAAATGGAACAGCGCACACAACCGGCGCCAGCGGCCGTCATCGCCGCCCAGGTCAAGCCCGAATTGCGCGTGGGCTTCGTGCTGATGAACCACTTCACCCTGGTGCCGGTGGCCGGGCTGGTGGATTCGCTGCGCTTTGCCGCCGACAAGTCGTTCCGCAGCCAGCAGGTGTTCTGCCAGTGGGACTGGATGACCCTTGACGACCAGCCGATCACCGCCAGCTGCGGCATGCCGATTTCACCAACCAAGCCGCTGAACCTGTTCGCCCAGTACGACTACATCGTGCTGGCTGGCGGCCTGCTGGAAGAAACACGTAACCCGCCGGCATGGTTGCTGGATGCGCTGCGCGAGGTGCATGCGGCCAATATCCCGATCATTGCCCTGTGTTCGGGCTCGTTCGTGCTGGGCAAGGCCGGGCTGCTCGATGGCCGCCGCTGCGCGTTGCACTTCACCTTGCGTGACGAGTTCAGGGAGCGCTTCCCGCTGGCCACGGCGGTGATCGACAAGAGCTATGTGGACGACCGCGGCATCATCACCTGCCCGGGCGGCACCGCCATCGACCTGGCGGCCAACCTGATCCGCAGGCATTGCGGCGCGGTGCGGGCGCAGAAGGGCCTTGAGTACCTGCTGGTGGATGAGCGCGCCGACGAGCAGGAGGGCAAGCCGGCCGGTGACAGTGTGTACCAGAACGACCGCGTGCAGCGGGCGATCAGCTTCATGCGCGCCAACCTCGATGCGTCGATGACGCTCAAGGCCGTGGCCGAAGCAGTGGGCACACACCCCCGGCAGTTGCACCGCGAGTTCGTCGCCAACACCCAGGAGCCGCCTGCCAACTACTGGCGCAAGCTGCGCCTGGACCATGCCCGGCGGTTGCTGGTGAATACCAGCCAGAACATCACCACCATTGCCCTGGCGTGCGGGTTTTCCGATGCTTCGCACTTCATCTTGTGGTTCCGCAAGCAGTATGGCGAGACGCCTTACAGCTTCCGCAAGCGGCGCCATGAAGTGGAGCGGTTTGACTGGCATGGCGACAAGGTGGGGCTGGACCCGGAGTTGTAAGCACCTGGATGGCGTCGACTTGAAACCCTGCACGATCTCTGCAGCAGCAGCCTTGTGCTGCGAAGAAGGCGATACTGCCGAAGCAGGTCGGTTGCCGAATGCCCTCTTCGCAGCACAGGCTGCTCCTGCAGGATCCCGCGATAGCTTGATTGCGCAGGGGATTCAGCGCTGGCCGAAGGCCTGGATCTCGATGCGGTACTCCGGCGCCGCCAAGGCGGCGCCGACGCAGGCTCTGACAGGTGGCTGGTCACCGACCCAGGCGTCATACACCGCGTTCATCGCCGCAAACTCGCTCATGTCGGCCAGCCAGATCTGCACCCGGGTCAGGTTGCCCTTGCCCGCGCCGATCTGCGTCAGCCACTGCTCCAGCTGGGCCAGCACGCAGCGGGTCTGCGCGGCGATGTCACCCGGTTGCAGGGCGACGATGCCCGAGGTTTCGATACGGTTGCCCACCAGCACCATCTGGCTGGCGCGCGGGCCGGGGTTGATGCGTTCGATCATTCGACTGCCTCCTCAGAACAGCACGTAGGTCTTGCGCAGGGTTTCGCGAATGTCCCACACACCCTCGCAGTTTTCCGGGAACAGCACGGCGTCCCCGGCGCGCAGTTCCACCGGCTCGCCACCGTCGGGGGTGAAGGTGCAGCAGCCGCTGATGATATGGCTGAACTCACGGTTTTTCAGGTGTCGGCGGAACACTCCCGGGCTGCTTTCCCACACGCCGATGCTGGCGCCGACAGCTTCGTCGGTCTGGTCCTGGGCGGTGGCCGCCTGGGCAACGGGTTCGCCGATGGGCAGGCGGGCAGGGGCCGGTGCACCCAAGGTGGTGGCGGCTGCATTGCGGACAACGGTAAGGACTTGGCTCATGAAATGGCTCCTTCAGGCTTTACGAGCGACGGGGTTGGTGGTGGATGACCGAGTACCGCTGCCAGCACCCAGGGCGGCGGCCTGCTGCAGGTCGAGCTTGCTGGTCTCGGGAGCCAGCCACCATGAGATCAGTGCGCCGAACAGCGAAATCAGCGCGGCGGCGAACATGGTGTTGGCGACCCCATAACTGGCAAGGGAGATCGGCACCAGGTAGGTCCCCACGGCGGCGCCGATGCGCGACAGCGAGGTGGCCAGGCCAACGGCCGAGGCACGGATCTCGGTGGGGAACAGTTCGTTGGGGTATACGTATTCGAGCACCTGGGCACCCCCGATCAGCACCGCATAGGCGCCGAACAGCACCAGCACGGTAGTAGGCGAGGCGTCCGGGAACGCGCCCAGCATCACCAGCGACATGCCCGACCAGAGGAAACTGTGGATCAGCATCTTGCGCCGGCCCAGGCGGTTGATCAGCCGGGTCGCCAGCAAGCAGCCCAGGGTGAACAGCAAAGTGATGACGATCGAGCCGTAGGCCGCCCAGTCCCCGGTCAGTTGCAGCGCCTGCAAGACCTTGGGGGCAAACGAGTAGATCGCGAACAGCGGGACGATGGCGCAGGTCCAGAACAAAGTCACGAACGCCATGCGCTTGCCATAGCCGGAGTGGAACAGCGACCACACCGACACCGGCTTGTCGCTGACCTGCTCCGGCAGGTCGGCCACGCCATAGTCCGGGCCGTAGACTCTCTTGATCACGGCATCGGCCTCGGCAGTGCGGCCTTTGCTCAACAGCCAGCGGGGCGACTCGGGGGTGCCGCTGCGCGCCACCAGGAACAACGCACCGGGGATCAGGGCACTGGCCAGTACATAGCGCCAGCCATCCTCGCCACCCACGCGCAGCAGCAGTTCGCCCACCATGTAGGCCACGGCAGCACCCGCGAACCACATCAGCACCATGGCCGCAAGCAACGGCCCGCGCTGCTTGCGTGGCAAAAATTCAGCCAGCAGCGAGGTGGCGATGGGGTAGTCGGCACCGACGGCGATACCGATCAGCAGGCGCCAGGCGAACAACGCCCAGGCCGACTCGACCCAGAACTGCGCTACCGAAAAGCCGACAATGGCGATCAGGTCGACCAGGTAGAGCACTTTGCGCCCGTACTTGTCGGTGAACCAGCCACCGAGAAAACCACCCAGGAAAACCCCGATCAGCGCCGAGGCGGCGATCAGGCCCTCCCAGAAGGCCGACAGTTGCAAGGCGTTGGTGATCTGCAGCATGGCCACGCCGATAATGCTCAGCACATAGCCGTCGAGGAACGGGCCGCCGGCGGAGTAGACGGTGAGCTTGCGGTGGAAGGCATTAAGCGGGGCATCTTCTACAGAGCGTTTGGAAGTGGTCATTTGACTTGCCTCTTGTTGTTATTCACGCGTCAGCGCGGCGGCACTATGGCACCGGGGTTGCGGGGCTCCATATAACGGCTGGGACGAGTCATGGGATGCGCTGGCGAGGTGTGCCGAGGGCTTATGCAAGTTGTCCGGGATGTTCTAGAGGGGAGGGCGGTGGCTTTTCTAGGGTGGGCTTGCCCGCGAAGCAGGCGCTGAAGATCCCCCAGAACAAACACAAGAACCCGGGATCCGTTCATGACCCGTCTTCCCTTGCAATCCCTCGACGGCGACCACTACGACGTGGTGGTCATCGGCGCTGGCGCAGTCGGTTGCGCCGCTGCCCGGCAACTGGCCGCGCGCTACCCGCTGTGGCAGATCCCGTTTCGCCCGTTCGACATGTGGCAGCGCCTGCGCTACACCCGCCAAGTGATGCGCTGCCGCGCCGAACTGGTCAAGGACATGCCCGACCACCTCACCAGACACCGCTTCCACGGGTGGCTGGAAGGGGCCACTGGCCTACCGGCGCCACAGCGTGCAGCAGGTTGCCAGCGCGGCAGGATGAGCTGAAGCATTTCGAGGACGATACGGCGCGGGTGTACCGCCAGCTGTAAAGCGGCTCAAGGATCAGCCTTGGGGCTGCGCAGCGCCGCGCGGGCGGCGCTGGACCTCAACGGCCCGGCAAACCAGCCTCACTCATGGCCCTGCACCCCGGCAATATGCCGCCCGGCTACATAGCCAAAGGTAAGCGCCGGCCCCAGGTTGATCCCCCCCGACGGATACCACCCGCCAAACACGCTGGCCATGTCGGTACCGGCCGCATACAGGCCCGGAATCGGCTGATCCGCCTGGTCCAGCACCCGGGCACTGCCATCGGTGCGCAGCCCGGCAAAGGTACCAAAGCAGCCAGGCTTCACCTTCACCGCATAGAATGGCCCATGCTCGATGGGCGCAACGCAAGGGTTAGGGCCCTTGTGGCCGGGGTCGCCCTGCTTGCGGTTGAACGGCGTGGAACCACGGCCAAACGCCGGGTCCTGCCCGTTGCGGGCATGGCCGTTGAAGTTGTTGACCGTAACGCGCAACCCGGCAGCATCGATACCACAAGCTTCAGCCAAGGCTTCGAGCGTGGCGCCTTGCTTGAGGTAGCCGCTGCGTACGTGCGGCCACACCGGCAGTGGCGCCGGGCGGGCATGGCCCAGACCGTAGCGGCGCAGAAAGCGGTGGTCGCAGATCAGCCAGGAGCACACTTCCTCCCCCTGCGGCACCGCCGCGACCATCGCCGAGACATAGTCGTAGTAACCATGCGCTTCGTTGACGAAACGCTTGCCGTTGGCCAGCACCCCGATGATGCCTGGTTTGCCGCGTTCGATGATGTGCGGAAAGTGGCCGACGCTGCCATCGCGGTACGGCACCTGCGATACCGGCGCCCAGGCCACCGCCGATTTCAGGTCGGTAGCCACCACGCCACCGGCCGACTCGCCCAGGCGCAAGCCATCGCCTGAGCAGCCCTTGGGTGGCAGGGCCAGGTTGTCATGGCCGCTGGCATCGCGCGGGAACAACTGCTGGCGCCGGGCGTTGTCGTTGGGGAAACCGCCTGCCGCCAGTACCACGGCCTTGGCGCGGATCAGCTGCTCGCCGTGCGCTGTGGTCACCCACGCGCCGCGTACCTGGCCGTCCTCGACCAGCAGGTGTCTGGCCGGCGCCGACTCCCGCAGCTGCACCCCCAGGTCCTGTGCCGACTTGGCCAGGCGCGCCACCAGCGCCACGCCGTTGACCAGGTGCATCGCCCGGCCGTATCGGGCCAGGTGGTAAAGATGGCAAGCGAAGCGTTTGCACACGTGCAGCAGGGCCTTGGGTGAGCGGGTCATGTTGAGGAACGCCGCCAGGTCGGCACCGGCCATGATCGGCATGCCCATGAACGAGGTTTCGCGCATCGTCCTGCGCAGGCGCGGCAGCAACTCACCGACTTCACGGGCGTCATAGGGCGCCGCGATCACCTGGTGCCCGCCCTGGGCCGCGCCAGGCGTGTCGCCATGCATATCCGGGATACCATTGCCGTCGGCAAACTGCAGCGCCGTGTGCTTTTCGAAAAACGCCACCATGTGCGGGCAGGCTTCAAGGAAGGCATCGACGCGCTCTGCGTTGTAACCGGCGCCCAATTCATTGCGCAGGTAAGTCCGTGGCTGCTCGATGTCTTCCTCGATGCCGGCCCTGCGCGCCAGCGGGTTGCGCGGCACCCAGGCCCAGCCGCCGGACCACGCGGTGGCGCCGCCGAATACCGGCTCCTTCTCCACCACGATCACCTTCTGCCCATGCCAGGCTGCCGTTACGGCCGCTGCCAGCCCGGCGGCACCTGAGCCTATGACCAGTACATCGCATTCGGTTTCGACGGGGGTGGAAGGCATTGCGTAATCCCTCTTTTATTATTGGAACGTGATTCCATATTCTCTATGCGGGGCCAGCTGACTTTCAAGGTCAGGTTGCTGGAACCGGGTGAGTAATGGGCGATCACCGGACATTTAACGGGGTCTGGGCTGCAGGGCTATCTGTGATGTGGAATCATCTTCTAGAATCCAAAAAAACTTCAGGGACCTGTGTCATGGCTGGCAGTCAGATCGAACGCGCCTTCAGTCTTGTAGAAAGCCTTACCGGCGAACCGCAAGGGTTGCCGCTGCAAACCCTGGCCGAGCGCCTGGATATCCCCAAAAGCGCTGCACACCGCATGCTTGCCGAGCTGATACGGCTGGGTTATGTGCGCCAGAACCGTGACAACAGCCGCTACCAGTTGTCGGCCAAGCTGGTGGCCCAGGGCTTCCGTTACCTGGCCAGCAGTGGTGCCGACATCATCCAGCCAATTCTCGACCGCCTGGCCCAGGACAGCGGTGAACTGGTGCGGCTTGGCGTGATCGATGGCGCTCGCCAGACCTGGATCGCCAAGTCCCAGGGCGCCCGTTCCGGGCTGCGTTACGACCCGGACATGGGCCGCGACGCCCCGCTGTTCTATACCGCTTCGGGGCATGCCTGGCTGGCCAGCCTGGACGATGAACAGGCCGTCCAGATGGTGCTGCGCCAGGGCATTGCCGACCCTGCGCAGTTCGGCCCGAATGCGCCGCGCTCCACCGATGATCTGCTTGCCTACCTGCAGGGCGCCCGCGAACGTGGCTATGCCTGGGTCGAACAGACCTCGGCCATCGGCACCTCGGCCTTGGCCGCCGTGGTACGCCGCCCGCAAAGTGACGAGGTCATCGGCGTGCTGAGCATCGCCG
>NZ_JABMCN010000091.1:0-13391 GCF_013179515.1 Pseudomonas sp. CM27
ATGCTGATTGGCGGGGCGCAGCTGTATGGGCAGGCGCTGGAGAAGGGGCTGGTCAGCCGCATGTACCTGACGCGGGTGGAACTGTCGCCGGCAGGAGATGCCTGGTTCCCTGAGTTTGACCAGGGCCAGTGGCAGCTGACTTCGAGCGCCGCACAGGCTGAAGAAGGGAAGCCTGGGTATCACTTCGAGGTTTGGGACAAGGTTTGATGGTGCCGGGGCTGCTTTGCAGCCCTTCGCGGGCAAATCGGATCGCCGTACCGCCGCTCTTACCGGGGGCGCTCAGGTGAGCAGCTTGATGATTACTGCGGTGACAGTAGCGACCGTGGTGACGAATCCGACAGCAATGGCAACCGGATACCAGAAGGTTTCGCGGGTCATTTTGACGGCTTCAGCATTCAGCTTGCGCGTCTCGGCGATCAGTTTGTCCACCTCGACGCGGATCTTGGCGACTTCAACCCGAATCTCTTCGGCTTCGGCCTGGGTCATGTCTTGCGAGTGCATGGGCAGGTCCTTCCCCTCGGAGTATTCGCAAAGCCCAGGCTGAAGTATAGCGGCGCCCGTAGCCAGCTGTTGCTCGCTTCCCATGCCATTGCGTTACTGGATATTGGGGCTGCAAAGCAGCCCCGGCCACCCGTCAGGAATGACTCAGCTCGGCATGCTCATCGCCTGCCAGCACGTCCTTGTCGGTTTCTTTCAGCAGCTGGCTGGTTACCACGCCCGCAGTCATCGAACCGTTCACGTTCAGTGCCGTGCGGCCCATGTCGATCAGCGGTTCCACGGAAATCAGCAACGCCACCAGTTCAACCGGCAAGCCCATGGCCGGCAGCACGATCAGCGCGGCGAACGTGGCGCCGCCGCCTACCCCGGCAACCCCGGCCGAACTCAGGGTGACGATGGCCACCAGCGTGGCGATCCACAGCGGGTCGAAGGTGTCGATGCCAACCGCCGGCGCCACCATCACCGCCAACATGGCGGGATAGAGCCCGGCGCAGCCGTTCTGGCCGATGGTGGTGCCGAACGAGGCGCTGAAGCTGGCGATGGACTGTGGCACGCCCAGGCGGCGAGTCTGCGCTTCGATATTCAGCGGAATGCTGGCGGCGCTGGAGCGGCTGGTGAAGGCGAAGGTCAGCACTGGCCACACCTTGCGGAAGAAGCGCAGCGGGCTCACCCCGGTCGCAGCCAGGATGACGGCATGCACCACGAACATCAGCCCAAGGCCCAGGTACGAAACCACCACGAAGCTGCCCAGCTTGAGGATGTCTTCCATGTTGGAGCTGGCCACGACCTTGGTCATCAGGGCCAGTACGCCATACGGGGTCAGCTTCATCACCACCCGTACCAGGCGCATTACCCAGGCCTGCAGGGTGTCGATGGCCGACAACGCGCGTGCGCCTTTCTCGGCGTCATCCTTGATCAGCTGCAATGCGGCCAGGCCGACGAACACGGCGAAGATCACCACGCTGATGATCGAGGTCGGCTTGGCCCGTGCCAGGTCACCCACCGGGTTGCTGGGGATGAACGACAGCAGCAGCTGCGGGATGTTGAGGTCGGCGACCTTGCCCGCGTAGTCGCTGTGGATGACCTGCATGCGCGCGCTTTCCTGCACGCCGGCTACCAGGCCTTCGGCACTGAGGCCGAACAGGTTGGTGAGGACGATGCCGATCAGTGCGGCAATGGCGGTGGTCAGCAGCAGGGTGCCGATGCTCAGCACGCTGATGCGGCCCAGCGACGACGCGTTGTGCAGGCGGGCAACGGCACTGAGGATCGAGGCGAAGATCAGTGGCATGACGATCATCTGCAACAGGCCGACATAGCCGTTGCCCACCAGGTCAAGCCAGGCGATGGTGGCTTTGAGCACCGGGTGGCCAGCACCATAGACCGTATGCAGGGCCAGGCCGAAGACCACACCCAGCACCAGGCCCAGCAGTACCTTCTTGGCCAGGCTCCAGTCGGTGCGGCGGGTTTGTGCCAGGCCCAGCAGCAGGGCCAGGAACGCCAGCAGGTTAAGAGACAGCGGCAGGTTCATTGAAGCTCCAGCAGAAAAAAGCAGATGAGGCATCGCCTCTGTGAGCGATTGCGAACGGAAATGCTAACAGGCTGAAAACAAACGAATTTATACCCAAATGGAATTTGCATAGTCGTTTATGGAATAACGGCCTGTCGCGGATTGCAATGAACGCGGCGTTTACAGCTGCATAGGGGTCGCTAACGAAGGTTGTTGGCAGGGATTGTTGCACTAGCGTTTCTGGGTCATTTCAGGAGATTCGGCCATGAAGTTCGCTGCGAAAGCTGTCGCTCTCAGTCTGTCCGTGCTGTTCAGCCTCGAAACCTATGCCACCGAGCTCAAGCATTGGCCCGCCGAGGCTGCCAGGCAGCTCGACAGCATGATTGCTGCCAATGCCAACCAAGGCAATTACGCGGTGTTCGACATGGACAACACCAGTTACCGCTACGACCTTGAAGAGGCGTTGCTGCCTTTCATGGAAAACAAGGGCCTGCTAAGCCGTGAGAAACTCGACCCTTCGCTGAAACTGATGCCATTCAAGGATACCGCCGAGCACAAGGAAAGCCTTTTCAGCTACTACTACCGGCTGTGCGAAGTGGACGACATGGTCTGCTACCCGTGGGTGGCCCAGGTGTTTTCCGGCTTTACCCTGCAGGAGCTGAAGGTGCAGGTAGATGAGCTGATGGCCACCGCCCAGCCGATCCCCAGTACCTATTACGAAGGGGATCAGGTCAAGGCCATCGAGGTACAGCCGCCCAAGGTCTTCAAGGGCCAGGCCGAGTTGTACAACAAGCTGATGGAGAACGGTATCGAGGTCTATGTGGTTTCTGCCGCCTCCGAGGAGCTGGTGCGCATGGTCGCCTCGGACCCTAAGTACGGCTACAACGTGAAGCCGCAGAACGTGATTGGCGTAAGCCTGCTGCTCAAGGACAGGGCCAGCGGCCAGCTGACCACCGCGCGCAAGCAGATCAGCGCCGGGCAATACGATGCCAAGGCCAACCAGGGGCTGGAGCTGACCCCGTACCTGTGGACCCCGGCCACCTGGATGGCGGGCAAGCAGGCAGCGATCCTGACCTATATCGATGAGTGGAAGAAGCCGGTGCTGGTGGGCGGTGATACGCCGACCAGTGACGGCTACATGCAGTTTCATGGCGTGGACGTGAGCAAGGGTGGCATCCACTTGTGGATAAACCGCAAGGCCAAGTACATGGACCAGCTGAACGGGATGATTGCCAGGAACGCGGCGGCGCAGGCCAGGGAAGGATTGCCGGTGACGGCGGACAAGAACTGGGTGATCGTGACGCCGGAGCAGATTCAGTAATTGTTGTGTTGCCTGTACTGGCCCTATCGCCGGCAAGCCAGCTCCCACAGGTACTCCACAGCATCTGAAATCTGTGCAGTACCTGTGGGAGCGGGTTTACCCGCGAAGAGGCCGGCACAGGCATAAAAAACCGGCGCTCAAGGCGCCGGTTTCTCATTTCCGCCAGAGAGAGCTTCAGAGCCCTTCGAGCATCGCCTTGTTACGCACAGCACCCTTGTCGGCACTGGTCGCCAGCAGGGCATAAGCCTTCAGCGCGGTAGTCACCTTGCGTGGGCGAACTTCAACCGGTTTCCAGCCCTTCTTGTCCTGCTCGATACGACGCTGAGCCAGCTCTTCGTCACTGACCAGCAAGTTGATCGAACGGTTGGGGATGTCGATCAGCACCTTGTCGCCGTCGCGCACCAGGCCGATGGCACCGCCTGCGGCAGCTTCCGGCGAGGCGTGGCCGATCGACAGGCCCGAGGTACCGCCCGAGAAGCGACCGTCGGTGAGCAGCGCGCACGCCTTGCCCAGGCCTTTGGACTTCAGGTACGAGGTCGGGTAGAGCATTTCTTGCATGCCCGGGCCGCCTTTCGGGCCTTCGTAGCGAATGATCACGATGTCGCCCGCCTGCACTTCGTCGGCAAGGATGCCGCGTACCGCACTGTCCTGGCTTTCGAAGATCTTCGCGTTGCCTTCGAACACGTGGATCGACTCGTCGACACCGGCGGTTTTTACCACGCACCCGTCGAGGGCGATGTTGCCGTACAGCACGGCCAGGCCGCCCTCTTGCGAGTAGGCGTGTTCAAAGCTGCGGATGCAGCCGTTTTCACGGTCGTCGTCGAGGGTTTCCCAACGGGTCGACTGGCTGAACGCAGTCTGGGTCGGGATGCCGGCAGGGCCTGCCTTGAAGAAGGTGTGCACTGCTTCGTCATCGGTCTGGGTGATGTCCCACTTGGCGATGGCTTCTTCCATGCTGTTGCTGTGCACGGTCGGCAGGTCGGTGTGCAGCAGGCCGCCACGGGCCAGCGAGCCGAGGATGCTGAAGATGCCGCCGGCGCGATGCACGTCTTCCATGTGGTACTTCTGGATGTTTGGCGCAACCTTGCACAGCTGCGGCACCGTGCGCGACAGGCGGTCGATGTCGCGCAGGTCGAACTCGACCTCGCCTTCCTGGGCTGCTGCCAGCAAGTGCAGGATGGTATTGGTCGAACCGCCCATGGCGATGTCGAGCATCATGGCGTTTTCGAACGCCTTGAAGTTGGCGATGCTGCGCGGCAGCACGGAGGCGTCGTTTTCGCCGTAGTAGCGCTTGCACAGCTCGACGATGGTGCGGCCGGCAGTGAGGAACAGCTGCTCGCGGTCGGAGTGGGTGGCCAGGGTCGAACCGTTGCCTGGCAAGGCCAGACCCAGGGCTTCGGTCAGGCAGTTCATCGAGTTGGCGGTGAACATACCCGAGCACGAACCGCAGGTCGGGCAGGCGCTACGCTCGTACTCGGCGACTTTTTCGTCGGAAGCCGAGGAGTCCGCAGCGATGACCATGGCATCGACCAGGTCCAGGCCGTGGCTGGCCAGCTTGGTCTTGCCGGCCTCCATCGGGCCACCGGAGACGAAGATGACCGGGATGTTCAGGCGCAGGGCGGCCATCAGCATGCCGGGGGTGATCTTGTCGCAGTTGGAAATGCACACGATGGCGTCGGCGCAGTGCGCATTGACCATGTATTCCACGGCGTCGGCAATGATCTCGCGGCTTGGCAGCGAGTACAGCATGCCGTCGTGGCCCATGGCGATGCCGTCGTCCACCGCGATGGTGTTGAATTCCTTGGCCACGCCACCGGCGCGTTCGATTTCACGGGCGACCAGTTGGCCCAGGTCCTTCAGGTGCACGTGGCCCGGGACGAACTGGGTGAACGAGTTGGCGATGGCGATGATCGGTTTCTTGAAATCGTCGTCCTTCATGCCGGTGGCGCGCCACAGGGCACGGGCGCCGGCCATGTTGCGGCCGTGGGTGGAAGTCTTGGAACGATAATCAGGCATGAAACACTCCTGGCGGCTTAATCAGGTCACATAAAGGGGAGTGAGCTTCTCTTTTCCTTTGCGCCGCAGGCCGGTTGCCACTGGCACGGATGGGGCCGAAGACACCACGGGATCGCCGCGTGCTTGGCCAGAGCTCATAAACCCGCCGGGGATGACTGGCGATGAATAGGCCGATTCTACACCGCTGGCGCGGCGAGGGAATGGCGATGTGTCTGGGCGGTGGCTTTGGTCAAATGAGCGGCGGTTTGCAGGATGCTTCTGAGACGCGTCAGCCTGCTGTACCGCAAGCGGGTGCGGTGGCTGATGCTGCTGGTATCTGGCAATCTTTTCTCGGGCGCGGGTATCGCCGCATTCGAGGAAACCATTACCGCGCATATGTGCTGGTGCACTTCGGGATTGCGTCCTGCGTGCTGGATATCTGAGCGACCACTGGGCCGCAATGCGGCCCCAGTGGCGTCAGTGTGTATCAGCTGTTCGGCAGCAGGCGGCAGGTGATGCTCTTGATGTAGCGGGTTTCGGCAATGGCCGGGTGCACCGGGTGGTCCGGGCCCTGGCCGCCGCGCTCGAGCAGCTGCAGGTTGCGGTCCAGGTGGCGGGCGCTGGTCAGCAGGATGTTGTTCAGGTCATCTTCCGGCAGGTGCATCGAGCAAGAAGCACTGACCAGGATGCCATCCTTGTTGAGCATGCGCATGGCTTGCTCGTTCAGGCGGCGGTAGGCGGCTTCACCGTTTTTCAGGTCTTTCTTGCGCTTGATGAAGGCGGGTGGGTCGGCAATGATCACGTCGAAGCGCTCTTCGGCAGCCTTGAGCTCGCGCAGGGCTTCGAACACATCGCCTTCGATGCAGGTCAGCTTCTCGCTGATGCCGTTCAGTGCCGCGTTACGCTCCACGCCATCCAGGGCGAAGCCCGAGGCATCGACGCAGAACACTTCGCTGGCGCCAAACGCACCGGCCTGCACGCCCCAGCCACCGATGTAGCTGAACAGGTCGAGCACGCGCTTGCCCTTCACATAAGGTGCCAGGCGCGCACGGTTCATGCGGTGGTCGTAGAACCAGCCGGTCTTCTGGCCTTCGCGTACCGGGGCTTCGAACCTGACGCCGTTTTCTTCCAGCGGGACCCAGTCCGGGACTTCGCCGTAGACCGTTTCGACATAGCGTTGCAGGCCTTCGGCGTCGCGCGCTGCGGAATCGTTCTTGAACAGGATGCCGCTGGGCTTGAGCACCTGGATCAGGGCCGCGATCACGTCATCCTTGTGCGCTTCCATGGTGGCCGAGGCCAGTTGCACCACGAGGATGTCGAAGAAACGGTCGACCACCAGGCCTGGCAACAGGTCGGAGTCACCGTAGACGAGGCGGTAGCACGGCTTGTCGAAAAGGCGCTCGCGCAGGGACAGGGCGACGTTCAGGCGGTGTACCAGCAGCGACTTGTCCAGCGGCAGCTTGATATCGCGCGACAGCAGCCGGGCGCAGATCAGGTTGTTCGGGCTCAGTGCGACGATGCCCAGCGGCTTGCCATTGGCCGCTTCGAGCACGGCCTGCTGGCCGGCCTGAAAGCCTTGCAGCGGGGTCGCGCTGACGTCGATTTCGTTGCTGTAGACCCACAGGTGTCCGGCGCGCAGGCGGCGGTCGGCATTGGCTTTGAGGCGAAGGCTGGGCAGGGACATGACGTCGCTCCGGGAAAAAAGAGCGGGAGTATAGCCTGTCTGCCCATTGATCGGTGCAGGGCCTCGACAAAGGGAACAAGGCATGCGCCACGGCTGCTGCTGCCGGGTTAGAATCCCCCGTCCTAAACGAGTGTGCACGCATGTCCCAAGAACTCAGCGCCGAACAGATCCAGCAAGCCTTGCAAGGCATCACCATCCCGCCGCAACCGCAGATCATGGTCGACCTGCAGTTCGAGCAGTACATGCCTGACCCGGACCTGGAAACCATCGCCAAGCTGATTTCCCAGGACCCGGGCCTCTCGGGCGCCTTGCTCAAGCTGGTCAACTCTGCGCATTTCGGCCTTTCCAACAAGATCGGTTCGATCCAGCGCGCGGTGAATCTGCTGGGCAGCCGCTCCATCATCAACCTGATCAACGCCCAGTCGATCAAGGGCGAGATGAGCGATGAAACCATCGTTACCCTCAACCGTTTCTGGGACACCGCCCAGGACGTGGCGATGACCTGCCTGACCCTGGCCAAGCGCACGGGCATCCAGGCAGCAGACGAGGCTTACACGATGGGGTTGTTCCACGACTGCGGCGTGCCGCTGATGCTCAAGCGCTTCCCCAACTACATGGAGGTGCTGGAACAAGCCTACGCCAATGCCGATGGGGACACGCGGGTGGTCGACACCGAAAACCGCGCGTTCAACACCAACCATTCGGTGGTCGGCTATTTCACTGCCAAATCGTGGCGCCTGCCCGAGCACCTGACTGCGGCTATCGCCAACCACCACAACGCCTTGGCGGTGTTCCGCGACGATACCTCGCGCAATACCCAAAGCCAGCTGAAAAACCTGCTCGCGGTGCTGAAGATGGCCGAGCATATCTGTGCATCCTACCGGGTGCTGGGCAACCAGGCCGTGGACCATGAGTGGAATGTGGTCGGCCCGCTGGTGCTCGATTACATTGGCCTGTCGGAATACGATTTCGAAAACCTCAAGCAGAACATTCGCGAGCTGGGCGGGCACTGACACATGCCGGAATTACCCGAAGTAGAAACCACCCGGCGCGGTATCGCGCCACATCTGGAGGGCCAGCGGGTCAGCCGCGTGGTAGTGCGTGACCGGCGCTTGCGCTGGCCGATCCCGGAAGACCTGGACGTGCGCCTGTCAGGCCAGCGCATCGTCAGCGTCGAGCGGCGCGCCAAATACCTGCTGATCAATGCCGAGGTCGGCACCCTGATCAGCCATCTGGGCATGTCGGGCAACTTGCGTCTGGTCGAGCTGGGGCTACCGGCGGCCAAGCATGAGCACGTCGACATCGAGCTGGAGTCGGGGCTGATGCTGCGCTACACCGACCCGCGCCGCTTCGGCGCGATGCTCTGGAGCCCCGACCCGCTGAATCACGAACTGCTGTTGCGGCTGGGGCCGGAGCCACTGACCGACCTGTTCGACGGTGAGCGGCTGTTCCAGCTGTCGCGCGGGCGGTCGATGGCGGTGAAGCCGTTCATCATGGACAACGCGGTGGTGGTGGGGGTGGGCAACATCTACGCCACCGAGGCGCTGTTTGCCGCAGGTATCGACCCACGGCGGGCCGCGGGCGGGATTTCCCGGGCGCGCTACCTGAAGCTGGCTATCGAGATCAAACGGGTGCTGGCGGCGGCGATCGAGCGAGGGGGTACCACCCTGCGCGACTTCATCGGGGGCGACGGGCAGCCGGGGTATTTCCAGCAGGAGCTGTTTGTGTACGGGCGTGGCGGGCAGCCGTGCAAGGTGTGTGGCACGGAGTTGCGCGAGGTCAAGCTGGGGCAGCGGGCCAGCGTATTCTGCCCGCGCTGCCAGCGCTAAGGCTCAGGGCCCTATCGCCGGCAAGCCAGCTCCCACACATACTGCACAGCCCTCAAGAGCGGTGATATCCCTGTGGGAGCTGGCTTGCCGGCGATGAGGGCTGACCTGATATCAGGCCTTGCCGGTGATCCGCTGGTACTTGGCCATCAGCTGTTCTTCGGTTTCCGGGTGTGCTTCATCCAGCGGGATGCAGTCGACCGGGCAGACCTGCTGGCACTGCGGCTCGTCGTAATGGCCCACGCACTGGGTGCACAGGTTAGGGTCGATCACGTAGATCTCTTCGCCTTGGGAGATGGCCTCGTTCGGGCACTCGGGTTCGCAGACGTCGCAGTTGATGCAATCGTCGGTGATGATCAGGGACATGGGGGCTCCGGCCGGGGCTCAGCGCCCGGGCATGTTCAACGCAATGGGCACAATTGTGCCGCATTCGCGCCCGCAGTGCACGCGGGCGCGACAATCAGGCATCAGACCTGCTTCTTGAAGCGTTCGGTCAGCGCCTCGGCCACCACCGGGTGGACGAACTTGGTGATGTCACCGCCCAATGCGGCGATTTCCCGGACCAAGGTCGAGGAAATGAACGAATACCGCTCCGAAGGCGTCAGGAACAGGCTCTCGACATCGGGTGCCAGTTGCCGGTTCATGTTCGCCAGCTGGAATTCGTACTCGAAGTCGGACACCGCACGCAGGCCGCGCAGGAAGACGTTGGCGCCCTGTTCCTTGGCAAAATGTGCCAGCAGGGAAGAGAAGCCGATGACTTCGACATTGGGCAGGTGCTTGGTGACCTCACGGGCGAGCTCCACCCGTTGTTCCAGCTGGAACAGCGGGTTTTTCTTGGGGCTGGCCGCCACCGCGATGATCACGTGGTCGAACAGCCGCGAAGCGCGCTCGACCAGGTCGCCATGGCCTTTGGTAATGGGGTCGAAAGTACCCGGGTACAACACTCGGTTCATCGCGTCATCCTGGCTGGAGTGCGTTGGGGAGTCGGATGGTAGCGCAGCGACGGCGCCCCGGCCAAGTCATGCGGCCAGCTGATGGCACTATAGACAGGGGCGTTGTTGCTTGTCATGCACTGTGTGCCAGGCGGGCGACCAGGGCCGCGCTGAGCCTGGCGCCGGCAAGGAAATCACAGACGGGCAGGTCGAAGCGCAGCAGGGCACGGCGTTGGATGGCCCGGCCCTCAGCGGATGAACAGCTTGTAGACCAGGCGCTGCAAGGCCTTGCCATAAGGTGGGTAGATCAGCCGGGCGGCGTTGAAGCGTTGCTTGGCCAGCACCGCCTTGGCCTTGCTGAAGGTCAGGAAACCGTCATGGCCATGGTAATGGCCCATACCCGAAGGGCCGATGCCCCCGAAGGGCAGGTCATCCTGAGCGACATGCAGCAGGGTGTCGTTCAGGCACACGCCGCCAGAATGGGTATGTTGCAGCACATGCTCCTGGCCGGCGCGGTCATAGCCGAAGTAATACAGCGCCAGTGGGCGCGGGCGCTGGTTGATGTACGCCAGCGCCTGATCGAGGCCGTCGTAGGGCACCAGTGGCAGCAGCGGGCCGAAAATCTCGTCCTGCATCACCTGCATGCTGTCGTCTACCCGCAGCAGCAAATGTGGCGGCAGGCGACGGCCCTGGCGGGTTTCGTCAGGGTACAGGTCGATCACCTGCGCACCCTTGGCACGGGCATCGTCCAGTAGGTGCTGCAGGCGCTGCAACTGGCGCGGGTTGATGATGGCGGTGTAGTCGGGGTTGTCGGCGATGTGTGGGTACAGGCGGCGCACGGCGCCCTGGTAGGCGTCGCTGAAGGCGTCCAGGCGTTCGCGCGGCACCAGCACGTAGTCGGGCGCCACGCAGGTCTGGCCGGCGTTGAGGGTCTTGCCGAAGGCGATGCGCTCGGCGGCAGCGTCGAGCGGCACATCGGCCGAAACAATGGCAGGTGACTTGCCGCCCAGTTCCAGGGTGACCGGTGTCAGGTTCTGCGCAGCAGCCAGCATTACCTGACGGCCCACGCTGGTGGCTCCGGTGAACAGCAGGTGGTCGAATGGCAGGCGGGCGAACGCCTGGCCTATCTCGACTTCACCCAACACCACGTTGACCAGGTCGCTGGGGAATACCTGCGCCAGCAGTTGCTGAAGCGCAAGGCCGGTAGCGGGCGTGGCTTCGCTGAGCTTGAGCATGACCCGGTTGCCGGCTGCCAGGGCGCAGGTCAGCGGACCGATGGCGAGGAACAGCGGATAGTTCCAAGGCACGATGATGCCGACCACCCCCAAGGGTTGATAGCGCACCTGTGCCCTGGCGGGCTGAAAGGCCAGGCCGGCTCGCCGCCGGCTGGCGCGCATCCAGCGCTGCAGGTGTCTTTCGGCGTGGCGCAGGCCTTGCACCGACGGTAGCAGTTCGGCCAGCAGGGTTTCATCGGCGCTACGCCCGGCAAAGTCCTGTGTGATGGCTGCGATCAATTCGGCCTGGCCACTCAGCAGGGCTTCGCGCAGGCTTTTCAGCCACTGGCGCCGCTGCGCCTCCGGTGGCGACGGGTTACCGGCAAAGGCCTGGCGTTGGGCAGCAAACATCGCTGCAAGGTCGAGGTCGAATTGCACAGGGGGCAAGGCACTGGGCGAGTTCATGATGGTGTCGAATCCGGGCGAGGGAACCTCTAGAGCCTATACTCTAACTTGCACGGTGGTGCGACTTTTTGCTGGTGATCCAGCGGTGCATTCGACCGCTAATACACCGTAAGATAAGCCTTTACCAAGGCCCGCAGACTGGGAGCCGAGCATGGCACCGCGCATTAAGACCCGAGAGCGCATCGTGCAGAACAGCCTGGAGCTGTTCAACCAGCAGGGCGAACGCAGCGTCAGTACCAACCACATTGCCGCGCACATGGAAATTTCGCCCGGCAATCTCTATTACCACTTCCCCAACAAGCAGGCGATCATCGCGCTCCTGTTCAGCCAGTACGAAGCGCTGGTGGACAGCTTCCTGCGCCCGCCGCAGGGCCGTGCGGCGACTGTCGAAGACAAGCGCTTCTACCTCAAGGCCTTGCTTGCGGCGATGTGGAACTACCGCTTCCTGCACCGTGACCTCGAGCACCTGCTGGACAGCGACGCGGAGCTGGCGGCCCGTTACCGGCGTTTTTCCGAGCGCTGCCTGCGCCAGGGCCAGGCGATTTACCGCGGTTTCGTCGAGGCCGGCATCCTGGCCATGGCACCTGCGCAAATCGAGTCGCTTACCATCAACGCCTGGATCGTGCTGACCTCCTGGGTTCGTTTTCTCAGCACCACGCGTGAACATTCCGCGCACCTGGGTGAAGAAGCCTTCAAGCGCGGTGTCTATCAGGTACTGGTGCTGGAACTCGGCTTCGTCACCGACAACGCCCGTACTGCCGTGGATGCCCTGTGCCAGGAATTCCACGTACCGTTCAATCAGGCCCTGGAGCACTAACCCAGGGCTCTTGTGCCATCGATCAGGAGATAGTCATGCCCCTTGCGCAATTGATCACCCCGCAGCAATTGGCCGAGCGTCTGGAGGAGCCCGGGTTGGTGATCCTCGACTGCCGCTTTGCCCTCGAGGATGTGGACTATGGGCAACGCAGCTATGCCCAGGGGCATATTGCCGGGGCGCACTTTGCCGACCTGGAACGCGACCTGAGCGGGCCGGTGAGCAAGGGGCGCACCGGGCGGCACCCGTTGCCGGATGCGCAGCTGCTGGTCGGGCGCCTGCGTGAGTGGGGCCTGGACAATGACAGTGAGGTGGTGCTGTACGATGATGGGCCGGGGGCCTTCGCGGCCCGCGCGTGGTGGCTGCTGGCCTGGCTGGGCAAACGCAGCGGCGTGGCGATTCTCGATGGCGGCTTGAAAGCCTGGCATGCAGCGCACTTGCCGCTGAGCCTGGACCCGCCGCACAAGCGCGATGGCACTTTCAGCGGTGAGCCGGACAGCACGTTGCTGATCGATGCCGGGCATCTGGCCAAGCGTCTGGGCGCTGCGGATCTGACGTTGATCGATGCCCGGGCCTTGCCGCGTTTTCGCGGTGAAGTGGAGCCGATCGATTCGGTGGCCGGGCATATTCCTGGGGCCCAGTGCGCGGCGTTTACCGACAACCTGGGGGCCGACGGGTGTTTTCTGCCGGCAGATCAGCTCAGGCAGCGCTTTGCCGAGAAGCTGGGCGGACGGGCGCCGGAGCAGCTGGTGTCGTACTGCGGGTCTGGGGTGACGGCTTGCCATAACCTGTTTGCGTTGGCGCTGGCAGGGTATCCGCTGGGCAAGCTGTATGCCGGGTCGTGGAGCGAGTGGATCAACAACCCCGCGCATGGCGTGGCAACTGGCGAGTAACAAGATCGACGTTTTAGCAGGGACCAGGTGGGAGCGGGTTTACCCGCTCCCACAGAAATCGCGCAGGCTCAGGAGGGTTGAGGCTAGTTACCCTCGAGCAGCCACTGCGGAATACGCCGCTCCAGGTAATACCCAGGATTACGCAAGCTGCCATCGACAAACCCCACATGGCCGCCCCTGCTGTGCAGCTCGAAGCGAGTCTGTGCCGCCAGCTCGCGGGCGGTGGGCAGGCTATGGCCGGC
>NZ_JABMCN010000091.1:13491-20491 GCF_013179515.1 Pseudomonas sp. CM27
GCCGCTCCAGGTAATACCCAGGATTACGCAAGCTGCCATCGACAAACCCCACATGGCCGCCCCTGCTGTGCAGCTCGAAGCGAGTCTGTGCCGCCAGCTCGCGGGCGGTGGGCAGGCTATGGCCGGCAACGAAGGGGTCATCGCTGGAATGGATGATCAGCGTCGGCGTGCGATTCTGGCCAAGGTAGAAATGGCTCGATGAACGGCGATAGTAATCGTGAGCGTCAACGAAGCCATTCAACGGTGCGGTGACCTTGCCGTCGAAGTCCCAGAACGTGCGCAGGTTGGTCAACGGGCCAAGTCGTTGCAAGCTGGCGAGTCGTTCATGCTCGCCTTTTTCATGGAAGTGGTGTTGCTTGAGCTGCACATAAGCCAGCATTTCGCGCATGAAATGCGCCTGGTACACCTTTGAAAAGCCCTGCCCGATGCGGTCTGCGCAATGGTCGAGGCGGAACGGCACCGACACTGCCACCGCGGCCTCCAGCTGGCTGGCGACGCCGCTTTCGCCCAGGTATTTCAGCAACACATTGCCACCCAGGGAGTAACCCACCGCATACAGCGGTGCCAACGGGCGTTGAGCGCGCAGATGGTTGATGATTTCGGCCAGGTCTTCGCTGGCGCCCGAATGGTAGCTGCGTGGCAGCAGGTTGGGCTCGCCCGAGCAGCCGCGCCAGTTCACCGCCACGCTGGCCCAGCCGCGCGCCTGCAGGGATTGCTGCAGGCCTTTGACGTAGGGCGAATGAGATGAGCCGGTGAGGCCGTGCAGTACCAGCACGAGTGGCGCCTGAGCTTGGTGCGGGCCGTGCCAGTCCAGGTCGATGAAGTCGCCATCGGCCAGCCACAGCCGCTCGCGAGTGCGATGCAGTTCAGGCAGCTTGCGCCACAGCGGCCCCCACAAGGTTTGCAGGTGGGGGTTGGAGAGGCCGATGGCCGGACGAAATGTGGCGCTGTAGCTTGGCATACTGGGCAACTCGTGATGTGCCTGCCTAGAGTGCCATGAAACAGCGCGACTGTACCTGCGCTATTGGTCGACCGACGCAGGCTCCGGCAGTGGCAATTGCTCGGTGTCCGCTCCTATGGAGACGAATACTTCCGGGGCGTTGCGCAGCCACACTTGCGCGGCTTCACGAAGGTTTCCGGGTGTCAGTGTGCCTAGCTTGTCGAGGTAGGTAGCAAGATGGTTCCCCGGCAATCCATGGTGACTGTAAGTCGCAAGGGCTTTGGCCAGTTTCGCTTTATCCAGAAGTTCTTTATGCAGTTGACCCGCTAGCTGGTTCAAGGCCATGTCGCATTCGGCCTGGCTAGGGCCACGGTCGCCCAGGCACCGCATAATGCTGGATATCAGCGCCGCTGCCCCGTCTCGGTACTGTGGTGCGACGTCCCAGAGTATGTGCAACAAGCTGCCGGCATCATGGGGTGTGAGCGAGGAATAGATGGCATAGGTCAGACCGCGTCGGACACGTAGTTCCTGTATCAGACGGGATTCATAACCCCCGCCCAGGATTGCGTCCAGTAGCGTCAGGGCGGGATATACCATGTCACCCGCTGTGACATTCGATGAAATGGTCAGCATCCCGCGGGTCGTGGTACTGGAGCGTTCGATGTGCCGGACAAAGGTCGAGTGTGGGGCTACCGGCGGCAAATCCTGCGCGACCCAGTGCTGAGGGAGCGCGCAAACGAGTTTGCCGACCAGGTCTTCGGCCTCTTCGCGCGTCAAGTTCCCCACCAGGCCTATATCGAGATTACTGGCCGAATAGGCTCGCTGGTGGAAAGCCCTCAACTGCTCGCCGGTGAATTTGCTGATGTCTGCCGGAATCGAAGCTGTCGCATAGGGATGACCCTTGAAGACATGTGCGTTGGTCGTTTCAAGCAGCCGGTTAATCGTGCCGCGTGCCTGGGCAGAACCCAGGAAAGCCAGCCGTTCTCGGATCTTGTCCACATCAGCAGTTCTGAACGCCGGGTGTGCAAGCATGTCCGTGAGCAGTTGCATGACGCTGTTGCGAAGGCTTGGCAAGCTAAGGCAGCGCAGTGTGATGAGGGCGCTGCTGGTTTTCAGTCGGGTCTCCAGTACTGCTCCCAGCCCCTCGATTTGTGCTGCAAAGTCGGCCGCCTCGAGCTGCTCCGTCCCTTGGTCGAGGCTGTAAAGCACCAAGGCAGCGAGCCCCGGTTCGGGGCCATCCAGCACGCTGCCGGCCCGGAAGCGCAACGACAGATCGAACATCGGGCGGTCATGAGACGCAATGAAGCTGACCCTTGCTCCTTCGCGGGTCTGCCATTGCTGCGCTTCGGCTTGCAACGGCGGTATTTTGCCAAGCTCGATGTCATGGGCTGATTGCAGTTTGGTCATGGCTGCTACAGCAGTGTCGGTCGCCGGGCCATCGCACAGCAATGGAGGCGTGGTGAGGGTGTGGTCGTGGGTCATGCTGCTGCTCCTGGCTGAAAGTAGGTGATGGTCAGCCGCTCGCGTCCCAGGTAGGCAAGCGCCACGCTCTGCACCGTGGCACTGTCCAAACTTCCGATAGTGCGGGCTTCCTGATCCAGAACTGAGGGGGACAGGCCGGCAGCAGCGGCCGCGCCAATTCGTGTTGCCTGCCCTTCAAGGTCATCGAGGCTGAACAGCCGTCGCGTGAGCATTCGCAACTTTGCACGTTCCAGCTCTTCAGATGACAGTGGCGCCAGTCGCAGCTCGGCAATCATCTGGTAGATCGCCTCTGCGGCTTGCTCGGGTGTGGCGTTGCTGGTGTTCACAGCAGCGGTAATGGTCAGCAGAGTGTCACCGCGAACCAACGGATCGTAATTGACGCTCACATTCGAAATCAGGCGTCTTTCGCGCACCAGGTCGCTATACAGCAGTGAGCTGTCGCCCTTGCCGAGCATGTCGCAGATAAGTTCCAGTGTTGGCGCTAACGTTGGGTCAAGCGCCGTCGCGCAGCTCGGGACGTTGAACGACATACGCACGCCATTGCTGAGTGCCGGCAGTGCTACGGTGTGTTTGCGTTCATAAGGGACGGAGCCATGGCGGGGGATGGGTGGTTTCGCCAGGGGGGCTCTGGGCAAGCTGCTGAAGTACCGGGATACGTGCAGCCGAAGCGTAGACAGGGCGACATTACCTACCACCACCAGCGTGGCGTTGTTGGGGTGGTACCACGTGCGATACCAGGTTCGCAGTGTTTCAAGCTTGATGTTTTTCAGATCTGCAGGGTAGCCGAAACTCGGTGTGGCATATGCACTCTCGCCATGGGCGAGCATGTCGTGTTGGTTGTATGCCTGCTCCCGCACATTGCTTGCGAACTTGAGCCGATACTCGTCCTCGACCGCTTTGACTCCCTGCCCCATCTCGGGTTGACCGAATGTGGCGGTGCTCATTGCGTCTGCCATGATTTCCAGGGCGATCGGCAAGCGAGCGGCCGGCAGCATCATCTGGTATGCAGTAGCGTCATCCAGGGTGACGGCGTCGCTGGAGCCGCCAAGTCGCGCGATCACTCTGCTGAACTGGCCGGCCGCAAGCTTGCTGCTGCCTTCGAAGACCAAGTGCTCCAACAGGTGTGACAGATTGCTATGGCCGACAGGCTCATGGCTGGCCCCCACGTGCACCCACAGCTGGACTGCAGCCAGCGAAGTGCCGAGATCCTCGCGCAGGTAGACGGACAAGCCATTGTCCAGCGTGAAGTGCTGTAAAGGGACGGGGGCAGCGGCCGCGACAGATGCTAGTCCGTCGTTGACCTTTTCAATGTCGAGAGGGGATGTGGATGTCATCGCTGAAGTGCTCCGGTTGCGGTAAACCGGAACAGCTTCAGTGAAAGGGTCAGCCGGGTTGCACTACTTGTTTAGCCCCGCTGCCACAGCGCGTAATGCACCTGGCCGGTTTTTTTCTCGCGGTGCAGGCGCCAGCTGCCGGGCATCTGCAGGCTAGACGGCGCAGCCTCGCTTTCGGTGTAGACCCAGGCTTGCTCGCGCAGCCACCCATTTTGCTCCAGCAGGTTGCAGGTATTGGCCAGCAGGTCCTGATGGAACGGCGGGTCGAGGAACACCACGTCGAACTGCTGCTTGGCCGGGCCTTGCAGGTAGCGCAGGGCGTCGGTCTGCAGGATTTGCCCGCGCGGGCAGCGCAGCAGTTCGAGGTTGTTCTTCAGGTTGGCGATGGCTGCCGCGTTACTGTCCAGCGCCACAGCATTTTCGGCCCCGCGTGACAGGGCTTCGAGCACCAGGGCACCGCTGCCGGTGAAGGCATCCAGTACCTGGGCACCCTCGATATACGGGGCCAACCAGTTGAACACGGTTTCGCGCACGCGGTCGGGCGTTGGCCGCAGGCCCTCGCCCTCGGGCACCGCCAGGCGGCGGCTGCGCCACTCGCCGGCGATAATGCGCAGGTGGCCCTGGCCCTTGCTTTGGCCCGTCTGCGGGCGGGCGGGGGAGGTGGATCTTGGCATTAGTGCTCCGGTACCCCGAGCGCTTGCTCGGAGGGCTTGTCAGTAGGTGCTGGCAGCGGTTGTTGCGGCACTTTCGGGCCGGCGGTGACGATAACCAGTTTATCGGCTGACAGGTGTTTGTTCATGGCCGCCTTGACCTGCTCGACGGTCAGGGCCTGGGACTGCTGCATGAAGTCCTCCAGCCAGGTCAGCGGCAGGTTGTAGAAACCAATGGCGCCCAGTTGGCCGACGATACTGGCGTTGCTGGCATTGGACAGCGGGAAGCTGCCGGCCAGTTCGCGCTTGGCATCGTCCAGCTCCTGCTGGGTGGGGCCGGTCTTGAGGTAGTCGGCAAGAATATCCTGCACCAGCTTGAGCGTGCCTTCGCTGAGTTCGGCGCGGGTTTGCAGGTTGATCATGAACGGACCACGCACCTGCATCGGGCTGAACACCGAGTACACGCCATAAGTGAGGCCGCGCTTTTCACGTACTTCGCTCATCAGGCGGGTGCCGAATGCGCCGCCGCCGAGGATCTGGTTGCCCAGCGACAAGGCCGGCCAGTCCGGGTCCTGGCGGTCGATGCCGAGCTCGGCCAGCATCAGGTGGGTCTGCTTGGACGGGAAGTCGATGTGCGTCAGACCGGCCTTGGCTTCCGCAGGCTGGGCAGGTGCGGCGAGCGCCGGGCCTTTTGGCAGGCCGTCCGATACCTGTGCGGCAATGGCCTCGGCTTCGGCGCGGCTGAGGTCGCCGACCAGGGCTATGACCGCGTTGCTGCCGGTGTAGGCCTTGGCGTGGAACGCACGCAGCTGGTCGAGGGTAATGCCGGTGACGCTTTCGGCAGTGCCGTCGCTCGGGTGAGCGTACGGGTGATCGCCGTAGAGCTTGCCGAACAGCGCCTTGCCGGCAATCTTGCCTGGGTTCTGCTTCTCGTATTCGAAACCGGCCAGCATCTGGTTCTTGATGCGCTTGAGGGCGTCTTCCGGGAAAGTCGGTTTGCCGGCTACGTCGGAGAACAGCTTGAGCGCCGGCTCACGCTTGTCCTTGGCGCTGAGGCTGCGTAGCGAGGCCACGGCCATGTCGCGGTAGGAGCCGTTGCCAAAATCCGCGCCCAGGCCTTCGAAGCCCTCGGCGATGGCGGTCACATCCTTGCCGGCCACGCCCTCGTTGAGCATGGCGTTGGTCAGGGCTGCCAGGCCAGGTGTGCCGCCGTCCTGGCTGCTGCCGGCAGCGAAGGTTACGCGCAGGTCGAACATGGGCAGTTCGCGGGCTTCGACGAACAGCACCCGGGCGCCTTCGGCGGTGGTCCAGTGCTGGATGTTCAGCTCACGCCGGCTGGGTGCCTTGCCATCCAGTTCGGCCAGCGACTGCAACGTGTTGGCCGGGCGCGCGGCGCTGCTGTCGGCCTTTGCTGCGTTATCCGCCATGGCCGGGGTGACCAGCACTGCTGTCAGCGTCAGGGCGCGGATGCCCGTGGCCAGCAAGGTTGGGCGTGATGCGCGGCGATCACTCATGAGCGGACTCCTCGGGCAGTACATGGGCAACGCTCAGGCGTTCGCGGGTGAAGTAGGTGCGCGCGGCGTTCTGGATGTCCTGCGGGGTCACGCGCTTGAGCTCGTCCAGCTCGCTGTCGATAAGCTTCCAGGACAGGCCGACGGTTTCCAGCTGGCCGATGGTGGTGGCCTGGCTGCTGATGGAGTCGCGGTCGTAGACCAGGCCAGCGATGACCTGGGCGCGCACGCGTTCGAGTTCCTCGGCGCTGGGCGGTGTGGTCTTGAGTTCGTCAAGCAGCTGCCACACGCCCTTTTCGACATCGGCGAGGGTTTTCTGCTTTTGCACGTTCGGCGTGGCCGAGATCAGGAACAGGCTGTCGCCGCGGGTGAAGGCGTTGTAGCTGGACGAGGCGCCGGCTACCAGCTCCTGGCCACGCTCCAGGCGCGCCGGCATGCGGGCGCTGTAGCCACCGTCGAGCAGGGCCGAGATCAGGCGCAGGGCATGCACCGTGCGCGGCTCCTTGGCGGTGGGCAGGCCGGGGACGTTGAAGCCGTAGATCAGGCTGGGCAGCTGGGTGCGTACGTGCAGGGTCAGCTGGCGCTGGCCAGGCTCGGCCAGCTCCAGGGGCAGTTTGGCCGGCGGCACCGGGCGCTTGGGGATGGCGCCGAAGTACTTCTGCGCCAGGCCCTTGACCTCGTCGGCGGTGACATCGCCGACCACCACCAGGGTGGCGTTGTTGGGCGCGTACCAGGATTCATACCAGTGGCGCAGCTCCTCGACCTTCATGCGCTCCAGGTCGGCCATCCAGCCGATGGTCGGGGTGTGGTAGCCGCTGGCCGGGTAGGCCATGGCGCGGAATAGCTCGAACGCCTTGGAATTGGGCTGGTCATCGGTGCGCAGGCGGCGTTCTTCCTTGATGACCTCGATTTCGCGGCTGAACTCGTCGGCGGGCAGGCGCAGGCTGGCCAGGCGGTCGGCTTCCAGTTCCAGGGCTACCGGCAGGCGGTCGCGGGCCAATACCTGGTAATAGGCGGTGTAATCGTCGCTGGTAAAGGCATTTTCTTCGGCGCCGAGGTCGCGCAGGATGCGCGATGCTTCGC
>NZ_JABMCN010000092.1 GCF_013179515.1 Pseudomonas sp. CM27
GCCAAGCATGATGTGCCGCGCGAGCTGCTCGACTGACAGCACGGGTGTCCAAGCGGGTACAGGCGACATCAGGCCCTTCGGGTCTTGCACTTTTCGCCTTCCTTGATGCGCTTGTACACCTCGGCCCGATGCACCTGCACCTCGCGCGGGGCATCGATCCCCAAGCGCACCACGCCATCCCGCGTCTCCACCACCATGATGCGGATGTCATCACCAATCACGATGATCTCGCCTACTTCACGCCCTATTACCAGCATGTTCCGATCCTCCTGCAAAGGGAAAACCGGAGCCTGCCTCGTAAGCATTTGGCTACTCAATAGCTCTACTGCGAATCAGAAGCGCCCTACATTTGCGGGTAAATTGCCCTACAGACAGGTCAGCGCGATTGAGCTTTCGAGCGCATTTTTACCGCCATTTCGGCCATCTCTTCGTACAGCCGCTCGGGGGCCTCGCGCTTCAACTGCCACGCCTGGCGCCCGGCCTCGTGCGGCAGTATGAGGAACTCGCCGGCGGCGACCTGTTGGTGGATATACTCGGCAATATCGGCAGCACTGATCGGCGAACCTTCCAGCAGCTTGCCCACCTGCGCCTTCATGGCTGGGTTCGGCCCGCGGAACGAGTCCAGCAGGTTGGTCTGGAAGAACGACGGGCACACCACATGCACGGCCACCTCCAGCTGCTGCAACTCGACCAGCAGGCTCTCCGACAGCGCCAGCACGCCCGCCTTGGCCACGTTGTAGTTGCTCATGCCGGGGCCCTGCATCAGCGCGGCCATCGAGGCGATGTTGATGATGCGCCCCTTGCTGCGCTCCAGCAGCGGCAGGAAGGCCTTGCAGCCTTTGACCACGCCCATCAGGTTGACCGCGATCTGCCAGTCCCAGTCTTCCAGCGACAGTTCGGCAAAGAACCCGCCCGAGGCGACCCCGGCGTTGTTGACGATCACATCGATGCCGCCGAACTTCTCGTCGCAGGCCTGGGCCAGGGCAGTCAGCTGGCTGTAGTCGCGCACGTCGCAGCGCTGCACAAAGCCTTCGCCACCGAGCGCGCGAACCTGTTCCAGGGTTTCGCCCAGGCCGGCGTCGTTGACATCGGCCAACGCCAGGCGCCAGCCCTCACGTGCCCAGCGCAGGGCGATCTCGCGACCGAGGCCGGACCCGGCGCCGGTGATCATGATGCGGTTTTGCATGGTGGCTAGCCTTGTTCTGATGAGCAATGGAGGCAGTCTAAACAAGGGCCGGGGGGTCAGCAGGGTTAATCAGGGTAGTGAATGGGGGAGCATGACTGTGCTGCTAAGAGGCCGGTGTCGGCGCACATCAATGGAATCTTTCACAAGCGGCAACAGTCCGAACTTACAAGAGGCCAGCAGTCCGAGGCCCTTGACCCTCAACCACGCAAGGACTCCGTCATGACCACGATTCTCATCATCATCCTGATCCTGCTGCTGATTGGTGGCTTACCAGTCTTCCCGCACTCGCGCAGCTGGGGCTATGGCCCGTCCGGCATCATTGGCGTAGTGCTGGTGGTCCTGCTGGTGTTGTTGTTATTAGGCATGATCTAGCCCTGAACCAATAAAAAAACCGCGCCTGAGCGCGGTTTTTTTATTGCCCGGCGAATCAGTGCGAAACAGCCCCCGAAGCGCCCAGGCCAGTCTGCGACCGCACGAATTGCGGGTAGAACAGCGCCCGTTCGTCATCAGCCGCCTTGGACTTGTCGGTGACCGAGAAGAACCAGATGCTGGCGAAGGCGATGGCCATCGAGAACAGCGCCGGGTACTCGTACGGGTAGATCGGCTTTTCATGGCCGAGGATCTGTACCCAGATGGTAGGCCCGAGAATCATCAGGGTCACCGCGCTTACCAGGCCCAGCCAGCCGCCGATCATCGCGCCGCGGGTGGTCAGCTTCTTCCAGTACATCGAAAGCAGCAGCACCGGGAAGTTGCAGCTGGCAGCAATCGAGAATGCCAGGCCGACCATGAAGGCGATGTTCTGCTTCTCGAACAGGATACCCAGGCCGATCGCCAGCACGCCCAGGGCGATGGTGGTGATCTTCGAGACGCGGATCTCATCCTTGTCGTTGGCCTTGCCCTTGCGCCAGACGCTGGCATACAGGTCGTGGGACACCGCCGAGGCGCCTGCCAGGGTCAGGCCGGCAACCACCGCCAGGATGGTGGCGAAAGCCACGGCCGAGATGAAGCCGAGGAACACGCTGCCACCCACGGCGTTGGCCAGGTGCACCGCTGCCATGTTGTTGCCACCCAGCAGGGCGCCGGCGGCGTCCTTGAAGTCCGGGTTGGTGCTGACCAGCAGGATTGCGCCAAAGCCGATGATGAAGGTAAGGATGTAGAAGTAGCCGATGAAGCCGGTGGCATACAGCACGCTCTTGCGGGCTTCCTTGGCGTCACTGACGGTGAAGAAGCGCATCAGGATGTGTGGCAGGCCGGCGGTACCGAACATCAGCGCCAGGCCCAGCGAGAAGGCCGAGATCGGGTCCTTGACCAGGCCGCCTGGGCTCATGATCGCTTCACCCTTGGCATGCACCTTGATCGCTTCGGAGAACAGGGTGTTGAAGTCGAAGTTCACGTGTTTCATCACCATCAGCGCCATGAAGCTGGCACCGGACAGCAACAGCACGGCCTTGATGATCTGTACCCAGGTGGTGGCCAGCATGCCGCCAAACAGCACGTACAGGCACATCAGAATACCCACCAGGATCACCGCCACGTGGTAGTCCAGGCCGAACAGCAGCTCGATCAGCTTGCCGGCACCCACCATCTGCGCGATCAGGTAGAACGCCACCACCACCAGCGAACCGGAGGCCGACAGGGTACGGATCTCCTTTTGCCCGAGGCGGTAAGAGGCGACGTCGGCAAAGGTGTACTTGCCCAGGTTGCGCAGGCGTTCGGCGATCAGGAACAGGATGATCGGCCAGCCGACCAGGAAGCCGATGGAGTAGATCAGGCCGTCGTAGCCAGAGGTGAACACCAACGCGGAAATGCCCAGGAACGAGGCGGCCGACATGTAGTCGCCGGCAATCGCCAGGCCGTTCTGGAAACCGGTGATCTTGCCGCCGGCGGCATAGTAGTCAGCGGCAGACTTGTTGCGTTTGGAGGCCCAGTAGGTGATGCCAAGGGTGAAGGCGACAAAGGCCACGAACATGGCGATCGCCGAAACGTTCAGCGGTTGTTTCTGCACCTCGCCGGTCAGGGCATCGGCGGCCCACACGGCGGGTGCGAAGGCTCCGCAGGCCAGTACGGCCAAGGTTTTGGCATGGCGGATCATTGTTGCGCCTCCTTCAGGATGGCCTTGTTCAGCTCATCGAACTCGCCGTTGGCGCGGCGCACGTAGATGGCGGTCAGGACGAATGCCGAAATGATCAGGCCAACACCCAGGGGGATACCCCAGGTAATCGACGACTCAGGGCTGAGCTTGGCGCCCAGGATATGAGGACCGTAGGCAATCAGGAGGATGAAGGCGCAGTACAGGCCGAGCATGATCGCCGAGAGGATCCAGGCGAACCGTTCGCGTTTGGTGACCAGCTCCTTGAAGCGGGGGCTGTTTTGTATCGAGAGGTAAATGCTGTCGTTCATTGTTTTTGTCCTAGCAGCACAGATAGGGGATGGAACCCACACCCTTACTTTATGCGGCTGCTGGACGCCAACCAGACGACCTTAGTCTTAGATGCAACGGTGTTTTACCAATTGCGTAACAAACTGACGGCCCTTTCGCGGGCATGCCCGCTCCCACAGGGGTATCACGAGGCCTGAGGGCAGTGATATCCGTGTGGGAGCGGGCGAGCCCGCGAAGAAGCAAACTGGCCCTTGCAGGTAGTTACTTGCCGGTCCACTCCTTGACGCGATCAGGGTGCTTGGCCACCCAGTCCTTGGCCGCCGCTTCAGGCTTGGCGCCTTCCTGAATCGCCAGCATCACTTCGCCAATCTCGTCTTTCGACTGCCAGTTGAATTTCTTCAGGAACTCCGCCACTTCCGGCGCCTTGGTCGCCAGTTCCTTGCTGCCGATGCTGTTCACGGTTTCGGCCGCGCCATACACGCCTTTCGGGTCTTCGAGGAACTTCAGCTTCCACTTGGCAAACATCCAGTGCGGCACCCAACCGGTCACCGCGATCGACTGCTGCTTGGCATAGGCACGTCCCAGCTCTGCAGTCATCGCCGCGCCAGAGCTGGCCTGCAGCTTGTAACCGGTCAGGTCGTAGTCCTTGATGGCCTGGTCGGTCTTGAGCATGACCCCGGAGCCGGCGTCGATGCCGACGATCTTCTGCTTGAAGCTGTTGTCGGTCTTGAGGTCGGCGATGCTCACCGCCTTGACGTACTCGGGGACGATCAAGCCGATCTTGGCGTCCTTGAAGTTGGGGCCGTAGTCGACCACGTTGTCCTTGTTCTTGGTCCAGTACTCGCCGTGAGTCACCGGCAACCAGGCCGACAACATGGCATCGAGCTTGCCGGTCGCCACGCCCTGCCACATGATGCCCGTGGCCACGGCCTGCAGCTTCACGTCGTAGCCGAGCTTCTGCTTGATCACTTCGGCGGCCACGTTGGTGGTCGCCACGCTGTCGGCCCAACCATCCACGTAACCGATGCTTACTTCCTTGGCCATTGCCTGTGCACCGCTCATGGCCAATACCAGGGCGGTTCCCACGCCCAGGACACGTCGCATTCTTCTCAAAGCTGCCATCAAAGCATCCCCTCGTCAGGTCTTGGAGATTGCATCATCTGCCTGTCACACCAGTCGACCTGATCCGCCTGCGACCTGTACCCGCCTCATATGCGACAGCACTGTGCCATTAGCGCCATCTGCCTACACCGACCTGCGCGATCCTTGCATGCCAAAGTCTTGGCGCCGGGCTACTATCTACCCTTTTGTGCCTGACGATGGACCGCCCGATGCCCCGTTCTGCTCGCCTGCTGCTGCCGTTGTACCTGCTTACCTGCCTGCTGGCCCTGCTTGGCCTCGCAGGCCTCTGGTACGGGCTTGGCAAGCCGGTGCACCTGGCCGATGCGGCCAGCCCCACGCACAAGTTGCAATGCGCTTCGTACACACCGTTCGACAAGGACCAGTCGCCCTACGACCAGCCGTTTCACCTGCGCCCGGAGCGGATGGATGCCGACCTGGCGTTGCTGGCTGAACGGTTCCAGTGCATCCGTACCTATTCGCAAACCGGCCTCGAAGCGCTCCCGGGGCTGGCGCGCAAGCATGGCCTGAAGGTGATGCTCGGGGCCTGGGTCAATGCCCACGCGGCGGACACGGCCAAGGAAATCGACCTGCTGATCGCCGCTGCCAACGCCAACCCCGACGTGGTCACTGCCGTGATCGTCGGCAACGAGACGCTGCTGCGCAAGGAAGTTACCGGCGCTCACCTGGCCAAGCTGATCGCCAAGGTGAAAAGCCAGGTGCAGGTACCGGTTACCTATGCCGATGTGTGGGAGTTCTGGCTGCAGCATCCGCAGGTGGCACCTGCGGTCGACTTCCTCACGATCCACCTGCTGCCTTACTGGGAAGACGACCCACGCGGCATCGACGATGCCCTGGCCCACGTGGCCGATGTGCGCCGGGTGTTCGGCACGCGCTTCGCGCCCAAGGATATCGTGATCGGCGAAACTGGCTGGCCCAGCGAAGGCCGGCAGCGCGAAACCGCAGTGCCCAGCCGGGTCAACGAAGCGCGCTTCATTCGCGGCTTCGTTGCGATGGCGGAAAGCAACGGCTGGCATTACAACCTGATCGAGGCCTTCGACCAGCCCTGGAAGCGTGCCAACGAGGGCGCGGTGGGCGGTTATTGGGGGCTGTACGATGCCAACCGGCAGGACAAGGGCGTGCTCGAAGGGCCGGTCAGCAACCTGCCCTACTGGCCGCAATGGTTGCTGGCCAGTGCGCTGCTGATGGCGGCCATGCTGCTACTCGCCGGGCGCCCCGCCACAGTGCAGGCTGCCGTGTTGCTGCCGCTGCTGGCCGCGTTTGGTGCGGGCTGCCTGGGATTATGGGGCGAGTTGATGCGCACCCATGCGCGGTTTGCCGGGGAATGGCTGTGGGCGGTAGTGCTGGCGGGGCTGAACCTGCTGGTGCTGGCCCATGGGGTGCTTGCCTTGGCACAGCGGACGGGCTGGCGCGAGCGTCTGTACGCCTGGCTGCAGGCGCAGGCCGGCTGGTTGCTGCTGGCGGCGGGTTTTGCGGCGGCGGTGAGCATGCTGGCGATGGTGTTCGACCCGCGCTACCGCAGCTTCCCCAGCGCGGCGCTGGCGTTACCGGCAGTGGTCTACGTGCTGCGGCCGGTGCGCGCGCGACGGGCGGAGGTGGCGTTGCTGGCGTTCATCGTCGGTGCTGGGGTGGCGCCGCAGTTGTTCGTTGAAGGGCTGGAAAACCAGCAGGCCTGGGCCTGGGCACTGGTGAGTGTGCTGATGACGGCAGCCTTGTGGCGCAGCCTGCGGTTGCGCCACGCCTGATTACCAGGCTGGGTTCTGGGCAAACACGGCGCCTGGTGGGAGCGGGTTCACCCGCGAATGCGGTGGCGGAGACAACGGTGAATGCCCAAGGATAGTGGCCGGCAGGTCCGGCCTCTTCGCGGGTAAATCGGATCGCCGCACCGCCGCTCCCACAGGGATCACGCACGCTTTTTAAATCTTGCGCAAGACAGTTGCGCCCACAGTCGTAGTTGCAGCAGCTTAGCGAGAGGGCTGCCTGACCAACCGCAACCCCGCCAGTACCAGCGCAAACACGGCAATGCTGGCGGTATACAGCACCAGCGCCGGCACCGCGAACACCAGGGCCAGCACCGCCAACCACCAACCGGCGCGGCCGGCGACCACCTGCGCCAGCAGCGCCAGCCCCAGCCCGCCCCAGGCCATCACCTGGTGATGGATGCCCAACCCCAGCAACGAACGCACCTCGCACTGCCAGTACATCGCTGGCGCGGTGCACAGCCCCACCCACTGGCCGTCCTCCATCAGCCCGTAGCGCACGCCATAACTGGCCGCGAGCCACAGCCCCAGAAACAGCACGAGCAATGCAGCGGGCAGCGAACGAGACATCCTGTTTTTTCCCATAGCGGTAATCGAAAGTATCCATGATCACTCAAGCCCGGTTCTAAGGCAAAATCATGGCTCTGCAGCTATGTTGCAGATAACAAGCACACCAAAGGCAGGCGCACCTGGCAACTTTGCCCGGTAGGATGTGGTCCTAGCCTGCACACTGCTCGACCTTGCGTTCTTTTGGGGGAATACATGCATCTATCTTTGCGCCTCGCTGCCCTGCTCGGCGGCCTGCTCATGGCTGTGGCCGCTTCAGCGCGAGATATCGACGCCGCAAGCTATGGCTACCCCTTGACCAACCCGTTCGAGGCGACCATCGCCACCACCCCGCCGGACCAGCGCCCCACCCTGCCCAGCGACGACGAAATCAACCAGTCCGACTACAGCCTCACCTTGCGCCCCGAGCGTGAGTTCACCCTGCCCGACAACTTCTGGGCGGTGAAAAAGCTCAAGTATCGCCTGGCCCGCCAGGACCACGAGGCGCCCCTGATCTTCATCATCGCCGGTACCGGCGCCCCGTACAGCAGCAGCATCAACGAATACCTGAAAAAGCTGTTCTACCAGGGCGGCTTCCATGTGGTGCAACTGTCGTCGCCCACCAGCTACGACTTCATGAGCGCCGCCTCACGCTTCGCCACCCCCGGTATCAGCAAGGAAGACGCCGAAGACATGTACCGGGTGATGCAGGCCGTACGCGCCCAGCACCCGCGCCTGCCCGTCAAAGATTTCTATCTCACCGGCTACAGCCTGGGGGCACTCGATGCCGCCTTTGTCAGCCACCTGGACGAAACCCGCCGCAGCTTCAACTTCAAGCGCGTGCTGCTGCTGAACCCGCCGGTGAACCTTTACACCTCCATCAACAACCTCGACAAACTGGTGCAAACCCAGGTCAAGGGCATCGACCGCAGCACCACGTTCTACGAACTGATGCTGACCAAGTTGACGCGCTACTTCCAGGACAAGGGTTATATCGATCTGAATGAAGCGCTGCTGTACGACTTCCAGCAGTCGAAACAGCACCTGTCCAACGAGCAGATGGCGATGCTGATTGGCACCTCGTTCCGCTTCTCGGCGGCCGACATTGCCTTCACCTCCGACTTGATCAACCGCCGCGGCCTGATCATTCCGCCGAAGTTCCCGATCACCGAGGGCAGCAGCCTCACGCCGTTCTTCAAGCGCGCCCTGCAGTGCGACTTCGACTGCTACATGACCGAGCAGGTCATCCCCATGTGGCGCGCCCGCACCGACGGCAACAGCATCCTGCAGTTGGTCAACCAGGTCAGCCTGTATGCCCTGGAAGACTACCTGCGCAGCAGCGACAAGATCGCCGTGATGCACAACGCCGACGATGTCATCCTCGGCCCGGGCGACATCGGCTTCCTGCGCAAGGTGTTCGGTGACCGGCTGACCCTTTACCCCCATGGCGGCCATTGCGGCAACCTCAACTACCGCGTCAACAGTGACGCCATGCTGGAGTTCTTCCGTGGTTAACAAACTCCTCTTCGCCACTGCCCTGCTCGTCGCCGGCCACGCGCTGGCGGCCGAAACCGCGCCCCGCGCCAGCGTGGTCGAGGGCGACCCGCAGGTGATGGGTACAGCGCCTCTGGTGCCGGAAGCCGACGGCTTCATCGACCCGCTGCGTGAGCTGAAATTCAACCCGGGGCTGGACCAGCGCGAGTTCGAGCGCTCCACCCTGGAGGCGCTGAACGTGTACGACCCGCTGGAGTCGATCAACCGTCGCGTCTACCACTTCAACTACCGTCTGGATCAGTGGGTGCTGCTGCCGCTGGTGAGCGGGTACCAGTACGTCACCCCGCGCTTCGTGCGCACCGGGGTGAGCAACTTCTTCAACAACCTGGGCGATGTGCCGAACCTGTTCAACAGCGTGTTGCAACTCAAGGCCAAGCGTTCGGCAGAGATCACCGCACGGCTGATGTTCAACACCATCATCGGCGTGGGTGGGTTGTGGGACCCGGCGACCAGCATGGGGCTGCCACGCCAGAGCGAAGATTTCGGCCAGACCCTGGGCTTCTACGGCGTACCAGACGGGCCGTACCTGATGCTGCCGGTGCTGGGCCCATCGAACCTGCGCGATACCACCGGCCTGGTGGTGGACTATGCGGGTGAGCAGGCGATCAACTACCTGAACGTGCCCGAGGCCAGCACTGACCACCCGGAGATCTTCGCGCTGCAGGTGGTGGACAAGCGCTATACCACCAAATTCCGCTATGGCCAGCTGAACTCGCCGTTCGAGTACGAGAAGGTGCGTTATGTGTATACCCAGTCGAGGAAGTTGCAGATAGCTGAGTAGGACTGATCTGGGCACAGGGACCGCATCAGGGCTGACATCTGTAAGCCCTGACGCGATCCCCTTGAGAACCACCCGAACAAGCAACCTCAAATTCCCAGGAACAGACACAACTCCCGCTTCTTGGCCAGGGCGTCGCGCCGCCCCAGCTCGATCAGCTCGCTGCAGTAGCTGGCCTCGAACAGCAAATAGCTCAACACCCCTGCCCCGCTGGTGCGCGTGGCCCCCGGCCCGCGCAAGAACAGCCGCAGTGCCGCCGGCAACTCGCGCCGGTGCCGTGCGGCGATCTCATCGAGCGGCTGGCTGGGCGCCACCACCAGCACCTCGATCGGCGCCAGCCCCAGGTGTCGCGCATCCAGGTGTGCGGGCAACAGCCGGCTAAGGTGATTCAGGCGCTGTAGCAGTTCGATGTCGTCTTCCAGGCTGTCGATGAAGGTGCTGTTGAGCATGTGCCCGCCGATCTGTGCCAGGCTCGGCTGCTGCCCACTGAACACCCGCTGGGTCGGCAAGGGTGGCGCCGGCCGCTGGGGGTTGCCACTCACCCCCACCACCAGCACCCGGCTGGCGCCCAGGTGCAAGGCCGGGCTGATCGGCGCCGACTGGCGCACAGCACCGTCACCGTAATACTCGTCGCCCAGCTGCACCGGGGCGAACAGTAGCGGGATCGCCGCGCTGGCCAGCAGGTGGTCGATGGTCAGCGCCGTGGGCACGCCGATGCGGCGGTGGCGCAACCAGCCTTCGATGGTGCCGCGGCCCTGGTAGAAGGTCACCGCCTGGCCAGACTCGTAGCCGAAAGCGGTCACTGCAACGGCGCTCAGCTGCTCGGCCGCCAGGGCGTGGCTGATACCGTCCAGGTTCAGGTGCGCTTGCAGCAGGCTGCGCAAGGGGCTGCTGTCGAGCAGCGCCACCGGGGCCTGGGCGCCCAGCCCGAGCAGGCTGTGGCCAACGAAGCGGCTGGCCTGGCGGACTACACCCGGCCAGTCGCTGCGGATGACCAGGTGGCTGCGAAAGTTCTGCCAGAAAGCGGTCAGCCGTTGCACGGCGTCATGGAACTGGGTGGCGCCACTGGCCAGGGTGACGGCGTTGATGGCTCCGGCGGAGGTGCCGACAATGACCGGGAACGGGTTGTGCGCGCCGGCGGGCAGCAGTTCGGCGATGCCGGCCAGGACGCCAACCTGATAGGCGGCGCGGGCGCCGCCCCCTGAAAGGATAAGACCGGTTACCGCGGGTGGGGCCATGGAGTCCTTCCTGGGGTTGATGTGTATTCAGGCACGCCCTGTTCGCGGGTAAATCGGACCGCCGCACCGCCGCTCCCATAGGGATACCCACAGTCCCCGGTTTTGCAAGCCCCGTGTGGGAGCGGCGGTACGGCGGTCCGATTTACCCGCGAAGAGGCCAGACCTGCCTACACAAGGTTCAAGACTTTTTCTTGTCGTACAGCCGCGGTGCGCCCTCGGGCCGCGACTTGAACCGGCGGTGCGCCCACAGGTATTGCTCGGGGCATTCGCGCAACACACCCTCGACCCACTGGTTGATGCGCAGGCAGTCAGCCTCTTCGCTTTCGCCGGGGAAGTCTGCCAGCGGCGGGTGGATCACCAGACGATAGCCGCTGCCGTCCTCCAGGCGCCTTTGAGTGAACGGAATCACCTGCGCCTTGCCCAGCCGGGCGAACTTTGTGGTGGCGGTAACCGTTGCCGCAGGGATGCCGAACAACGGTACGAACAGGCTCTGCTTGGCGCCGTAGTCCTGGTCGGGTGCGTACCAGATGGCCCGGCCCGAACGCAGCAGCTTTAGCATGCCACGCACGTCCTCGCGTTCCACCGCCAGCGAGTCAAGGTTGTGTCGCTCGCGGCCGCTGCGCTGGATAAAGTCGAACAGCGCGTTACCGTGCTCGCGGTACATGCCGTCAATGGTGTGCCGCTGGCCTAGCAGCGCCGCGCCGATTTCCAGGGTAGTGAAGTGCACCGCCATCAGGATCGCGCCTTGCCCCGCCTGCTGGGCCGCCTGCAGATGCTCCAGCCCCTCGATATGGGCCAGGCGCGCCAGCCTGGCCTTGGGCCACCACCAACTCATGGCCATTTCGAAGAAGGCGATGCCGGTGGAGGCGAAATTGGCCTTGAGCAAACGCTGCCGTTCGTCGACCGACAGCTCCGGGAAGCACAGCTCCAGGTTGCGCGCGGCAATGTGCCGGCGCTCACCGGCAAAGCGGTACATGACCGCGCCCAGCGCGGCACCGATTTTCAACAGGGCCCGGTACGGCAGCTGGACCACCAGCCACAGCACGCCCAGGCCCAGCCACAGGCCCCAGAACTTGGGGTGAAGGAAATAGGGACGAAAACGCGGGCGTTCCATTGAAGCATCCGGAAAGACAAAGGCCGCGCATTCTACAACGGATCAGCGCATGTTGCGGGCAACCGGTGTTCTCGTTATAAGTCAGGGCACTTTTTTCGCAACAAGCCGTCTATGCAGACCATGAGCCCAAACCACACACCCGACACCGCCTCCGTGTTCCAGCTCAAGGGCAGCATGCTCGCCATTACTGTGCTGGAACTGGCGCGCAATGACCTTGAAGCCCTCGACCGCCAATTGGCGGCCAAGGTCGCCCAGGCACCGAACTTCTTCAGCAACACGCCGCTGGTATTGGCGCTGGACAAGCTGCCGGCAGGCGAAGGGGCAGTCGACCTGCCCGGCTTGATGCGGATCTGCCGCCACCATGGCCTGCGCACCCTGGCCATCCGCGCCAACCGCATCGAGGACATCGCCGCCGCCATCGCCATCGACCTGCCGGTGCTGCCACCGTCCGGTGCCCGCGAGCGGCCGCTGGACCCCGAGCCCGAGGTGGTGAAGCAGCCCGAGCCGGCCCCGGCACCACCACCACCACCACCACCCGTCGCCGAACCCGAAGTGCGCCCGACCCGGATCATCACCTCGCCGGTGCGCGGCGGCCAGCAGATCTACGCCCAAGGTGGCGATCTGATCGTGACCGCATCGGTCAGCCCGGGTGCGGAACTTCTGGCCGATGGCAACATCCATGTGTACGGCGCCATGCGCGGCCGGGCCCTGGCCGGCATCAAAGGCAATACCAAGGCACGGATCTTCTGCCAGCAGATGACCGCCGAAATGGTCTCCATCGCCGGCCAGTACAAGGTCTGCGAAGACTTGCGGCGCGACCCGCTGTGGGGAACTGGCGTGCAAGTCAGCCTGTCTGGCGACGTGTTGAACATCACCCGTCTTTAACGGATACTTGCCTGCATTTTTAGAGCAACTTTTTTACCGTTGCCGTTATTTCAAGCTATTCAAGATATTTCAGTTTTTTGCAGGGACGACTGTCCCGACTATTTTAGGGGTGAAACACCTTGGCCAAGATTCTCGTGGTTACTTCCGGCAAAGGGGGTGTGGGCAAGACCACCACCAGCGCCGCCATTGGTACCGGCCTCGCACTGCGCGGCCACAAGACCGTCATCGTCGACTTCGACGTGGGCCTGCGTAACCTCGACCTGATCATGGGCTGCGAACGCCGCGTTGTGTACGACTTCGTCAACGTGGTCAACGGCGAAGCCAACCTGCAGCAGGCCCTGATCAAGGACAAACGCCTGGAAAACCTGTTCGTGCTGGCCGCCAGCCAGACGCGTGACAAGGACGCACTCACCCAGGAAGGCGTCGAAAAAGTGCTGATGGAGCTGAAGGAAACCTTCGACTACGTCATCTGCGACTCGCCAGCCGGTATCGAGAAAGGCGCGCACCTGGCGATGTACTTCGCCGACGAAGCCATTGTCGTGACCAACCCCGAAGTGTCTTCGGTACGTGACTCCGATCGCATGCTGGGTATCCTGTCGAGCAAGTCGCGCCGCTCCGAAAAAGGCGAAGAGCCGATCAAGGAGCACCTGCTGATCACCCGCTACCACCCCGAGCGCGTGGAAAAGGGCGAAATGCTGAGCATCGCCGACGTCGAAGAGATCCTGGCGATCAAGCTCAAGGGTGTGATCCCTGAGTCCCAGGCTGTGCTCAAGGCTTCCAACCAGGGCATCCCGGTCATCCTCGACGACCAGAGCGATGCCGGCCAGGCCTATAGCGATACCGTCGACCGTCTGCTGGGCAAAGAAAAGCCCCTGCGGTTCATCGAAGTGCCGAAGCAAGGATTCTTCGCGCGCCTGTTTGGAGGCAAGTAAACCATGAACCTTTTTGACTTCTTTCGTGGCAGACAAAAACAGACCAGCGCGTCGGTGGCGAAAGAGCGTCTACAGATCATCGTGGCGCACGAGCGCGGCCAACGCAGCGAGCCGGACTACCTGCCTGCGCTGCAGAAAGAACTGCTGGAAGTGATCCGCAAGTATGTGAACATCGGCAACGATGACGTGCATATCGAGCTGGAAAACCAGGGCAGCTGCTCGATCCTTGAGCTGAACATCACGCTGCCGGATCGCTGATTCAGCGACCTGCCTGGTTCATTGGGGCTGCGTTGCAGCCCATCGCCGGCAAGCCAGCTCCCACAGGGTCCGCACTGTACCTGTGGGAGCTGGCTTGCCGGCGATGGGCCGCAACGCGGCCCCAATGGTTTTCCCCGCTATCACAGAGATGCCGCAATGCCGCTGTCCAACATCCAGATCCTGCACGAAGACGCCGCCATCCTGGTGATCAACAAACCGACCCTGCTGCTGTCGGTGCCCGGCCGTGCCGACGACAACAAGGACTGCCTGATCACCCGCCTGCAGGAAAACGGCTACCCCGACGCGCTGATCGTGCACCGCCTGGACTGGGAGACTTCCGGCATCATCCTGCTGGCCCGCGATGCCGACAGCCACCGCGAGCTGTCGCGCCAGTTCCATGACCGAGAAACCGAAAAGGCCTACACCGCGCTGTGCTGGGGCCAGCCGGCGCTGGAGAGCGGCAGCATCGACCTGCCGCTGCGTTACGACCCGCCCACCAAGCCACGGCATGTGGTGGACCACGAGCAGGGCAAGCATGCGCTGACCTTCTGGCGCATCGTCGAGCGTTGCGCTGACCACTGCCGGGTCGAGCTGACGCCAATCACCGGGCGTTCGCACCAGTTGCGCGTGCACATGCTGTCGATCGGGCACCCGCTGCTCGGCGATCGCTTGTACGCCAACCCCGAGGCACTGGCAGCGCATGAGCGGCTGTGTCTGCATGCGTCGATGCTCAGCTTCACCCATCCGGTTTCCGGGCAGCGGTTGAAGTTCGAGTGCCCGGCGCCGTTCTAACCACAAACCCTACTCGGTAGGAGCAGCCTCTTCGCAGGGCAAGGCTGCTCCTGCAGGGTGCAATGCAGACACAAATTGTCGACATTCTGCGTTAAACTCGCGCCACTGCTGTCTGGAGTGAGCTATGCGCGAAGTACTGAATTCTGGCCTTATCGATTTCCTCAAGGCCTCCCCTACGCCCTTCCACGCCACCGCCAGCCTGGCCCAGCGCCTGGAAGCTGCCGGCTACCAGCGCCTGGACGAGCGCGACAGTTGGGCCACGGTGCCTGGCGGTCGCTATTACGTCACCCGCAACGACTCTTCGATCATCGCCATCAAGCTGGGCAGACAGGCCCCGCTGCTGAACGGCATCCGCATGGTCGGCGCCCACACCGACAGCCCGTGCCTGCGGGTCAAGCCACAGCCTGAACTGCAGCGCCAGGGCTTCCTGCAACTGGGCGTGGAAGTGTATGGCGGCGCGCTGCTGGCCCCCTGGTTCGACCGCGACCTGTCGCTGGCGGGCCGCGTCACCTACCGCCGTGACGGCAAGGTCGAAAGCCAGCTGATCGACTTCAAGCTGCCGATTGCAACCATCCCCAACCTGGCCATCCACCTGAACCGCACCGCCAACGAAGGCTGGATGATCAACCCGCAGAACGAGTTGCCGCCGATCCTGGCCCAAGTGGCAGGTGACGAGCGTATCGACTTCCGCGCCCTGCTCACCGAACAACTGGCCCGCGAGCACGAACTGATCGCCGACGTGGTGCTGGACTACGAACTGAGCTTCTACGATACCCAGGACGCTGCACTGATCGGCCTGAACGGCGACTTCATCGCCGGCGCGCGGCTGGACAACCTGCTGTCGTGCTACGCCGGCCTGCAGGCCCTGCTCGCCGCCGACAGTGACGAGACCTGCGTGCTGGTGTGCAACGACCACGAAGAAGTCGGCAGCTGCTCGGCCTGCGGCGCCGACGGGCCGATGCTGGAGCAGACCCTGCAGCGCCTTTTGCCCGAGGGCGATACTTACGTGCGCACCATCCAGCGCTCGCTGATGGTGTCGGCCGACAACGCCCATGGCGTACACCCCAACTACGCCGACAAGCACGACAGCAACCACGGGCCCAAGCTCAACGCCGGGCCGGTGATCAAGGTCAACAACAACCAGCGCTACGCCACCAACAGCGAAACGGCCGGGTTCTTCCGCCACCTGTGCATGGCCGAGGAAGTACCGGTGCAGAGCTTTGTAGTGCGCAGCGACATGGGTTGTGGCTCTACCATCGGGCCGATCACTGCCAGCCACCTGGGTGTGCGCACGGTGGATATCGGTTTGCCGACCTTTGCCATGCATTCGATTCGTGAATTGTGCGGCAGCCATGACCTGGCGCACCTGGTGAAAGTACTTACAGCCTTCTACCGTAGCCGCGAACTGCCCTGAGATTTATTTGGGCAGGCCCGGCCCTATCGCCGGCAAGCCAGCTCCCACAGGATAACCCCAGGCCCAGGCATCATGGGGAACCTGTGGGAGCTGGCTTGCCGGCGATAGGGCCGGGCCTGTTCAAGGTCAATGCCGCTTCGCTTGCCAGCCGCTATGCTTGTTACATGGCCCCACTGCAAAAGGATTGCTTTCCATGTCCCCGTTTCTGTCGCTGTTCGTGCCGGTGTTCCTGTTCCTGATGCTGCTGACCATCGGCTTCAGCCTGCGCGAACGCAACATCGGCGTGCTGATGATGTGGATCGGCACCTTGGGCATCTTCGGCCTTACTTGCTGGAAGATCCTCGAGAAACTACCGACATAAACCTCTACACTCGGTCAATCGTTTGACCTGAGGTAGTTTTGCCCGTGCCTGCCCTCCTGCGTTACCTGTTCCTGCTGCTGTTTCTATTCATCACTCCGGTACAGGCAGCGGGCCTGCCCGGCCTGCTGGGCGGCAGCGCGCCCGCCCAGCCCGAAGCCAGCGAGCCACTGGGCAAGTCGCTGGACGAGGTGATCAAGAACCTGGAAAACGACCAGCAACGGGCCAAGCTGCTAGCCGACCTGAAAAAGCTGCGCGACGCCACCAAGCAATCGCAACCGAATGTCGAACAGGGCGTGCTCGGCCTGATCGGTGGCGCCCTGCATGATTTCGAAAAGCAGTTCAGCGGTGATGCCAGCCCGTTCCACCGCTGGTCGGCAGAAATAGAACAGGCCCAGGCCGAATTGACCGAACTGATAGTACCGGTGCACCAGTGGCCGGCCATCCTGTTCGGTTTTGCCGCGGTCATTGCCGTGTGGAGCGTGCTGGCCTATGCCTTCAACTGGGTTGGCCACCGGGTGCGCCTGCGCTTCGGCCTGAGTGAAGAACTGCCGCAGCACCCGCGCACCTGGGACCTGGTGCGCTTTGCCCTGCGCAAGCTCGGGCCGTGGCTGGTGGCGCTGGTGTTCACCGTGTACCTGAGCTTCGTGCTGCCGCCGTCGCTGGGCAAATCGCTGGCCATGGTGCTGGCCTACGCGCTGGTGGTGGGTACGTGCTTCTCGGCCATCTGCGTGATCGCCTTCTCGCTGCTCGACGGCCCGCACCGCCATCGCGCCCTGCACATCCTGCGCCACCAGGCGTTCCGCCCGCTGTGGCTGATCGGCAGCTTTGCCGCCTTTGGCGAGGCGATGAGCGACCCCCGCATGCTGGTCGCGTTGGGCACGCACCTGGCGCACGCCCTGGCGACCCTGGCCAACGTGATCGCGGCGCTGTGCACCGGGCTGTTCATCCTGCGTTTCCGTCGCCCGATCGCCCACCTGATCCGCAACCAGCCGCTGTCGCGACGCCTGACCCGGCGTACCCTCAGCGATACCATCGAGATCCTCGGCAGCTTCTGGTTCATCCCGGCGCTGATCCTGGTGGCCATCTCGCTGTTCGCCACCTTCGTATCCGCCGGCGATACCAGCACCGCCCTGCGCCAATCGCTGATGTGCACGGTGCTGGTAGTGGTGTGCATGGTGCTCAACGGCCTGGTGCGCCGTCATGCGGCCAACCCCAAGCGGGCCAGCAAGCGCCAGGCGGTGTACGCCGAGCGCCTGCGCAACTTCGGCTACCTGCTGGTGCACCTGTTCATCTGGCTGGTGTTCATCGAGCTTGGCCTGCGTGTATGGGGCCTGTCGATGATCAGCTTTGCCGAGGGCGATGGCCATGACATCAGCCTGCGCCTGCTGGGTCTGGCCGGCACGTTGATCGTCGCCTGGCTGGTGTGGATCCTCGCCGATACCGCCGTGCACCATGCCCTGGTGCGCTCGCGCCGGGGCCTGGCCAACGCCCGTGCGCAAACCATGATGCCGTTGATCCGCAACGTGATGTTCGTGGTCATTTTCATCATCGCGGTGATCGTGGCCCTGGCCAACATGGGCATGAACGTCACCCCGCTGCTGGCTGGTGCCGGTGTGATCGGCCTGGCCATCGGCTTTGGCGCGCAGTCGCTGGTGGCCGACCTGATCACCGGGCTGTTCATCATCATCGAAGACTCGCTGGCCATCGACGACTACGTGGACGTTGGCGGGCACCTGGGCACGGTGGAGGGGCTGACCATTCGTACCGTGCGCCTGCGTGACATCGATGGCATCGTGCACACCATCCCGTTCAGCGAGATCAAGAGCATCAAGAACTACTCGCGGGAGTTCGGCTACGCGATCTTCCGGGTCGCGATCCCGCACAACATGAACATCGACCAGGCGATCACGCTGGTGCGCGAGGTCGGCCAGAAGCTGCGCAATGACCCGCTGATGCGCCGCAATATCTGGTCGCCGCTGGAGCTGCAGGGGGTCGAAAGCTTCGAGTCGGGGTCGGCGATCTTGCGGGCGCGGTTCAAGACGGCACCAATCAAGCAGTGGGAGGTGTCACGGGCGTTCAACCTGGCGCTGAAGCGGCAGCTCGATGAGGCCGGGCTGGATCTGGCGACGCCGCGGTTGTCGGTGCAGGTGGTGACAGCGGGTGGTGGGGGGATGGCGGAAACCGGTTCTTCCAGCTAGGCCCTATCGCCGGCAAGCCAGCTCCCACAGGTACTGCGCAAGGCTGGAAGCCAATGCGGTCGAGGTGGGAGCTGGCTTGCCGGCGATGGGCTGCAAAGCAGCCCCGGAATCTACTATCAACCCGCCTGGGCGCGGATGCGGATGGCATCATGCCGCCAATACTCCAGGTCGCAGTCGATCAGGTGCCCATGCTGGTCACTGTTGACCCGGGTAATGTGCAGCCCGGGGCTGCCCACCGACACCTTCAATGCGGCCGCTGCCTCCACCGGCAGCGCCGTCGGCAGGATTTCGAAGCACACCTGCCCATAGCGGATGCCATACACCCGCCCATAAATCTCGGTCAGCGACTGCGCCAGGTCGTACTGCAGAATCTCGGGAAAATACCGCGGGTTGAGGTAATGCTCGGCGTACAGCACCGCGCGGCCGTCAATCCGCCGTAGCCGGCAAATCCGCACCACGCTGGACAACGCGGGCAGCTGCAAGCGCGCACAGATGGCCGCCGATGCCGGCTGCAGCCGCGCCGACAGCAGCTCGGTACTGGCCAGCCGGCCCTGGTCGCGCACCATGGCATGGAAATGGCTACGCTCGATCAGGTCGTAGGTCAGCCGCTCCGGCGCAACGAACCAGCCACGGCGTTCTTCACGGTAGATCAACCCCTGGGCTTCCAGCTGCGCCAACGCCTCGCGCAGGGTAATGCGCGTGGTATCGAACACCTCGCTCAGCCGGCGCTCGGCCGGAAGCTTGCCGCCCGGCGCCAGCAAGCCGTGCTCGATCTGCTCCTGTAGGGCATGGCAGATAGCTGTTACCGCACGCGGGGGCGTCGACTGCATCGAAAGGTTACCTATCTGGACTAGTCCAGCCCCAGCACAGGGCATGTGGAGAATAGTGCAGCCTAGGCAGGGCTGATGAACATCCTGTGACAAAGGCTTTGGCCAGTCACTGCCAGAAACGCGCCAAGCCAGCAGGGCCGGGGTGATTAGGTGGTCTACGCTGTAGCTGCAGGGCGCTTGCCGGCCCTTCCCTACATCAAATTGTCACGCAAGCGGCCTACCTTGGCTCAAGGTTTGCTGACCTAGACCAATGGTCGCGGGCAACGGCTTTACCCATAACAACGATCGCAAAAGGCACCCACCCAAGGAGCTACGGATGAAAAAGTTCTTCATGGCGTCACTGCTCGGTTCGGCCATCGCCCTGTGTACCACGGCCATGGCCGCCGGCACCGACCTCAAGGCACTGGAAGACGCCGCCCGCAAGGAAGGCAACATCAACAGCGTGGGCATGCCCGATGCCTGGGCCAACTGGAAAGGCACCTGGGAAGACCTGGCCAGCAAGTACGGCCTCAAGCACAGCGACACCGACATGACCTCGGCCCAGGAAATCGCCAAGTTCGAAGCCGAGAAGGACAACGCCAGCGCCGACATCGGCGACGTGGGTGCCGCCTTCGGCCCCATCGCCGTGGCCAAAGGCGTCAGCCAGCCGTACAAGCCAGGCACCTGGGACCAGGTGCCTGACTGGGCCAAGGACAAGGACGGCCACTGGGCACTGGCCTATACCGGCACCATCGCGTTCATCATCAACAAGGACCTGGTCAAGGAAGGCGACCGCCCGAAAACCTGGCATGACCTTGAAAAAGGCAAGTACAAGGTCGCCATCGGTGACGTCGGAACCGCCGCCCAGGCCGCCAACGGTGTGCTGGCTGCGGCCATCGCCTACAAGGGTGACGAGAACAACATAGAACCGGGCCTGCAGCTGTTCACCAAGCTGGCGCAGCAGAAACGCCTGTCGCTGGCCAACCCGACCATCCAGACGCTGGAAAAGGGCGAGGTGGAAGTTGGCGTGGTGTGGGACTTCAACGGCCTGAGCTACCGTGACCAGATCGATCCCAAACGCTTTGAGGTGTTGATCCCCTCGGATGGCTCGGTCA
>NZ_JABMCN010000093.1 GCF_013179515.1 Pseudomonas sp. CM27
AACCTTTGAGGGTGAACAGCACGCGCAGCACATCGGGGGTGGGGTGGACGATCATGTCAATCCAGAGGCGGGCGATCAGCCGCCGGTCATGTTCATGAAGCGCAGGATCTGCACGTCGCCACCGACTTCAAAGTGATGGCGGTAGGGCTTGAGGTGCAGCGAGTCGCGGATGGCCTTTTCCAGGCGGGCGGGGTTGCCTGGGTGGGCGCGCAGCACCTGTTTCAGGTCTACCGAGTGCTCATTGCCCAGGCACAGCAGCAGGCGGCCTTCGACGGTGAGGCGCACGCGGTTGCAGGTGGCGCAGAAGTTGTGGCTGTGCGGCGAGATGAAGCCGACGCGGGTGTTGGCGGCTTCGGCCAGGCGCCAGTAACGGGCCGGGCCCTGGGACGACTCGGTCGATTCGATCAGGGTGAACTGCTCGGCAAGCAGCGCGCGTACCTCGTCGCTGGAACAGAACGACTCGCCACGCTCATGCTCGCTGATCACCCCCAGCGGCATTTCCTCGATGAAGGTGATGTCCAGCTCGCGGTCGATGGCAAAGCGTACCAGGTCGACCAGTTCGTGGTCGTTGCGGCCCTTCAGCACCACGCAGTTGAGCTTGGTGCGCTGGAAGCCGGCCCGGCGTGCAGCGTCGATGCCGGCGATGACCTGGTGCAGGTCGCCGGTGCGGGTCAGTTGCTTGAAACGTTCGGCATCCAGGCTGTCGAGGCTGATGTTCAGGCGTGATACGCCTGCGTCGAACAGCGGCTGGGCCAGGCGCCCGAGTTGCGAGCCGTTGCTGGTCATGCACAACTCACGCAGGCCGGGCAGGGCAGCGATGCGCCCGCACAGGTCGACGATGCCCTGGCGTACCAGCGGCTCGCCGCCGGTGAGGCGGATCTTGCGGGTGCCGAGGGCGACAAACCGCTCGGCTACCTGGAACAGTTCTTCGAGGCTGAGGATCTGCTGGCGCGGCAGAAACTGCATGTCTTCGGCCATGCAGTACACGCAGCGGAAGTCGCAGCGATCAGTGACCGACATCCGCAGGTAGTCGATTTTCCGGTTGAAGCCGTCGATCAGGGCCCGGCTGTTCTGTTCCACGTTTGCGCTCGGATGGGATGGGTTCAACTCCAAGCTATAACCTGGCTGGCGGGGCGTCAAATTGCTTTGGCCGACTGGGTGATCAATGGCCTCTATCACTTGGCACACAGCCTCTTCGGCGCCGGCAGGCCCATGATCGAAAGCGCTTATCAAACCGTAAGATCTTTCGATTGGACGCCCCACCCCCCGCTCCATACGCTTGCGAAAAGCATCGAAGCGTGAGGATTCATCGCATGAGCCAGGACGAACACATCAGGGACTACAAAGGCGCCGCCGCCGGCTGGGGGGCGCTGAAGAGCGTGACCAAGAGCTGGCTGGGTAGCGAGAACGCCTTCAAGAACCTGCGGGCCATGCTCAAGACCAACCAGAACGGCGGCTTCGACTGCCCCGGCTGCGCCTGGGGCGAGTCGCCGGAAAGCGACATGGTCAAGTTCTGCGAGAACGGCGCCAAGGCGGTCAACTGGGAGGCCACCGGGCGGTCGGTGGACCCGGCATTCTTCGCCAGGTACAGCGTCAGCGCACTGAAGGACCAGAGCGACTACTGGCTCGAATACCAGGGCCGCCTTACCCACCCCATGCGCTACGACGCCGCCACCGACCACTACGTGGAAACCACCTGGCAAGAGGCCTTCGAACTGGTCGCCAGGCACCTGCGTGCGCTGCAGTCGCCGGATGAGGCCGAGTTCTACACCTCCGGCCGGGCCAGCAACGAGGCGGCGTTTCTCTATCAGCTATTCGTACGTGCCTACGGCACCAACAACTTCCCCGATTGCTCGAACATGTGCCACGAAGCAAGCGGCGCGGGCATGTCGGAAACCCTTGGGGTAGGCAAAGGTACCGTGGTGTTCCACGACCTGGAGCTGGCGGACGCGATCTTCGTCATCGGCCAGAACCCCGGCACCAACCACCCGCGCATGCTCGAACCGCTGCGCGAGGCGGTGAAGCGCGGTGCCCAGGTGGTGTGCTTCAACCCGCTCAAGGAGCGCGGCCTGGAGCGTTTCCAGCACCCGCAGCACCCGTTCGAAATGCTCAGCAACGGCTCCGAGCCGACCTCCAGCGCCTACTTCCGCCCGGCCCTGGGTGGCGACATGGCGGCCATGCGTGGCATCGCCAAGTTTCTCCTGCAATGGGAACGTGAGGCCCAGGCCAAGGGCGAGCCGGCCGTGTTCGACCATGCCTTCATCGCCGAGCACACCAGTGGCGTCGATGACTACCTGGCGGCGGTGGACGCCACCTCCTGGGAACACATCGTCAAGCAGTCAGGCCTGACCCTGGCCGAGATCGAACTGGCCGCGCGCATGTACCGCAAGGCCGAGCGGGTCATCATGTGCTGGGCCATGGGCGTCACCCAGCATCGCCATTCGGTGCCGACCGTGCAGGAAATCGTCAACCTGCAGCTGCTGCGCGGCAACGTCGGCAAGCCCGGCGCCGGCCTGTCGCCGGTGCGAGGCCACAGCAACGTGCAGGGCGACCGCACCATGGGTATCGACGAGAAGCCCAAGGCGGCGCTGCTCGACGCCCTCGAAAAACGCTTCCAGTTCCGTGTGCCGCGTGCCCACGGGCACAACGCGGTGCTGGCGATCAAGGCCATGGAAGAGCGGCGGGCCAAGGTGTTCATCGCCCTTGGCGGCAACTTTGCCCAGGCCACCCCGGACACCCCACGCACCCATGCGGCGCTGCAGAACTGCGCGCTGACCGTGCAGATTTCCACCAAGCTCAACCGCTCGCACCTGGTCACCGGCCGCGATGCCTTGATCCTGCCGTGCCTGGGCCGTACCGAGATCGACCTGCAGGACGAAGGGCCACAAGGCGTGACCGTGGAGGACACCTTCAGCATGGTGCACATCTCCAACGGCCAGTTGCGCCCGCGCTCGCCGCACATGCGCTCGGAGCCCTGGATCGTTGCCGGCATGGCCAAGGCTACGCTGGGCAACCAGCCGATCGACTGGGAGTATGCGGTGGCCGATTACGACCGTATTCGCGACATGATCGCTGACGTTATTCCTGGCTTCACCGACTTCAATGAGCGGCTGAACAGCCCGGGCGGTTTCCACCTGGGCAACAACGCCGCCGACCGCAACTTCCGCACCGCCACCGGCAAGGCCCGGTTCATGCCTCACGCGCTGCCCGAGGAATTGATCAACGCCAAGGTGCTGGCACGCGGCGACAAGCCCGACCTGATCCTGCAGACCCTGCGTTCGCACGACCAGTACAACACTACCCTGTACGGCCTGGATGACCGCTACCGCGGCGTGTTCGGCCTGCGCGAAGTGGTGTTCGTCAACGAGGCTGACATTCGCCGGCTGGGCTTCGAGCCGGGTGAGCAGGTGGACCTGGTGTCGCTGTGGGAGGATGGCGTGGAGCGGCGCGTGTCGGGGTTCCGCCTGGTGGCGTATGACGTGCCGGAAGGGCAGGCGGCGGCGTATTACCCGGAGACCAACCCGCTGGTGCCGCTGGAGAGTTATGGCGAGGGGACCTATACGCCGACGTCGAAGTTTGTCGCGATCAAGGTCGAAAAGGCCAAGGTCGGGAACCGGATTGCGGCGGTGTTGGCCTCGGATTGATGGGTTGTCTGTGCTGGCCTCTTCGCGGGTAAACCCGCTCCCACAGGATCACCACAGATTTCAGGGCTGTGGTGATCCTGTGGGAGCGGGTTTACCCGCGAAGAATCCAGCACCGATCAGGATCGATGCACCGGGTAGGCCGTGGTGTACTTCATCTGCTCCATGGCAAAACTTGAGGTGATGTTGGAAAGCCCATCGGTACTGGTGATCAGCTTTTTGTAGAACCGGTCATACGCCGCAATATCCCCCACCACCACCCGCAGCATGTAGTCCCAGTCCCCGGACATGCGATAGAACTCCATCACCTCCTCGAACCCGCTCACGGTAACGGCAAACTGCTCCAGCCAGGCGCTGTCGTGGCGCTGGGTCTTGAGCTGGACGAACACGGTCAGCCCCAGCCCCAGCCGTTCGGGATCGAGCAGGGCGACACGGCCAAGAATGTAGCCGTCGTCCTCCAGGCGCTTGACCCGCTTCCAGCACGGCGTGGTCGACAGGTTGACGGCCTCGGCCAGGTCCTTCAGCGAGAGCGAGGCGTCGCGCTGAAGCAGGGTAAGAATGTGCTGGTCGAAACTGTCCATATCGCGCCATGGCCGTGAAGAAAAATATTTCACAGATTACCCCAAGGCCAGATGATTTGCGTTGTGCGATAGTGACGGCCCTCCCTCTGCCTATGGGCCCGACCATGTCCGACAAGCCGCGCAATTTCGCCACCCGTACCATCCACGCCGGCGAACAGTTCAGCGTCGCCGATAACGCCATCTTCCCGGCCATCGTCACCGCCAGCTCATTCACCAAGCGCAGCCTGGACGACAAGCCGGAATACTCGTACAGCCGCGTCGGCAACCCCACTCGGCATGCCTACGAAACCTGTGTCGCCGCGCTGGAAGACGGCGTCGGTGCGGTCGCTTGCGCCTCGGGGGTGAGCGCCACCGCGACGGTGCTCGAACTGCTGCCCAAAGATGCCCATGTGGTGGTGATGAACGGCGTGTACGGCGGCACCTTCCGCATCCTGGAGGATTACCGCAGCCGCACCTCGGGCCTGACCACCACCTATGTCGACCTCAACGACCTCGAGGCCGTGGCTGCCGCGATCAAGCCTGAGACCCAGCTGATCTGGATCGAGTCGCCGACCAACCCACTGCTGCACCTGGTCGATATCAAGGCGGTGTGCGACCTGGCCAAGGCGCGGGGCATCCTCACCTGCATCGACAACACCTTCTGCTCACCGTGGAACCAGCGCCCGATCACCTTGGGCGTCGACCTGGTGATGCACTCGGCCAGCAAGTACATCGGCGGCCACTCGGACCTGACCGGTGGCGTGGTGGTGGCGGCCAACGATACGCTGCTGGCGCGCCTGCGTCGTATCAGCATGGCGATTGGCGCCGTGCAGGGGCCGTTCGATTGCTACCTGGCCCTGCGCGGCCTGAAAACCCTGGATGTGCGCATGGAGCGCCAGTGCGCCAATGCCCTGCGGGTGGCACGCTTTCTGGAAAGCCACGCCCAGGTCGAGCAGGTGTATTACCCGGGGCTGGAAAGCCACCCGCAGCATGAACTGTGCAAACGCCAGATGCGCAGCGGCGGGGCGGTGGTGGCGATGAAGGTCAAAGGCGATCGCGCCGCGCTGAACCGCCTGGTGGAGGCGCTGCAGATCTTTGTGCTGGCTGACTCGCTGGGCGGGGTTGAAAGCATGATCAACCACTCGTGGAGCATGTCGCACTGCTCGCTGAGCCCGGAGCAGAAAGGCGTGATGGGGATCAGCGAGAACCTGCTGCGGTTGTCGGTGGGGATCGAGGATTACCGTGACCTGGTCGAAGACCTTGATGGTGCTTTAAACGCGCTGGTTGCTGTTTAAAGGCTGCTGGCCCAATCGCCGGCAAGCCAGCTCCCACAGGGTTCGGAATGTTGTGGTGTACCTGTGGGAGCTGGCTTGCCGGCGATTGGGCCGGTGAGTTCGATAAAGATGTCAGGTCAGGATTTGGGCGGATGGATGATCCGTTCGATCTTGTCCTTGATCAGCAGCCGCTCCTTGCGCAAGCGGTTGACGGCATCGTCGTTGGTACCGTTACCCTCGGCGGCCACCACCTCCTTGTCCTTGGCGTTGTATTCCTTGTGCAGTGCGTGCAGCGCCTGGTCTTTGTCGATGAGCGCCTGGAAGTCGTCAGCGGTAACGTGCAGGTCAGCGAGCAGATCATGCGGAACTGGCATTTCTTCACCTCTGTCAGGGTTGTCGGTTAGGTCCTGACCACTGAGGATAGCCTGCCTTTGCGCTGGCGGTTGAGGGTTGCCAGGCTGAATGGCAGCTGAATCAAGTCCAGGTAATTGATAAAAGCCGCTGACTCACGAAATTATTACCAACTTTTTCACAAAAAATTGATGCCCTGCTTTCTAGAGTTCGCCCAACTTTCCCACGGTGTCATTTGGCCGGGGGTTGATAATCACTCTTGAATGCGAACACTGATGCTCAACTTCAAACCCCTGCGGACTGAATGGGTCACGCTGCTGGCCAGCCTTTACCTGCTGATTGGCATGAACATGTTTCTCTGGGGGCACCTGCAAGAGGTCGTGCCCGCCGGCCTGTCCGGGCTGTGGCTGAGCCTGGCGTTCGCCGTGCTGATGCTGTTTGCATTCAACATGATATTGACGCTGTTTGCCTTCCGTTATGTATTGAAACCGCTGTTGATCCTGATGTTCATGAGTGGCGCCGGCGTCGCTTACTTCATGAATCAATACGGTGTACTTATTGACGCCGGCATGTTCCGCAACATGGCTGAGACCAATACTGCCGAAGTACTCGATTTGATGTCGTTGAAGTTTGCCGGTTATATCCTGCTGCTGGGTGTATTGCCTTCACTGCTGCTGTGGAAAGCGCCCATCGCCTACCGTTCCTGGCACCGCGAGCTGCTGGGCAAGCTGGTAGTCAGTGGCGCCTGCGTAGTGGCCCTGGGTTCGGTGGCACTGGTCAACTACCAGGGCTTGTCGTCGCTGTTTCGCAACCACCACGAACTGCGCCTGATGCTCACCCCCAGCAATATCGTCGGTGCCTCCATTGGTTATGTCAGCGAGCGTGTCGGTACTGCATCGCGCCCGTTCCAGCACTACGGCGAAGATGCCAGGCGCGATGCCGCCTGGCAAAAGCATGAACGCAAGTCGCTGACCGTACTGGTGGTCGGTGAAAGTGCGCGGGCAGACCATTTCGGTGTACTGGGTTACGACCGTGACACCACGCCGAACCTGGCCAGGCAGCAGGGCCTGCTGGCGTTTTCCGACGTGCACTCGTGCGGTACGGAAACCGCCGTTTCGGTGCCGTGCATGTTCTCGGGCATGAAGCGCAAGGACTACGACGCCCGGGTGGCAAAGAACCGCGAAGGGCTGCTGGACATCCTCCAGCGGGCCGGCCTGGCCGTGCAGTGGCGCGACAACCAGTCGGGCTGCAAGGGCACCTGCGACCGCGTGCAGTTCATTGATGTCAGCAACCTCAAGGACCCCGAGTTGTGCGCCAATGGCGAGTGCCATGACCAGATCCTGCTGCAGGGCCTGGGCGAGCTGATCGACAATCTCGACAAGGACACGGTGCTGGTACTGCACCAGATGGGCAGCCACGGCCCCGAGTATTTCAAGCGCTACCCTGGCGCCGACCAGCGCTTCGCCCCGGTGTGCCAGAGCAACGCCCTGAACCAGTGCAGCGAGCAGGAAATCATCAACGGCTATGACAATACCCTGGCCTATACCGACAAGGTGCTGTCTTCGTTGATCGATACCCTGCGCAGCAAGCAGGACAAGGTCGACACAGCCATGATCTACCTGTCCGACCACGGCGAATCGCTGGGCGAGTACAACCTGTTCCTGCACGGCACGCCTTATGCCATCGCCCCCGAGCAGCAGAAGCATGTGCCGCTGCTGACCTGGTTCTCCGACAGCTACAAGGAGGACTTCGGCGTCGACACCGACTGCCTCGCCAAGCTCAGCGATGCCCCGCTGTCGCAGGACAACCTGTTCCATTCGATGCTCGGCCTGTTGCAGGTGCACACCGAGGTGTACCAACAGTCGCTGGACATGTTCGCCAGCTGCCGCCCCTGGTTGACGGCCAAGCGCTGAAGCCCGTCGCGGTCGTGCAGGCTTGCGCTGTCCCTGTCTGCGGACAAGCCCGTGCCATGCACCGTGTCGCCTTCTTCGCGGGTGCGCCCGCCACCACAGGGGCGGCCCCGCACATGCAAAACTGCACCATTGATCGATATCAAGGATGGCCCGGGTTTCACCAGCAGTGCCCGCGCCGTATATACTGCGCGCCAATGTTAGTGGGAGAGCCTCGTGGCCATCGAAATACACTGGATCCGTGACGACCAGAGCCTGGCCGAACACTGCCGCGACTGGTGCAAATTGCCCTTCGTCGCCGTCGACACCGAATTCATGCGGGTCGACACGTTTTACCCGAAAGCCGGGCTGATCCAGATCGGCGACGGCGTGCGGGCTTTCCTCATCGACCCGTTGCTGATCAGCAACTGGCAGCCGCTGGGCGAACTGCTCGAAGATGCCGGTGTGGTGAAGGTACTGCACGCCTGCAGCGAAGACCTTGAAGTGCTGCTGCGCCTGACCGGCAAGCTGCCTCAACCGCTGTTCGACACCCAGCTGGCCGCCGGGTACCTGAACCTGGGGTTCTCCATGGGCTATTCGCGCCTGGTGCAAGAGGTGCTGGGCATCGAGTTGCCCAAGGGCGAAACCCGCTCCGACTGGCTGCAACGCCCGCTGTCCGAGACCCAGGTCAGCTATGCCGCCGAGGATGCCGTGCACCTGGCCGAGCTGTTTACCGCCCTGCGCCCGCGCCTGTCCGACGACAAATATGCCTGGGTGCTGGAAGACGGCGCCGAACTGGTTGCCCAGCTGCGCCGCGAAGTCGAGCCCGAAAGCCTCTACCGCGACGTCAAGCTGGCCTGGAAGCTGGCGCCTCAGCAACTGGCGGTACTGCGTGAGCTGTGCGCCTGGCGCGAGCGCGAAGCGCGCAACCGCGATGTGCCGCGCAACCGCATCCTCAAGGAGCACTCGCTGTGGCCTATTGCCAAGAGCCAGCCGAGCAACCTGTCGGCGCTGGCCAAGATCGACGATATGCACCCGCGCACCATTCGCCAGGACGGTGAGTTCCTTATTCAGCTGATCAAGCGCGCCGCCAGCCTGCCTGCCGAGCAGTGGCCAGCGGTGTTGCCCGAGCCTCTGCCGATCGAGGCCGCCGGCATCCTCAAGCAGCTGCGCGCCATCGGTCAGGCCGAAGGTGAGCGCCTGGGCATTGTCCCCGAGCTGATGCTGCGCAAGAAGGCCCTGGAAGCGCTGCTCAAAAGCGGCTACCCGAACGGCCCTTATCAACTGCCCGATTCGCTGCGCGGCTGGCGCCGTGAGCGCATGGGCCAGGCCCTGCTGGACAACCTGGCAGGCGCCGGAGAGACCCGATGAAACGCATTTGCTCGATCTACAAGAGCCCCCGCAAGAACGAAATGTACCTGTACGTGCTCAAGGCCGACGGCCTGGACCGCGTACCCGAAGCCCTGCTGCCGGCCTTTGGTACCCCCATTCACGCCTTCGACCTGGTGCTCACCCCCGAGCGCAAACTGGCGCGCGAGGACATCACCAAGGTGCTGGAGAACCTCGAAAACCAGGGCTACCACCTGCAGATGCCGCCGTTGGAAGATGAATACATCGAGCACCTGCCTGAAGAGCTGCTGCGCCGTAACGACCCGGTCTGATCATGCGAGTACTGATCGCTGAGCATGACCATGCCCGTTACGCCGAGCTGTTGCACGAAGCCGCCCCAGACGTAGAAATCCTGACCAGCGGCGACTCTGCCGAACTGGCCTGCCAGGCAGCACAATGCCCGGTGTGGCTGGGCCAGCCAGACCTGCTGGCAACCCTGCTGCGGCAGGGGCTCAAGCCGGCCTGGATGCAGTCGACCTGGGCCGGTGTCACGCCGTTGCTGGCCGAAGGCCTGCCGCGTGATTACCGCCTGAGCCGTGCGGTGGGCATCTTCGGCCAGGTGATGGCCGAGTACATGCTCACCTATATGCTCGGCCACGAGCGCGAAGTGCTGTCGCGACTGGTCAGCCAGGTGGAGCGGCGCTGGGATGACCGCCCGGGGTGCAGCCTTGAAGGGCGCAAGGTGCTGATTGTCGGTACCGGTGACATTGGCCAGCGTGTGGCCGAGTTCCTGCAGCCATTTGGCGTGGCGTTGTACGGCGTTGCCAGCAGCGCCCGTGCACAGGCGCCGTTCGTCGAGGTGGCGGCGCTGGCCGACCTGCCGCGCATGGTCGGGCAAGTGGACTACGTGCTCAACCTGTTGCCGGATACCCCGGCCACCCATGACCTGTATGACGCGGCGCTGTTCAAGTGCTTCCAGCCCACTACGCTGTTCATCAATGCCGGGCGTGGCGTGGCGGTGGTCGATGCCGACCTGGTAGCGGCGCTGAAGGAAGGCCACTTGGCCGGCGCGGTGATCGATGTGTGCCGGCAGGAGCCACTGCCCAAGCAGCATCCGTTCTGGACCGCCTGGGGCTTGCTGCTGACCGGGCACAGCTCGGCGCCTACCTCCCCGGCGGCGATGGTGCGGTTGTTTGTCGAGAATGTGCGGGCGTATGAAGCAGGGCAGGGGATGCGTGGCGAAGTCGACTTCGCTCGGGGCTATTGATTTGCAGTGCTTGTACCGGCCTCTTCGCGGGTGAACCCGCTCCCACACAGCTTGCAAAGTACCTGAGTAATGTGGGTACCTGTGGGAGCGGGTTCACCCGCGAAGAGGCCGGTACAGCCGACACAAGGCTTACAGGCTGAAATCACCCTCGGCAGCCAGCTCGCTCAACGGCTTGCGCGGGGTCGGCGCTTCACGGGCCTGCAGCGCCTCGTCCAGGCTGGCCTTGTCACCGAGCTTGCCGATCGCCACCATGGCATGCAGCACGTAGCCTTCGGGCACCTTCAGTTCCTGACGCGCCAGGTCCTGGTCGAAACCGGCCATGCCATGGGTATGCCAGCCGCTGATGCTGGCCTGCAGGGCCAGGTGGCCCCAGGCGGAGCCTGTGTCGAAGGTATGCCACAGCGCCGGCTTTTCTTCCGTGACGCCAGGTGCCGCGAAGGTGGTCCTGGACATGATCAGCACCAGCGCCGACGCCTGTTGCGCCCAGCTGCGGTTGAACGGCACCAGCAGGTTCAGGTAACGCTCCCAGTTTGGTGTGTCACGGCGGGCATAAAGAAAGCGCCAAGGCTGCGAGTTGCAACGACTGACAAGCGGTCTGGCTTTGCCGAAGGCCAGGCTCTAGACTGGCGCCGCCGCGCGCCGTGGCCCCAAGATGAATGCAGGAACTCCGTGTGATGATCGCTGAAAACGCGCCGTTCTGGCGGCGCAAGACCCTCGAACAACTCAGCCCGCAAGAGTGGGAGTCGCTGTGCGACGGCTGCGGCCTGTGCTGCCTGCAAAAGCTGGAAGACGAGGACGACAACAGCGTCTATTACACGCGTATCGCCTGCAAGCTGCTGGACCTCGAAACCTGCCAGTGCAGCGACTACCCCAATCGTTTCGCCCACGTGCCTGACTGCATCCAGCTCACCCCGGGCAAGGCCGACCAGTTCAAGTGGCTGCCCAGCACCTGTGGCTACCGCCTGGTCAGCGAGGGCAAGGACCTGCCGGCCTGGCACCACCTGATCTGCGGTGACCGCAAGCAGGTGCATGAACAGCGTATTTCCCAGTCGGGGCGTATGCTCAGTGAGCACGATGTGCACGAAGACGACTGGGAAGACCACCTGATCTTCCGCGCCAGCTGAGCGGCGCGGCCCGCTGCCACGGGGAACAAGGAGTTTCTGTATGCGTTGTCAGCTGTTGTTGCTTGTAGGCCTGATGGCCAGTGCGCCCGCCTGGGCAAAAAAGGTCGATCTTGATTACCAGGTGCGCCTGTTACCGGCCAGTGGCCAGGCCGAGGTCCGCCTCACCCTGGCCGACGGCAGCGCAGTGCGCAGCCTGGATTTCGACCTGGGCAAGGCCGGGGCCTACAGCGGTTTCCAGGCTGATGGCCAATGGCAGTTGCAGGGCCAGCGCGGCGTGTGGCAGCCCGCAGCGGGCAAGACCAGCCTCAGCTACCGCGTGCAGTTGGACCAGAAGCTCGGCAGCGGTGCCTATTCATCGCGAATCACCCTGCACTGGGCGCTGTTCATGGGCGACCAGCTGGTGCCACCGGCGCGCCTCGACCAACAGGACGGCACCGAGCTGGTGGCGCGCCTGGCGTTCGACCTGCCCGATGGCTGGAAGAGCATCGAGACATCCTGGCCGCGCGTGGGCAAGGACAAGTTCCGCATCGACAACGTTTCGCGCCTGTTCGACCGCCCGACCGGCTGGATGCTTGCCGGTGACCTGGGCAGCCGCCGCGCCCGCCTGGGCGATACCGAGGTGACCGTGGCCGCGCCGGTCGGGCAGGGCATGCGGCGCATGGACAGCCTGACCTTGCTGACCTTTGTGTGGCCGCAGTTGCAGGCGGTGTTCCCGCGCAACCCGCCCAAGCTGCTGCTGGTCGGTGCCCGGGACGGCATGTGGCGCGGCGCGATGGCGGCGCAGGGTTCTCTGTACCTGCACAGCGCCCGGCCGATGGTGAGCGAGAACGGCAGCAGCCCGTTGCTGCGCGAAGTGGTGCAGTTGTTTGCGCAGATCCGTGGGCGCGACGGCAATGACTGGCTCGTGGAAAGCCTGACCGATTATTACGCCAGCGAGTTGCTGCGCCGTTCGGGCGGGGTGAGCGATGACCGTTACCTGGCCTGGCAGGCACGGCTGAGCAAGCAGGGCGCCAAGGTCACCCGGCTCAAGGCTGACCGCGCAACGCCGGCCCAGGTGGCGCGTGGGGTGATGCTGTTGCAGGCGCTGGACAAGGAAATCCGCATACACACCCAGGCCAAGCGTTCGCTCGATGATGTGGTGCGGGGGCTGATGCGGTTGCCCAGCGTCAGTACCGAGGACTTTGTGCAGATCAGCGAGAACGTGCTGGGGCGGCGTTCCGAGGTGTTGCAGAGCAAAGCGTTGCGCTAAGCATTTCTTTACCTGTACCGGCCTCTCCGCGGGCGCGCCCGCTCCCACCGTGGGTTACTGATTGGCAGGTTGTTGCTCTCCGGTGCTGGCCCTATCGCCGGCAAGCCAGCTCCCACAGGTACTGCACTGCCTTCCAGACTTGCGCACAACCCGTGGGAGCGGGCAAGCCCGCGAAGAGGCCAGCACAGGCTGGTGATATGCATGCAGCCACGAGCCCTTTGTGGGAGCTGGCTTGCCGGCGATAGGGCCCGCCCAGGCAGTGCAAAATCAACCGCCAGCCAACGGATCCTTGCCAGTCACCGTGACCCCGCGCGTCGCCGCCTCGGCACTGGCCTTCAGTGCCTCCAGCTCCGCCCCGCTGCGCTGTATGTCCGCACGCAACCGTTGGTACTCCTGCCGATGGCGCCGCCACCAGGCCTTGGTCGAGCAATGGCCGCTGACCCCGCGCGCCACCGCCAAACCACCCACCACCATCTGCAGCATGCCGACCAGGCCGCCATGGCGCAGGCCCTTGCTCAGCATCAGCGCCCCACCGGCCAGCGAACTGACCCGTTCCAGGCCATGAACATTGTGCTCGGACTGCGCTGCCGGGGAATGAATATCAAGCATGGCAAAGCCTCCTTGGGAAGTGTAAGCAGCTGACCTGCCCGCCGCCGCCATCGTTCAGTCGGCACGCCAAACGACATGCCCTGTCGCGGCGAAGGCTCTGCTAATGCCGCAGGCGTAGTGCTCAATAACTGGCTCCCGCACCTCGATGCCTGATTATTTGCCCTGAGCATGACGGTGCTGCTGACCTAAGCGGCATGCGCGGCGCGAGGACTTGTCAGCTGCGTAAGTCTGACGGGTCTGAATGAAAGAGAAGCTCCTGCATGCAAGGTTTTTTTTTGTTTGTGCGGTCCGTGTCGGGCGGGGCCCTCATCGCCCATTTGTCTGAAATGGATAAATACCTGTCCGGTTTGGCAATGCAGCTTCAAGGGTGTTTAATCTCACCTCTAAAAACCGCTCCAAGCCTTGAAAACAAAGGCCCAGACAGTTTTCACCGTTCATCGAAAATGCTGTAGACACATTGTCTAACAGTGCCATATAGTCGTTATACAAATAGTAGACATAGCGCTATGACAACAAAGAAGGCCGCCATGAAAGCCACCGTTCAACCACTCACCGCAGAAGTGCCGCAGGACCGCAAAGCCGTCCTTGCAGAAGCACTGCGCCGCCGGATCCTCAGTATGGAACTGGCCCCGGGCGCCGTGGTGGACGAGCTGGCCCTGTGCGACGAGTTTGGCCTGTCGCGTCCCCCGGTGCGTGAGCTGCTGCGCCAGATCGCCGCCGAAGGCTACATCGAGCTGGAGGCCAACCGCGCGCCACGCGTCGCCGCCATGAACCACGAGTCGCTGCACAGCTTCTATGTGGCCGCCCCGCTTATCTACGTTGCCACCACCCAACTGGCCGCCACCTACGCCAGCGCCGAAGAAATCGAAGTGCTCAAGGCCATTCAGGCCCAGTTCCGCCGCGCCATCGAAGAGCGTGACGTGGAAAACCGTGTGCTCTACAACGACGCCTTCCACCTCGAAATCGGCCGGATGGCGCACAACGACTACCTGATGCCGAGCCTGCGTCGCCTGCTGATCGACCACACCCGGCTGGGCAAGATCTTCTATCGCCACCCGACCACCGATGACATGCAGCGCGACCTCGAGGCGGCCTGCGAGCAGCACGAGCAGATGATCCAGGCCATCGAGCGCCGCGACCCGCAGATGGCTGGCCATCTGGTGCGCGAGCACTTCGAGCTGTCGCGCCGGCGCATGGCCGAGTACGCCGCACCGCAAGGGCTGGATGTACCGATCCAGATATGAAAGACCAAGGTCAGGGCCGCCGCTGCTGACCACACGACAACGACAAGATCCAGGTTAGTGACATGACAAGAATAAGTTCGTTACCTGCTGATGACGCCACCTGTGGCTGGTATCACCTGAGCAAGCCCCGCACGCCACGGCCGACCCACAGTGGTAACAGCCAGGCACGCTGGGTGGTGGTCGGCGCCGGTTTCACCGGCCTGGCTGCCGCGCGGCAGCTGGCAACGAACTTTCCGGATGACGAAATCGTGCTGGTCGAAGCCCAGGAAGTCGGCTTTGGCACCTCCGGGCGCAACGCCGGTTTTGCCATCGACCTGCCGCACGACATCGGCGCCGAGGACTACATTGGCGACATCGACATCGCCAAGACCGTGCTCAAGCTCAACCTGGGCGGCCAGGAATACCTGAAGGAACTGATCGAACGCTACGACATCGAGTGCCAGTTCCGTCATTGCGGCAAATATCAGGCGGCCATCGAAGACCGCGGCATTGCCGTGCTGGATGCCTACCGCCGCGGCCTGGACAAGCTCGGCCAGCCCTACGAAGTGATCGAAGGGCGCGATTTGCCCGATCACATCGGTACGCACTTCTACCGCAAGGGTCTGTTCACCCCAGGCACTGCTCTGTTGCAGCCTTCGGCGCTGGTAAAAGGCCTGGCCGACAGCCTGCCGGGCAACGTGTCGCTGTACGAGAAGACGCCGATCACCGACGTTCAGTACGGCGACAAGGTGGTGCTGCGCCACGCCAACGGTTCGATTACCGCCGACAAGCTGGTACTCACCACCAACGCGTTCGGCATGAGCTTCGGCTTCCTCAAGGGCCGCATGCTGCCGGTGTTCACCTACGGCAGTATCACCCGCCCGCTGACCGAGCAAGAGCAGGCGCGCCTGGGTGGCAAACCCTACTGGGGCGTGATCCCTGCCGACCCGTTCGGCACCACCATGCGCCGCACCGTCGACAACCGCCTGCTGATTCGCAACAGCTTCAGCTACAACCCCGACGGGCGCAGCAACCGCAAATACCTGGAGCGTTTCGTCCAGCGTCACCGCGAATCGTTCGCCCGGCGCTTCCCGATGCTGCCCGGGGTCAACTTTGAATATACCTGGGGCGGTGCATTGGCACTGTCGCGCAACCACATGGGCTTCTTTGGCAAGTTGGCGCCCAATGTAGTTGGCGCACTGTGCTGCAATGGCCTGGGCGTTACCCGTGGCACGGTCACCGGCAAGTTGCTGGCCGACTGGCTGGCCGGTGACAAGAACCAACTGATCGAGTTTTTGCTGAATGCCCCCGGGCCTTGCGCCAACCCGCCGCAGCCTTTGGTTTCACTGGGCTTGAACGCCAACCTGATGTGGGGGCAGTTCCGCGCTGGCCAGGAAAGCTGAGCGCTGACGAGTTGTAATTTGAATACTTGATGCCGGAGGTTATTTAGCCGGCACGGGCACCCTTTGCCCGAAATCAATGATTGGCCAGCTGGCCATTCACCCGGGGCTGAGTGCTGTATTCAGTTTCGCGGACTCGCTCGCCTTGAAAATGTGCATGTAGCAGAGTGGTAGGAACAACAATGACAAGTACCAATGTTTCGATTGAAGATGTACCGATCAACAACTTCCACCAGTTGCTGACCTTGCGTTCCGGTGGCGGTTCGTTCGTCGACGGCTATGTATTGAGCATCATTGGCGTGGCCATGGTGCAGATGTCTGCAGGCCTCAGCCTGACCAGTTTCTGGCAGGGCATGATTGCCGCCTCGGCGCTGATCGGCATTTTCTTCGGTGGCTTCTTCGGCGGTTGGCTGACTGACCGCTTTGGCCGCAAACGCGTGTTTTTCGTCGGCCCGACCTTGTTCATCCTGGCCTCGGTGGCGCAGTTCTGGGTGGAATCGGCGCTGGCCCTGTTCCTGCTGCGCTTCGCCATCGGTATTGCGGTGGGTATCGAATACCCGGTCGCCACCTCGCTGCTGGTGGAGTTCCTGCCCAAGAAAAACCGTGGCCCACGCCTGGCCACCCTGACCGTGCTGTGGTTCGCCGGTGCTGCCACTGCCTACCTGGCGGGTGAGGCGATTTTGAGCCACGGCGGCGGCGACGCCTGGCGCCTGGTATTGGCCAGTGCCGCCGTGATCGGTGCGCTGCTGTTCGCAATTCGCCTGGGCACCCCGGAATCACCGCGCTGGTTGATCAGCAAAGGCCGTTCGGCCGAAGCCGAACAGGTGATCAAGCGCGTGTACGGCAACGGTTTTTCACTGAAAAACCTGCCGGAGGAGCCCAAGACCCACAAGCTGTCGTTCCTCAGCCTGCTGCACTCCGGCTACGGCAAGCGCATGCTGTTCGTCACCATGTTCTGGACCTGCTCGGTGATCCCGGTGTTCGCCGTCTACGCGTTCGCCCCCCGGGTGCTGGGCGCACTCAACCTGAAGGGTGACTGGGCATCGATCGGTTCGATCGCCATCACGTTCCTGTTCGTGGTCGGCTGCATCATCGGCACCCGCCTGCTGAACACCATCGGCCGCCGCACCACGTTGCTGCACAGCTTCTTCTGGTCAGGGCTGGCGCTGCTGGGCCTGGGTGCCTTCAGCAACGGTAACGAGATGCTCATCCTGGCCCTGTTCGGCGCCTATGCGCTGTTCATCGGTGGCGCCCAGGTGTTGCAGCTGGTGTACCCCAACGAACTGTTCCCGACCGAGATCCGCGCTGGCGCGGTGGGTGTGGGCACCTCGATGTCGCGCATCGGCGCTGCCGTCGGCACCTGGCTGGTGCCCATCGCACTCGACAGCTACGGCATCGGCGCAACCATGTATGCCGCCGCCGTGGTCACCTTCGTCGGCCTGGCCTTCTCGCTCGCCCTGGCACCGGAAACCCGTTCGCTGAACCTGCAACAAGCGGCTTCGCTGGGCTGAACCCTTACAACCTGCCGCAGCGTCCTTGCGCTGCGGCTTTTACGACACTGAGCAAGGCACTGGAGAACCTACCGTGAAATTCGAAGGCATCTACACCCCGGCAATCACTCCGCTGGCTGCGGACGGCTCGATCGACAAGGCGGCGTTCGCCGAAGTCCTCGAATATCTGGTCGACTCGAAAATCCACGGCGTGATCATCGGTGGCTCCACCGGCGAGTACTACGCCCACACCACCCAAGAGCGCATCGAGCTGGCCGCCCAGGCCAAGGACGTGCTCAACGGCCGCCTGCCGCTGATCGTCGGCACCGGTGGCATCCGCACCGAAGACGCCGTGGCCTTCGCCCAGCACGCCAAGGAAATCAAGGCTGACGCCCTGCTGGTGGGCACCCCGCCATACGCGCTGCCGACCCAGCAGGAAATCGCCCTGCACGTCAAAGCTGTCGACGCCGCCGCCGGCCTGCCGATCATGCTCTACAACTACCCGGGCCGCATGAGCGTGAGCATGGGCGAGGAGTTCTTCGATGCCGTTGCCGATGTGAAAAACATCGTCGCCATCAAGGAAAGCTCCGGTGACATGGCCCAGCTGCACCGCCTGGCCATCCACCGCCCGAACATCCAGCTGTCGTGCGGCTGGGACGACCAGGCCCTGGAATTCTTCGCCTGGGGCGCCCAGAGCTGGGTGTGCGCCGGCTCCAACTTCATCCCGCGCGAGCATGTGGCCCTGTACGAGGCCTGCGTGATCGAGAAGGACTTCGCCAAAGGCCGCAAGATCATGGCTGCCATGATGCCGCTGATGGACTTCCTCGAAGGTGGCAAGTTTGTCCAGGCGATCAAGAACGGTGTAGCCCTGAACGGCCTGAAGACCGGCGGCGTGCGCAAGCCGCTGTACGACCTGGATGACGCCGAGAAGCAAGAACTCAAGCGCGTGGTCACCGAACTCAAGGCCACCATCGCACAGATCAAATAAGGAGCCGGGACCATGGCTGATTTGCTGAGCAAGGAACAATACGCGGCCATTGCCGCCGAACTGCAGCTGCGCACCCAGGCGTTCATCGACGGTGAATTCCGCGACGCCATTTCGGGCCGCACCTTCGTCACCACCAACCCGGCTACCGGCAAGCAGCTGGCAGAAGTCGCCGCCTGTGACGTGCAGGATGTCGACGTTGCCGTGGCTGCCGCCAAGCGCGTGTTCGAGGAAGGCACCTGGTCGAAGATGCAGCCGAACGACCGCAAGCACGTGCTGCAGAAGTTCGCCCAGCTGCTGGAAGACAACGCCCACGAGCTGGCGGTGCTGGAAGCGCTGGACAGCGGCAAGCCGGTCAGCGAGTGCCAGAACGTCGACGTGCCGGAAACCATCCACACCATTCGCTGGCACGCCGAGCTGATCGACAAGATCTACGACGCCACTGCCCCGACCGGCAACGCTGCCGTGACCATGGTGGTGCGTGAAGCCATCGGCGTGGTCGGCCTGGTGCTGCCGTGGAACTTCCCGCTGCTGATGCTGGCCTGGAAAATCGCCCCGTCGCTGGCCGCCGGTTGCTCGATCGTGGTCAAGCCCGCCAAGGAAACCACCCTCAGCGCCCTGCGCGTGGCCGAGCTGGCCCATGAGGCTGGCATCCCGGCCGGTGTGTTCAACCTGGTGCCTGGCGGTGGCCGTGAAGTGGGCGAAGCCATTGGCCGCCACATGGACATCCCGATGGTCAGCTTCACCGGCTCCACCGATACCGGCCGCCTTTTCCTGATGTACGCTGCCGAGTCCAACCTCAAGCGCATCGTTCTGGAGCTGGGTGGCAAGAACCCGGCCGTGGTCATGAACGACTGCGAAGACCTGAACGAAGTGGCCGAATTTGTCACTGCCGGTGCGTTCTGGAACATGGGCGAAAACTGCTCTGCATCGTCGCGCCTGATCGTCCACAAGGACGTCAAGGACGAGCTGCTGAGCCTGATCGGCAAGCACCTGAAGGACTGGAAGCTGGGCGACCCGCTCGACCCGGACAACCGCCTGGGCGCCATGGTCAGCAAGTCGCACTTCGAGAAGGTCAAGTCGTACCTGGAATACGCGGCCGAGCACAAGCTTGACGTCGTTCAAGGTGGCGAAGCGGAACAGGGCGTGTTCATTCAGCCGACCATCGTCGACAACGTTGGCCGTGACAACAAGCTGTTCATCGAGGAAATCTTTGGCCCGGTGCTGAGCGTGACCAGCTTCGAGACCATCGACGAGGCGATCGAACTGGCCAACGATACCGTCTACGGCCTGGCTGCCTCGGCCTACACCGGCAGCCTGCGCAATGCGCTGCGCCTGTCGCGTGAAATCCGCGCGGGCGTGGTCACGGTCAACTGCTTCGGCGAAGGTGATGTCACCACGCCGTTCGGTGGCTACAAAGAGTCTGGTTTCGGTGGGCGCGACAAGTCGATCTGGGCCCACGACCAGTACACGGAGCTGAAGACCATCTGGATCAACGCTTCGTGATCCGAGCAAGACCGGTGCTGTTCTGACGGAGCTCAGCACCTGGCCGCTTTTGTGGTGGCTGTGCGGGCCTCATCGCCGGCAAGCCAGCTTTCACAGGTACCCGCAGTCTTCACGGCCTGCGCACTTCCTGTGGGAGCTGGCTTGCCGGCGATGAGACCGGTACAGGCACTGCAAGTGCGGCCTTTTTCCTTACTTGAACTTGGGCCCCGAACGGGTATTCAACCCCTTGGCCAAACGGTCATACAGCACCACATTCACCGTCGCCGCCAGGTTCATGCAACCTTCGGTCGGGATATAGATGGT
>NZ_JABMCN010000094.1 GCF_013179515.1 Pseudomonas sp. CM27
CCTACATGGAACACCTAAGTCAGAAGTGCGGTGTGCCATTGCTGTTCGAGCAGAGCCGCTGATCGAATCAATCCCGCGGTTTTATAGCTGGTACAGCGTGTTGACGCGCTGATGGTACATACCTGCGCGTCGGGTTTCGCTCACGCGGCCGCGGCGATTCTCACTGTTGAGGGTGTCTCCCCACCATGTCTCATAGCCAGAGCGCTGCGACCAATACCTTCGAGCAATTGGAGTTGACTGCCAGCTGCGGGACAGTGATGTCCTTGTGCATTCAGCAAAACGTGGTGCGCCTTCATGATCACCATTTTCAGCTGAAGCCCACGCCATCCCGGCTCCTGGCGCTTCTGATTCGCCACGGGGAACAGGTGGTGAATCGCCAAACCGTACTGACGGAGGTCTGGGGATACGATTTTGACCCCGGTACCAAGATCATTGACGTTCAGATCTGCTACTTACGAAAAGCCCTTGCGGCCGTGCATGCACCGTTTGAAATCAAGACGCATCGTGGCAGGGGGATTAGTCTACGTTCGCTGGGCAACGTCAACGTCGGTAACAGGTCTCGGTAGTTGCGCTGGTCTCTGACCACTGCGTTCGTGGGGCGCGCAGCCCATTGAATAGCATCATCGATATGGCACTCGCTCAACGGCGCTCAATGCCGCGCCGTTGTTGGCTGCGTCAGATTCAATTCTATACACCATTAGCTTGAAATCGCTTTTTGAGCATTTGTGACAGCTTTGCAATTTCTCCAATCGAGGCCGCAAGGCCCGGAATTTGGCCTCCCGTTGCGATAGTTTTAATTCTCTAAATACAAAATGGTTTCGTTGAATTAAACCTGTTTTCGAACAATTAAAACTGTCGCCGGTAGAGGGAAGCGCTCGCTTCCCTTCATCGGGCGGTTCACCATTCCCCCCGCGTCACCCCTTCCTGCCTAAGTCTGGCGTTCTCTGATGCCCGTTCCAATACAGGTCGAATCGCCCCTGGTTTCCTGGACACTCTCCAAGCTCAGAAATGCTGCGTGGCCTGGTGGCGATGGCATGAACGTAAAGACTTAAGCAGGCAGCCAAGATTACTCAGCTGAAGATGCCCAACAGAACGGTGGCCCCGATCACGGTAGCTGCACCGCCAATACGAGTCGAGATCTGGGCGAAAGGCATAAGTTGCATCCGGTTGCATGCGGACAGGATAGCCACGTCGCCAGTGCCACCCAAGCCGCTGTGGCAGCAGGTAACGATAGCTGACTCAACCGGGAACATTTTCAATAGATTGCCAATGAGGAAGCCCGCCGCAGTCATTGCGATGACTACCGAAGCGCATACCATCACGTAACCCACAGAGAATACGCTTGCAACGCTATCGAGAGGAACGTAGAGCATTCCAAGCCCGATCATTACTGGCCAGATGAAAGCAGTGGAGATGAGCTTGTAGAATTTTTTGCTGCCTTTCTCCAGCTTCTCAGGCAACACGCGAACATATTTGAAAATAACTGCTGCCAAAATCATCATCACTGGGCCTGGGATATGCACGATTTTCTCGAGCAGACCACCCAAGACAAAAAAGGCGCAGATGAGCAGAACCCCTGCTCCCATGTAGCGGAAGTCGATGGCGCTATCATCCTCAGCTTCTTCTTTGAACGCGTCATTCTCTTCCCGCGCGCGAATCAGTTGGCCGTCACCATTCAGGCTAGGCTTACGAGCTGCCCAACGAGCTAAAGTACCAGCACAGATGATTGCAACGATGTTGCCTACGACTGCGGCAGGAACTAGCTGGGCAACGTATTGCTCCGGAGTTCCGCCAAGGATGTGTGAATACGCAAGCGAGAGGGGAAGGATGCCCTCACCAATCCCACCGCCGATGATTGGAACAATGATGTAGAAGAATGTGTGATGTACGGTATACCCGAAGCTAACGCCGACAGCCAAACCTACCGCCACTGCCGCCAGGGTGCCGATTACAAGTGGAACGAACATCCGGATCATGCCTTGCACAAGAATTGTCCGGTTCATCCCCAAGATGCTACCTACCACCAGGCTTGCGATTACAAAATAAAGGAAGTTGGCGTCCTTCATCAGCATTTTGGTGGCATCAATCGTGGTGCTACCGAAGAAGCCGTAGTAGACCAGAACAGAGGGGAGCAAAAGGCACAAAATAGCTCCGCCGCCAATGTCGCGGAGCAGAGGCAGTCGTTGACCCACCTGGCCGAGGAGCATGCCCATGGTCATGATGACCGCTAGGCCACCAATCATAGTCTTGGGCAGATAGCCCAAATGAGCTGACAGGAAAACGATCAGGGCGATACCGAGAAAATACGGCAGCGGGATTACACCAATTTCGTATTCCATAAGCGCGCTGAACCGGCGCCGGGCCGGCAGTGCTTGGGTTGCGAGGGTCATTTTGAATTCCTCTGTTTATTTTTGTGTGAGGAGGCTTGATGCCAGGGATCACGAGATTTTCCTTTCTGATAAAATGCTATCCTTCGCAGAATCGTAAAGAAACGGGCGTTCTATGCACGCTATGAACACGAATCATGAAGTAAGGCCGCTACCAGATGACCTTCGGGTCTTTCTCACAGTGATTCGTGTGGGTAGCTTCTCAGGTGCGGCTCTTGAGCTGGACCAGTCGCCTGCATACGTGACCAAGCGCATCAAAATCCTCGAAGAAACACTTGGAACACGGCTACTCCATCGAAGCCCTCGCAAGATCGCCCTCACGGATTCCGGCGTTAGAGCTCAGCAATGGGCTGTGCGGATTTTGGATAACCTTGACGAGTTCATGGGCGAGCTGAGCCAAGTGCGCAAAGCCCCGAGGGGCTTATTGCACATCTGTAGCAGCTTCGGCTTCGGTCGTAATTATGTAGCTCCTGCAGTTGCAGAACTTTCGAGTGCATACCCTGACTTGGAGGTTAAGCTTGATGTTTTTGATAGGGTTGTTGACATCGTCGCTGAAGGATTTGATTTGGAAATAAGAGTCGGCGATGATATTCCCGAAAATCATATAAGTCGACTGCTCGTTGCCAACAAGCGAGTGATCTGCGCCACGCCTGAATATCTTGACCAGCGAGGGACGCCAGATAAGCTTAGCGATCTGGTAGATCATGATTGTCTGGTACTCAAGGAAAGAAACAACCCTTACGGAGTATGGCGGCTGCTTAATTCGCAGAAAGAAGAGACCGTGAGGGTCAACGGCCGGCTTTCATCGAATAATGGCGAAATCGTTCTTCAGTGGGCGCTAAACCATCGTGGTTTGTTGCTGAGGTCGATGTGGGATGTTAAGCCACTTTTAGAACAAGGCCGCTTAGTACAAGTACTTCACAAATATAGCCAGAGTGCTAACGTTTGGGCTGTTTACCCCACACGCTTGGCGGACTCCGCCAAGCTACGGGTATGCGTGGAGTTCCTTGAATCGAGGTTCAGCCGTTTGGGAGCAGATTAAGAGCGCGTCAGCCCTTTAGATAGGGCAGCCCTTACCGCGAAGCTGCTCATCAAAACGTTCGGGGTCGAGAGTACCTGCTGCGATGGACTTGAGGATGTTTGCTTCTCGATCAAGCAGTTCCGTGCACCTTGAGTAGACCTTCGGCAGTTCATCTGCACGCACTGCCACCACTCCGTCGGCATCGCCAATGATAAGATCTCCAGGACTCACCAGCATTCCAGCGCAGGCAACCTGAACGTTGATTTCTCCGCCGCCGTCCGTGCTTGGCCCTCGGTGCACATAGCCTAACGCGAACACGGGCAGCTCACCTCCCAGCCATTCTTCCCTGTCTCGGATGGCGCCGTTGACAACCACCCCGGCAATGCCGGCTTTGATAGCCATGGCACGCATGATGCCGCCAATCACCGCACGGCTTAGATCTCCACTGCCATCAACGACCAGGACATCACCGGGCCGCGCCATTTGAATGGCTTTGAGCAACAACAGATTGTCCCCTGGTCGAATCCTGACAGTCAGGGCGCTTCCGCAGAGGTGTCGGAATCCATGATATGGCTTAAGTCCCAAGCCGCCGGTATTTCTTCCCAAACAGTCGCTGACAATGGCTGAAGGCATTCCTTCAAATGCTTCTCGCCATTTATCCTCGAGGGGTGGAGCGGAGGGATTGATACGGTACCCAGTAGGCCATTCCCCATCGTTTGTTACGTCGAGCATTCGAGAATCTCCTGATGCCGACCCCTCAGGGTCGGGTGACGATTAGGGGTCAGGCCAACCAAGGGTTCGCTTGCAGATGACGTTCCTCAAAGCTACGGATCTGCTCACTTCGAACAAGTGTGCTGCCGATTGCGTCAAGGCCCAGGAGAAGAGCATCTTTCCGAAGCGCGTCGATCTTGAATTCGATGCGGCGACCATCAGACAGGAGGATAAACTGCGCCTCCAAATCCACAGCGATCTTCGCAGTCTCAGGCTGACTCACCATGGCACCCAGCTCTTTGAGCTCTGCCGGGGACAACTGGATGGTAAGTACACCATTGCGCTGGCAGTTGTCGTAGAAGATGCCTGCGAAGCTGGTACCGATCAGCGCTCGAATCCCTAACTGTTTCATCCCCCAAACTGCATGTTCGCGGCTTGATCCACAACCGAAGTTTGGGCCGACGACCAGGAATTTGCTATCGTTCCAAGGCGTTTGGTTCAGTACAAACTCAGGGTTTGGAGTGCCATCGTCCAAGAAGCGCAAATCGAAGAACGCTCCGCGGTCAAGGCCATTACGGTCAATGCCTTTCAAAAACTGCTTGGGCATGATTACGTCGGTGTCGACATTCGCTGCCAGGATCGGCGCCGCAACACCTTCTACTTTGTTAAACGGCTGCATATCAGGCCTCCAGAACTAACGAACGTACATCAACCAAGTGTCCAGTTACCGCAGCTGCAGCGACCATCGCTGGGCTCATGAGGTGGGTGCGAGCCCCCTGACCTTGCCGCCCTTCAAAATTGCGGTTGGTGCTCGATGCGCAGCGATCCCCTGGGTTCAGCACATCGTCATTCATGGCAAGGCACATCGAGCACCCTGACTGTCGCCATTCGAAGCCAGCGTCGCGGAAGATCTGGGCGATCCCCTCTGCTTCTGCATTGTCACGTACCATAGTGGAGCCTGGCACAATCATGGCCCGTACACCTTCGGCCACTTTCCGCCCTTTAACTATACGAGCGGCATCGCGAAGGTCTTCGATCCGAGCATTGGTGCATGAACCAATGAACGCATGGCTGATTTTGATGCTGCTAAGTGGGGTTCCTGGTTGCAGATCCATGTAGCGCAGTGCCCGCTCCAGGTCACGGCGCAAGATCAGGTCGGGCTGTTCCATTGGATCGGGGACTGTGTCAGAAATCGCAGCCGCTTGATCAGGGCTAGTACCCCAGGTCACCATCGGTTGCAGGTCTGCTACATCCATGCGGACTTCCAAGTCGAATATGGCCCCTGGGTCGGTGTACAGCGACTTCCAGCTTTCGACTGCCTGATCCCATACGGCCCCTTCAGGTGCGCGCGGCTTATCAGCGAGGTACGCAAATACCTTCTCATCCGGTGCCATGAATGCGCCGCGAGCCCCGGCTTCAACTGCCATGTTGCAGATGGTCATTCGTGCTTCGACGCTCAGAGCGCTGATAGCAGGCCCGGTGAACTCGATGGCATAGCCAGTCGCACCCGAAGCGCCGATCTGGCGAATCAGTTCCATGATGATGTCCTTGGAAACCAAACCGGGCCCAGGGATGCCATCGACAGTCACTCGCATGCTTTTCAGGCGCTTGTACACCAGCGTTTGGGTCGCCAGAAGGTGCTCGATTTCGGAGGTGCCGATACCGAAGCCAAATGCACCCAGTGCACCGTATGTCGTGGTGTGACTGTCACCGGCCGCCACCACCATGCCAGGGAGGATGAAGCCTTGCTCTGGCGCGACCACGTGTTCGATGCCTTGACGCTTGTCCAAGACGTCGAACAGTTCAATACCGAAATCGCGGCAATTCTCTTCGAAGTAGTTGACCTGCAAGGCTCCACCAGCATCTGGCATGTCGGAGATGCGATCAGGTGCGGTCGGGTTGACGTGGTCGACTACACAGAGGGTTGCCGAAGGGCGCCAAACCTCCCGACCCGCTTCCCGCAAGCCGCTGAAAGCTTGAGGGCTGGTGTATTCGTTCGCAACCTGGCGATCAATGTAAAGCAGCACGTGCCCTTGATCATCCAGCTCACAAACGGTGTGGGAGTCGATGTGTTTCTGGTAAAGCGTCTTTGGGGTATTCATAGCGAATTTGCACCCGATATTGTTATTGATACAGCCCGCAGGCATCACGATCACTGGCGAGCAGTGGTGGTACCAGCTTATCGAGTCAAATTTCTAAATAAAGATGCCAAGTAAATACGTTTGATGCACATTTCGTGAATTAACTGCTTCAGCCTTTGATGAATAGCATGGTCGCCGAGGCCACCAGAAAAACGGCGAACAAGATTTGGAGGTGACGCTCATGCACCCGGTAGGCCCATTTCACTCCACAGCCAACGCTTAACAGTCCTCCTAACGCCATGGCCAGGCCCATAGGCCAATCCACATGGCCATTCCAGCAGTAGGTCGCCAACGTAATCACGGTGCTTGGAAGCGCGAGCGTCAGGGCCATGCCCTGCGCAGCCAGTTGGCTGAAGCCGAAAACACCAGTGAGGACAGGAACTGCCCCCACGGAAGCACCCACTCCGAAAAAGCCACCTAGAACACCACAGCCCGATCCAAGTACGCCTAGTCGGAGGGAAGATGGTTGAGCCTTGGGTTCACTATCCCGATGAGAGGTGCGGTTCCTAAGCAAGGTGAGCACTGCCAGGCCAAGCATCAACACTGCGAAGCCCATTCGGATGTAGAGAGGGTCGAGGTGCACCGCTGCTCGTGCACCAATCCCTGCAGTGATGAAGCCCATGGCCGCCAGGGGGAGTGCAAGTGACCAGCGGATGGGGCTTCTCTGCTGATACCTCCAGAGTGCAAGGGCGACGTTCGGAACCATCATGACCAAAGCAGTGCCCTGAGCCAGCGTTTGGCTTAAACCCAAGATTAGGGTCATGAGCGGAATGGCAACGAGGCCGCCCCCAATTCCGAAGAAGCCACCCAGTGCGCCCATGAGAACGCCAAAAACGAAGTCAAATAGGAAGTTGATCATGTCGCCAGCCGTGTGAGTCAGTTGGCAAGTGGGAGTCCGCCGGTCAAAGAAACGCAGGATGCCGTGATCAAACTAAGTGAGGAACATCTTCTCTATGAATAGGACGTCCACGGTATGTGAATTGAGGGGGAGTAGAGCTCCGTTACATGCGCGATTGGGGGCGGCAGCGCTGTTGTAAGCATTGCTACACTTGCGGATCAAGGCGCCTTATCAAAATGTCCAGCCCTTGCGACAGCGCGTCGGCGGACATTGCAGGCGACTGATCAAATCTCCGCCTTGGCCCAGAATGTTTCTGCAGACTGACTGAGTGTTGCTTTGGGCCGTGTCAGATGAATTTCCAAAGGAATGTCCCAGCTTTCATCGAGCGCCCGGACCAGACGCCCGTCCAGTATCTCCTGCTCCGTAAGGCTCTTGGGTAACCACGCCACGCCCTTGCTTTCCAACGCCATGGACATCAGCACCGCTGCAAGGTGACTGGTGAAAAGGGACTTCAGGTGAAGATAATCTTCTTTGCCCCTAAGTCTGTGCGCGACGATACGGCCCAGCCCGGATTCATGGGTGTAGGCGAGGTAAGGCAATGCCGCAGGCGAAGTACCGAAGTCAGCGTGCGCACTGGCAAGCGGAACGAGAGTGTCTTCGCCCACCTTTTTGCTGATGAAGTGTTCGGGTGGCAATAGCGGCGGAACGTCGGGGTGGCGGTGGCATAGTAAAAACTGAACCTGGCCATGAATCAGCATTTGTTCACAAACGGCCATGCTATCTGAGTGCAGTTGCACTGCTTCGATTGGTGCACCGCTTTCAGCACTCCGGAGCCACTTCGGGAAAAAGGTAAAAGAGAGGGAGTGGGTCGCCGCAAATTGTAATGACCTGGCTGCCACCCCTGCGACCTCTTGAGCTTCGCTGCGTATCCGGTACAGGGATCGGGCCGCTTCCTGAGCACTGGGCAAGATATGCCTTCCAGCCTCGGTGAGCGTGGCTCCGTGTGGTGAGCGCACGAACAGCTCAACGCCCATCCAATTCTCCAGAGAGCGAACTCTGCGGCTGAAAGCCGGTTGGGTTACATGACGCGCTTCGGCCGCCCGCACAAAGCTCCCGTACTCCGCGAGCGCTGAAAGATCTTCAAGCCAAACCAGTTCCAAGGGCCATGCCTCCTGTGCATAGGGTCCGGCATTAATAGCATTGGGCGAGCGCTACCTCAACGCATAACGTGGGGTCACATACAACAAGAGGAACTGTCATGCGCATCGTCGACATCCGTGAAAAAACCGTTTCCATTGCCTCGCCAATTGCCAACGCGTACATCGATTTTTCCAAGATGACCTGCTCGGTCGTCGCTGTGGTCACGGATGTGATTCGCGACGGTAAGCCGGTCATCGGTTATGGCTTCAACTCCAACGGTCGCTATGGCCAAGGCGCATTGATGCGCGACCGCTTCCTGGCTCGTATCACTGAAGCAGACCCAGACACTCTCATTGACCATGAAAACAACAACTTGGACCCGTTCGCCATCTGGAAAACCCTGATGACCAACGAGAAACCAGGGGGGCACGGTGAGCGCTCTGTCGCCGTGGGCACAATCGATATGGCTGTCTGGGATGCCGTAGCAAAAATCGAAGGCAAACCGCTGTACCGCTTGCTCGCTGACCGTTACCGCAATGGTGTTGCCGACGACAAAGTCTGGGTGTACGCAGCCGGCGGCTACTACTACCCTGGCAAAGACCAATCGAAGCTCAAGGCCGAGATGCAGAGCTATCTCGACCGCGGCTACGATGTCGTCAAAATGAAGATCGGTGCGGTCCCGCTGGACGAGGACATCCGCCGTATCGAAGCCGTGCTTGAAGTGGTTGGCGACGGCCGCCGCCTGGCCGTCGATGCCAATGGGCGGTTCGATCTGCGGACCGGCATCGCCTACGCCGAAGCCATCAAGAAGTACAACCTGTTCTGGTACGAAGAGGTCGGTGATCCCCTCGACTATGCGCTGCAGGCTGAGCTGGCAAATCACTATGAACTGCCTATGGCCACTGGCGAAAACCTGTTCTCTCATCAGGACGCCCGCAACCTGCTGCGCCACGGCGGCATGCGGCCTGATCGTGACTATCTGCAGTTCGACTGCGCGCTGTCTTATGGCCTTGTCGAATACATGCGCACCCTCAAGGTGATGGAAGAAATGGGCTGGTCTTCCCGCCGCGTTGTACCCCACGGTGGCCACCAGATGTCGCTCAACATTGCCGCCGGCCTGCATCTTGGTGGTAACGAATCGTACCCGGATGTGTTCCAGCCGTTCGGCGGCTTTGCGGACGGCATCCAGGTTGAAAACGGCTACGTCGGCCTGCCCGACATCCCAGGCGTGGGCTTTGAAGCCAAATCCGCCCTGTACGCCGTAATGCGTGAACTGGGGGAGGGCTGATCATCTTCGGTATGCGGTCTCTGTAGACGAGGCCGCAGTACCAGGCGGCGCAGCAGCGCCGCCAAGCCACATGCCCATCACAAAAATAAAATGAGGTGCTTCCGTGGATCTTTCCAAATCCCGCTGGTACAGCCAGCTGTATGTGCAAGTGTTGATCGGCATCGTGATCGGTGCGGCAATCGGTTACTTCGTACCCGACATCGGCGCCAAGCTCCAACCCTTCGCCGACGGCTTCATCAAACTGATCAAGATGCTGTTGGCACCGATCATCTTCGGTACTGTTGTTGTTGGTATCGCCAAGATGGGCAGCATCAAAGAGGTTGGCCGTATTGGTGTTAAGGCGCTTATCTATTTCGAGATCCTGTCGACCATTGCGTTGGTCGTCGGCCTCATTGTGGTCAATATTGTTAAACCTGGCGAAGGTATGAACATCAACGCCAGCACCCTCGATGGCAGTGCCATCAGCAAATACAGCCAGGCCGCGAGTGAACAAGGCGGCACGATCGAATTCTTCCTCAATATCATCCCGCATACCTTCGTCGGCGCTTTCTCCAACGGCGTCATGCTGCAGGTGATCCTGCTTTCTGTCTTGATGGGCGTCGCACTTGTGCAGATGGGTGAAACCAGCAAACCGCTGATCAACACCATCGACTTGTTCCTGCAAGGCCTGTTCAAAATCGTCGCAATGGTCATGCGCCTGGCTCCGATCGGTGCCGGTGCGGGCATGGCATTCACCATCGGCAAATACGGTATCGGTACGTTGCTGTCACTCGGCCAACTGCTGGTCGCACTGTATATAACTACTCTGATATTCATCGTGGTCGTGCTCGGTGCCGTCGCCAGATGGTCTGGAATGCCACTGATGCAGTTCCTTCGCTATTTCAAAGATGAAATTCTTATCACCCTCGGCACCTGCTCAACCGAAGCCGTGCTACCGAGAATGATGGTGAAATTGGAGAAGCTCGGCTGCAGGAAATCGGTGGTCGGCATGGTGCTCCCTACGGGCTACACCTTTAATGCGGACGGCACCTGCATTTACCTCACAATGGCTGCCATCTTCATCGCCCAAGCGACTAATACGTCGCTGACGTTCATGGATCAAATGATTCTGCTGGCTGTATTCCTGCTGACCTCCAAAGGCTCGGCTGGCGTTGCGGGTGCAGGGTTTGTAACGCTGGCTGCAACGCTCACAACTATCCATTCCATTCCATTGGTGGGCCTTGTGCTGCTCCTGGGCATCGATCGGTTCCTCAACGAAGCGCGGGCGGTGACCAACCTGATCGGCAATGGCATCGGCACCATCGCGATTGCCAAGTGGGACAATTCGTTTGATGTCGAAGCTTGTGAACGAGAAATCGCAGCCATGAAACAGGAAAAGGCGGAAAGGAAGGCCTTGCTGGCGCATAAGTGAAATCGCCCTTACTTCCGGTCATCGCGCTTGAAGGTCGGCGATGATCGGTCGTGATCTGGTTTCTTAAGCCTCGCCTAGCATGCTTTGCACCAGCTGAATGAATGTAATGGAGCCAAATATGATCAAGCGATCGCATCATGAATTGCGCAAAGCGTTTGGTGATCTGCTTCAAGGACATGTCTGTAAATTTGCGGCTTCTGTATTCGATCCTATCTCGGTGCGTATGGCATCCGACCTCGGCTTCGAGGTGGGCATACAGGGAGGCTCTGTCGCTTCGCTTCAAGTGCCTGTGGCACCGGACATTGCACTGCTGACGCTTGATGAATATGTCGAGCAGGTCACCAGAGTTGGGCGTGCGAGCCAAATCCCTGTCATCGCAGACGCCGACCATGGGTTTGGGAATGCGCTGAATGTCATGCGCACAGTCAGTGCGTTGCAGAAAGCCGGCGTTGCTGCGTTAACATTGGAAGACACTCATCTGCCGGCCAAATATGAAGAGCAATCGCCGGTGCTGATCGGAGGGGAAGAGGCCGCAGCCAAGATCTACGCTGCTCGATTTGCCCGCTCGGATGATACCCTCAGCATCATCGCCAGCACGAATGTGGCCGCTACCACGCTAGAAGACGCTATCGCGCGTACTACGGCCTATGAGAAAGCGGGTGCAGATGCTATTTGCCTGGTTGGGGTTAAAGACTTCCCTCACTTGGCGGCACTCACGGAACACCTCAACACGCCGATCATGCTTGTAAACTACGGTAATCCGGCGCTCAGCGATGTTGAGAAACTTAGCGCTGCCAATGTGCGCATCGTGGTCAATGGGCATGCCCCTTACTTTTCTGCGATCAAGTCGATCTACCAAGCGCTGCGTGAGCAAAGCGGTTCTCAGGGGGGAGCTCTCCCTCCCTGAGCTGATTTCTAAATTCACGTGTGTGGAGAGTTATCGAGAGTGGACAAAGACGTACCTGAAGGTGGGGCACGACTCGCCGCCCTGAGTAGCCCCAGCAAAATCATTAGACCAGTTCAACTACCCGCCCTGTGATCAAGACCGCCGAAGTCCGAAGGCTCGCTGCAGCTCTCGGCTGGCCAGGATGCTATCGCTTCATTCGGCTTTTTCACAATCACACACGGAACGCGGCGTTCCACGTTAAGAATATTTTTCAGGCTGAAGCAGCTAGGCGTTTCGCTACTGTGAAACTGCCATCCAGCCGGCACAAGCCGTCATGACAGTTGCGCCGGTGCGGTTCAACCGCTTCATGGCCTTAGTCGACCGAACCGCCCGCGCGATTTTCGATGCCGTAAGTACGTAACCCAACTGAACGGTTAAGTCGATAGTGATGCCTAGCAAGCTTATGTACACGACCTCAGCGATAGTAAGGGACGTGAGATCGAAGGCGTGGGGCAGGACAGCCCCGAAGAACACCACAGCTTTAGGGTTACTCAGGGTCAATATCGTGCCCCCGAGAAGGCCCCGACCTGCCGATCGATTGAACTGCAGGGTTGGGTTTTCCACATCCTTCGTCCAGAGATTCCACGCGATGAAGAGGATGAAGGCTACACCCAGCCATTTCACGGTGACGAACACTTCCTCGTATTGCAGGGCCATTGCAGCAAGCCCAAGCGTTGCCACAAGCAACCAAACCGTATTCCCCAATACCATACCGGCGACGTAGGACAGCGATGAGCGAGCTCCATAGGCAACAACCTGACCCATCAGGCCAACCTGGGCGGGACCTGGGATTGCAGCGGCTATTGCAAATGGGACTGCAAAAAACCAGATTGAAGATGTACTGCTCACGATGAAGCCTCGCCATTACAATGAGGGTGCCTCGGCGATACTCGCGCAATACTTGCCATCACGCAATGAATAACCCCGCGTTGACCTGGATAGCTACAGATGTCCATCAAGCTCGGACGAGTTGCGAGATCAAGGACGATCTCCGTAACAACAGGCAGTGGATAATGGAGTTGAGATGGCGCTTCCCCCGTTACACAGCTTTAAAGTATTTGAGAGCGTTGCCCGGTTAGGAAGCCTTGCCGGCGCAGCGGTTGAATTACATGTCACCACCGGTGCGGTCAGCCAACAGCTCAAGGTCTTGCAGTCGAGCCTGGGCGTGGAGCTGTTCACCAAGCAGGGCCGCAGATTGGTCCTGACGCCTAGAGGCCGCTATTTGCACAAGCGCATCGCTAGTGCCATGCGCGATATCAGCGATGCCATAGGTGAGCTACGGATTGGCAACGAGCAGGAACAGCCGCTCGTTGAGATAAAGTTGTCCATCCCACCGGCCGAAGGCACCGAGTGGTTGGTCTCCCCTTTACTCCGTTTCATGGTCGACTCGCAGCTGGTAAAGGTAAGCGTGATTACGGCGCCGAATATGGCGCAGGTGGATTGGCGCCGGGCCGACGTCGCAGTGGTTTATGGCACACCTCCTTGGCCGGGATATTGGTGGCGCCTTCTGCATGGCATTCGAATGATTCCAGTATGTAGTCCTCAATATGCGCGAGGTCCATTGGCTATTCACGAAGTTGAAGACCTAATGAAACATCGGCTATTACATGAGGACGCCGTTAGTCAGTGGCAGCAATGGCTGGCCGAGGCGGGGTATGTGCGTGGCGGCTTTGAAAATATCCATTTCGAAGATTTCGGTATGGTGCTACAGGCCGCACGAGAAGGATTTGGCGTTGCGCTGAGCGATGAGACCGTTTCTGCCCGGGATCTGGATGAAGGCCGACTGATATGCCCCTTGCCGCTCTCCGTGCCCGCACTGCATAACTACTACGTCGTTTGCACTGAGCGCACGCGTGAACGACAAGAGGTACGGGCGTTTATCGATTGGTTATTGGATACAATCGGGCAGCCGGGTCAATAACCAAACCCACGACCATCAGTGAAGCGAATGTTCGTCAGGATGCTGATGTCTTTATGGACCTTATAGAGCTCGGAGCTTTTGATGAGCTCTGGATCGCTGAACGATTCTCCCTTAGCCCGACCCGCTTGTATCTGAAGCATCTTGTCCCGGATGGCCACTACATCGGCATAGGTCATGGCTGGCACCTTGGATGGATCCTCATCAGCATGGGCGCCATAGATAGCTGTCTGTGGATTGATGACCTTCAACGTGGCATTCAGTGACGAGACATAATCCTTGAGGTTCCCGGCCAATAGCCAAGAAGGATAGAGGTGATCACCGGCCAGCAGGATGTTATGCGCTTCATCGTAGAGAGCCACTTCGTCCTGAGTATGCCCCGGTACGCTGAGTAAGCGGACCTGCAAGCCACCTAAGTCGATAATCTCCTGTGGCTTCACTAATCTTGTCACTTTAAAAGGAGGAACTACCATGTGGTCGAAATTACCGAGATAAACCGGTTCCGGTACTTGGTAGAGGTCATCTTTCACCTTGAACTTGCGGGTGAAAGGGGTATCGACCAGATACACGCTCTGAAAATTGTGCAGACCGCCCAGGTGATCGAAATGGAGGTGCGATGGCAAGACTGAGAGTGGTTTATCTGTGATTTTCTTAGCCACCTCCGTAATGTTCTCCTTCTGGTTCGCCCCGGCGTCGAACATCAGGGCCTTTCTCTCACCTACGATGAGGTAGGAGTAGTTTTTCTGGTAGTAGCTCGGTTCTCCGATGGCATATAGGAAATCAGTCAACCTATGAACGACGAAGGGTGGACCATCTGTCTTGCTTGCCTCGTCAGCATGAGCAACGGACGGGGTGGAAAGCACGGCGATGGACATCAGGGATAGGGCTTTTATGAGCTTGCGCATGGGGCGCGGACCTCTTCTTATAATTACTGAAAAGGCAGAGCATCGTCTGCAGTGACATCTAACCGTTAGCGGTGTCGGAATTCAATCCAGCCTTTTTGAGCAGACAAAATTCAGTTGAGCTAAAGCGTCAGACACATGCAAAAAAGCTGGCGCGCATCAGTGGATTGGCCCTTGCCAAGACAGGCCGAAGTGGTTTGTCTCACGCGCACAGTCAGTGAGCTCCAGAAAGCGGGTGTTGCCGCGTTAATCCTGCAAGACACTCCCCCGCCAGCCAGACTCGAAGAGCAATCGCCGGTGCTAATTAGAGGGAAGAGGCGGCGGCCAAGATCTATGCTGTTCAATTTTCACGTTGAGTTGGATTCATGGAGAGGCAGATTGAACCGGCGTGAAGATTCAATACAGACTAAATGAAAACGAGGAACTGCCTGAACAGCGCCGCCATCAATAACCCTGCGGTGATTGCGGGAAGTGGCTTGCGCAGCGCGAGCATCACGATCGCGGTCGTCAACAAGGCAACACGTGCCCCGTTATCCCCCGTGACCGCCAGCGGTGTCAGCACCGCTACCAACACTGAGCCCGACATGGCATTTATGAATTGCTGCACCCTGTAGTTGATTGGGACGAACGACATCGCGAACACCCCACCCCAGCGGGTCACAAGAGTGACCACAGCCATGATCAGAATGATGTACACCGTGCCGAATCCCGAGATATCAATGCTCATGCTTTTTTCTCCGTCCAAACGGCGCCGAGCAGGCCACCAGCCAAGGCTCCGGTGACGACGTGGCTGTTTTCAGGCAGATATGTATACGCGATTAACGATGCAGCGGCTGCCACACTCCAGATGATCAGCATGCGTGGGTTCTTCTGGCCGCCGAGCACCATTGCCAGCAGGAAACAGCCCATGACCATGTCCAGGCCCAGGCTGACCGGGTCCTGGATGACCGTGCCAAATTTCAGCCCCAGCCAACTACCAAGCGTCCAGGCCGACCAAAGCGCAAGGCCGCCACCGAACAGCAGACCCATGCCGGCCTTGCCGTTACTGAACGCCTGCATCGACATCGCCCAGTTGGCGTCCGAAACCACCATCATCACCCCATAGCGCTTGGCGCGTGGCAGCTCGCGCAACCACGGATACAGCGTCGCGCCCATCAACAGGTGCCGGGCATTGATCGCGAACACCGTTACGATCAATGGCACCACCGGAACGTGCTGCCCCCACAGGTCGAGTACGGCAAATTGCGCAGCGCCGGCGAAAACCAAACTGCTCATCAGCAGTGTTGATGCTTCGCTCAGGCCTGTTTGCGCGGCGGCCAGGCCGAAGGCGATGGCAAACACCATCACGAACATGGAGATGGGCAGCAGTTGTTTGAAGCCGTTCCATATCTTGTTTCTATTCAGCTCCACCGAGCTTGCATCGACACTCAACACCATTACACCTCATCACCACCGCAGGTTTGTACCGCTGTTCAGGCGCCATTCTGAGGACTTCCTCCCGCTCAAGAAAAGCGAATAAGTGTTATAAAGGCCATTCGATTGTCGAATGGCTTGAGATTGGCTATGCACTCCAAGGATCTGCAAATTGACTGGCTGCGGACTTTTGTCGCAGTGGTCGATACTGGTTCGATGACTGCGGCGGCGCGGCAGGTATCGCGCTCGCAATCAGCCGTCAGCATGCAGCTGAAGAAACTTGAGGACAGCATCGGTCGCCCGCTGCTCAACCGCGAGCCTCGGCAACTGTCCTTGACGCCAGCTGGCTTCGACCTGTTGGGCCACGCGCGCAAGTTATTGGCATCCCACTCAACGCTGGTGCTGGCGATGCATGGCGGGGCACTTTCCGGTCGAGTGACGTTCGGCGTTCCAGATGACTACGCCGTGCCCTATCTGGTGCCGGTGCTCAGGCACTTTGCTACGCGTTTCAGCGACGTCGAAGTCACGTTGGTGTGCGAGGAGTCTACCGCGCTGCTGGCAAAGGTTGATCGAGGTGAGATCGACCTGGCGCTGGTCACGCGTGATGCACCTTCGCGGGGAGAACTGTTGTTCAAGGAGGCACTGGTTTGGGGGGCGGCCGAGCAGCACGAAATCTGGAAGTGCAGTCCCCTGCCTATTGCTGTGCATGAACTGGGCGGACGCCTGCGTAGCGAGATCCTGGCAGCGCTTGACGCTCAGCAGCGTGAGTACCGTGTCGTCTATAACAGCCCGAATGTCTGTGGTCAGATCGCTGCCGCGCAAAGCGGCATGGCGATTGCGGTACTAACCCGGTGCAGCCTTCCACCGAGCTTGAAGATGGTGGATACCCGGCAAGGGTTGCCTGAGCTGCCGGTGATTCAAGTTGTGTTGATGCGTAGCCGGGATTCAAAGGGCTCTCGAGCTGTGGATGCGATGTACGATGAGGTCATGCGGGCTTTGCGCGATCCACTTTGTATCGAATAGAGACTCAAAAGCGCAGCGCCCCGCCGGTACTTAGGCCGACCAGCTGCTGCCAGCATTAGGGCACAGGACGTGACAGCAGCGAGACTCGTGGCTTGCCTAAGGGGCTTATATCGCATGGTTTAAACTGGCCCACCGGCTCACAGTTCAAGTCTGGGAACGGGGCGAAGCCATGTTCCCACAATGGGAAATCAATCTGATTTACAGCTAATCAAACGCACCATTCAGCACTTCATAAATAAGCCCGGTCGCCAGCGCCACCAGGATCAAATCCGTCCCAACTTGCTGCCACTCGTACCCGTCATAGTGTGGCAACCTGCCCACCAGTCGACCATCGAGCTTCTTGGCGATACCAGGCGGAAGCGGCTTGCCGCGAGCGAGGTTCTTCTGAATCCCTGGCGGCAACGCAGGCCCCGGGCTCCAGTAATCCCGGTAACCATCGACAATCCCCAGGACGCTCGCATGATTGATACTCGGGCCACCGTGCCAATCACCCTCACCTGACTTTTTGCCTTTGCCGCCATGATCCTGGTTATGCGACTGGTTCCCTTTGGCATTTCCCTGGCCCTTGCCATTGCCATTACCGGGATCAGCCATTGCAGGCAGAGAGCCACAGATCAGGGCGAGACAGGTAACGCCGACGGTGATTGAGCGGAAAATGAACATGGGAGCGTTCCTTCGTGTGGGGGTACATTGTCCAATCTAGACGATTGCCCCAATGTCAATCCATTGCCCCCGTGCCTACACAAGGCCGTGCCTGCAAGCGAAAGTGCTTTCCCTGCAGGCGCGGCCCCGTGTCGTGTCAAGGGCTGGAACCCAGCGCATGACAAATCCGAATCAGATCTGCATCGCCATCCCGTCCACATTCATCGCTGCCTGGCGCAACGCCTCGGAGCGAGTAGGGTGGGGGTGGCAGGTAAGGGCGATGTCTTCCGCCGAAGCCGAGAACTCCATGGCTACGCAGAACTCACCAATCATCTCGCTGACACTTGGGCCCACCAGGTGCACCCCCAGCACTTCATCGGTTTCGGCATCGGCCAGGACCTTGGCGAAGCCTTCGGTCTCGTGGTTGATCTTGGCCCGGCTGTTGGCAGTGAACGGGAACTTGCCCACCTTGTAGGCACGCCCTTCGGCCTTGAGCTGTTCTTCGGTCTTGCCCACGGTTGCCAGCTCGGGGCGGGTGTAGATCACGCCGGGGATGAGGTTGTAGTTGACCTCGTGAGGCTTGCCGGCAATGCGTTCGATGCAGGCCACTGCTTCGTCTTCCGCCTTGTGCGCGAGCATCGGGCCGGAAGTGACGTCGCCGATCACCCAGACACCCGGCACTGCAGTGCGGTGGTGCTGGTTGTCGAGCATGCCGCGCTTGTCGGTTGCCAGGCCCACGCTTTCAAGGTTGAGGCCCTGGGTGTAGGGGCGACGGCCGATCGCCACCAGCACGTAGTCGGCCTGCAGTGTTTCTGCGCTGCCGCCCGCGGCCGGTTCCAGGGTCAGGCTTACGCCCTCGGCGCTGGTGCTGGCCTGGGTTACCTTGCTGCCCAGCTTGAACACCATGCCTTGCTTGGCCAATGCCTTCTGCAGGGTTTTTGCGGTTTCTGCGTCGGTGCCCGGGCAAATGCGGTCGAGGTACTCGATGACCGTGACCTGGCTACCCAGACGACGCCACACGGAACCCAGCTCAAGGCCGATCACACCCGCACCGATGACGATCAGGTGCTTGGGCACCTGTGGCAGGGACAACGCACCGGTCGAGTCGATGATGCGCTGGTTGTCGATGGTCACCCCGGGCAGCGGGGTGGGCTCGGAGCCGGTGGCAATAACGATGTCTTTGGCCTGCAGCACGTTTTCGCTACCGTCGTCTGCCTTCACCACGACCTTGCCGACGCCGTCCAGGCGGCCCCAGCCCTTGATCCAGTCGACCTTGTTCTTGCGAAACAGGTACTCGATGCCCTTGGTCAGGCCAGTCACGCTCTCGTCCTTCTGCTTCATCATCTGGGCGAGGTTGAGGTTGGGCTTTACTTCGATACCGAGGTGCGCGAACTCGTCACCGCTGGCGGCCTCGTACAGCTCGGAAGCATGCAACAGTGCCTTGGACGGCATGCAGCCCACGTTCAAGCAGGTGCCGCCCAGCGTCGAGCGGCCTTCCACGCAGGCTACGCTCAGGCCCAGCTGGCCAGCGCGGATGGCTGCGTTGTAGCCGCCAGGGCCACCGCCGATGATCACCACGTCATAGGATTTCATGGGTTCAACTCCAGGATGTAGAAGCGCGAGAGGGGCATAAGGTTAAGCTGAGACGCTGAAATTGTATACAATCTGCTGCGCGTATAAGATCAGTTGGTTCTAGACCATGGTCTGGTTTAGAGGAAACATCCCACGAATGAACTACTCTGATCCGGCGACGTTCGAAATATCAGGCGTCGTGGCCAATTGCGGATAGGAGGGTCGTTATGCTTGGGCAACTTCCACCGGCACTGCAGCGCTTGCATCTGCCGCTTCGCCTGAAACTGTGGGACGGTAACCACTTTGATCTAGGGCCCAGCCCGCAGGTGACGATTCTGGTCAGAGAGCCTCAGCTGATCAGCCAGTTGACGCACCCCAGCCTCGACCAGCTGGGCGCGGCATTCGTCGAAGGCAAACTGGACCTTGAAGGCGATATCGGTGAGGCCATCCGCGTGTGCGATGAGCTGAGCGAAGCGTTGCTGACAGATGAAGCCGAAGCGCTGCCGCAGCGGGTGTCTCACGACAAGAGCACAGACGCCGAAGCCATCTCCTATCACTATGACGTTTCCAATGCGTTCTACCAGTTGTGGCTGGACCAGGACATGGCGTATTCGTGTGCCTACTTCCGCGAGCCCGACAATACCCTCGATCAGGCGCAACAGGACAAGTTTGACCACCTGTGTCGGAAACTGCGCCTGGACGCAGGTGATTACCTGCTCGACGTGGGTTGTGGCTGGGGCGGGCTGTCGCGTTTTGCCGCCAGGGAGTATGGCGCCAAAGTGTTTGGTATCACCTTGAGCAAGGAGCAACTGAAGCTCGGT
>NZ_JABMCN010000095.1 GCF_013179515.1 Pseudomonas sp. CM27
TTCATCCTGAGACAGGGCCTGCTGCGCAGGCCAATCGCCGGCAAGCCAGCTCCCACAGATTAACCACTGCCTTGAAGACCTGTGCTGTACCTGTGCGAGCTGGCTTGCCGGCGATCGGGCCTTGAGGCCACTGTTTCACAACCGTCTCACACCGTCTCAATGTGCAACAGCGCACACCTGCAACGACAACCTTGCAACTCGGCAAACCCCAACCCCTTCAACGCTTTGCGGCCATCTGCGCAGCTTGGCACGGCCATTGCGCCAGTGCCCGTCACATCCAATGACAAGAGGCACCGCCCCCATGCTTTCCGAACTGCCCATCCTGCCCGCCACCCGCGCCTTCCTGGAACGCAAGCTGAAAATGCGCATTGGCGCCGACTGGCAGGACGCCGCCAATGGCCGCACCCTGTCGTTCCGCAACCCGGCCACCGGCGAAGTACTGGGCGAAGTGCCCGCGGCCGAGGCCGAAGATGTCGACCGCGCGGTCCGCGCGGCGCGCCAGGCCTTCGATGATTCGCCCTGGAGCCGCCTGCGCCCGCGCGAGCGGCAGAACCTGCTGTGGCGCCTGGCCGACCTGATGGAGCGCGATGCCCGCCAGCTGGCCGAACTGGAATGCCTGAACAACGGCAAGAGCGCCGCCGTGGCCCAGGTAATGGACGTGCAACTGGCCATCGACTTCTTGCGCTACATGGCCGGCTGGGCCACCAAGATCGAGGGTAGCACCGTCGAAGCCTCGATGCCGTTGATGCCCAACGACCAGTTCCACGGTTTCATCCGCCGCGAGGCAGTGGGCGTGGTCGGTGCCATCGTCGCCTGGAACTTCCCGCTGCTGCTGGCCTGCTGGAAGCTCGGGCCGGCGCTTGCCACCGGCTGCACCGTGGTGCTCAAGCCCGCCGACGAAACACCACTGAGCGTGCTGAAGCTGGCGGAACTGGTAGACGAGGCCGGCTACCCGGCCGGTGTATTCAATGTGATCACCGGCACCGGCCTGAATGCCGGCGCCGCGCTCAGCCGCCACCCCGGGGTGGACAAGCTCACCTTCACCGGCTCCACCGAAGTCGGCAAGCTGATCGGCAAGGCGGCCATGGACAACATGACCCGCGTGACCCTGGAACTGGGCGGCAAGTCGCCGACCATCGTCATGCCCGACGCCAACCTGCAGGAAGCCGCTGCCGGTGCGGCCACGGCGATTTTCTTCAACCAGGGCCAGGTGTGCTGCGCGGGCTCGCGGCTGTATGTGCACCGCAAGCACTTCGACAACGTGGTGGCCGACATCGCCGGCATCGCCAACGGCATGAAGCTGGGCAGCGGGCTGGACCCGGCGGTGCAGATGGGCCCATTGATTTCGGCCAAACAGCAGGACCGCGTCACCGGCTACATCGAACTGGGCCGCGAACTGGGTGCGACCATTGCCTGTGGCGGTGAAAGCTTCGGGCCGGGTTACTTCGTCAAACCGACGGTGATCGTCGATGTCGACCAGCGCCACCGCCTGGTGCAGGAAGAAATCTTCGGGCCGGTGCTGGTGGCGATGCCGTTCGAGGACCTCGACGAAGTGATCGGCATGGCCAACGACAACCCCTACGGCCTGGGCGCGAGCATCTGGTCCAACGACCTGGCGGCTGTGCACAGGATGATCCCGCGTATCAAGTCCGGCTCGGTGTGGGTCAACTGCCACAGCGCGCTGGACCCGGCGCTGCCGTTTGGCGGCTACAAGATGTCTGGCGTTGGTCGCGAGATGGGCGCTGCGGCCATCGAGCACTACACCGAGCTCAAGTCGGTGTTGATCAAGCTCTGATCATTTTCCTGTACCGGCCCCTTCGCAGCGCAAGGCTGCTCCTACGGTCGCGCATTCCTTGCAGGAGCAGCCTTGTGCTGCGAAGAGGCCGGTACAGGCACTACAAAAACAACAATAAAAAACCATGGAGCAAACCCATGAGGCACACACTCGCCTGCACATTGGCCCTGCTGCTAGCCGCCCCCGCCAGCCAAGCCTACGAGCTGTACAACCACAACGGCACCACCCTCAACGCCGAACTCGAAGCCCTGTTGGGTGTTTTCCACAGCGACGAAAGCTTCAACCAGGCCGGCAACCGCCAGCCGGGCAGCAGCGCCTGGCAGGAGGGCTACGCGAAATACGGACTCAGCGGCAGCCAGGCCCTGGCCGATAGCGGCGCGCTCTACGGCGCCTTCAACCTGCTCAGCTCCGCCACCTGGGGCGATGGTGATGCCGCCGGGCTGACCCTGGGCGACGAGCGCCGTACCGCCATCGAAGACCTGTACCTGGGCTGGCGCTCGGCCAACCTGTTCCCGGCACTGGGCGAAGACGGCGTGGACATTTCCGCTGGCCGCCAGGTGGTCACCCTGGGCGACGGCTTCCTGATCCAGGGTGACCCGGTCAACCTCGGCAAGGTCGACCTGGGTGCCAACTTCGACCGCGGTGGCGCCTACTACCTGGCCGCACGCAAGGCCTTCGACCGCACCGCCGTACTGCGCCTGGGCGGCAAGCAGGGCTGGCGCGGCGACCTGATGTGGCTGAAGTCCGACAATCATTATCAGGCCGATACCTCAATGGCAGTGGCCAACCTGGAGCATGTCGGCGACAACGGCACCGTCGGCCTCAGCTGGATCCGCGGGCTCGACGTGGACCAGCGCTATGCGCAGCTGCTGGGCCTGGAACACCGCGACGGCATGGACACCGCCAGCCTGCGCGGGCGCGGCAACCTCGGTGTGAAGGACCTGGAGCTGGCCGCCGAGTACGTCACTCAGGACAAGACAGGCGGGCGCGAGAACGCCTGGTACCTGGAAGGCAACTGGACCTTCTCCGAACTGCCCTGGACCCCCACCGCCACCTACCGCTACAGCCGTTTCTCGGAAGGCTTCGACCCGTTGTTCTATGGCCTGAGCCGTGGCTACGGCACCTGGTTCCAGGGCGAAGTGGCAGCCAACTATGCCGGGCCGTTCAACAAGAACAGCCAGGTGCACCACGTGGCGCTGAAGGGCAAGCCACGGGACAACCTGACAGTGGGCGCGCTGTATTTCGACTTCGATACCCTGGACACCGACCAGGGCAACCTCGGCGGGCGGGAGCTGGACCTGTATGTGGAATGGATGGTCAACGACCACCTGCTGATCAGCCCGGTGGTCGGGTTCTACAAGCCGGAGCGTAGTGCTGCGACTGGTGGTACGCAGCTGGGCGGGCGGGATACCGGGACCTATATGCAGTTGATTGTCGGGACCTTCTTCTGATTTGAGATCCAGGGGCTGCTTTGCAGCCATCGCCGGCAAGCCAGCTCCCACAGGTACAGCGCAAATTCTGGGTTTTGTGCAGTACCTGTGGGAGCTGGCTTGCCGGCGATGGGCCGCAAAGCGGCCCCGGCGATATCAAGCCAACCCCTGCTCCAACACCCACCGCCGCACCATGACCTGCTGTTCAACCGCCAGCCCTGACAACACTGCCTCGACTGGCCGGCCACTGCGTATTTCCCGCACCACCGGCGCCAACTCCACCCCCTGCAGATGCCACACCCCCAACGGCTGGTCCGCCGTCACCACCACCTCGGCCGCATCCACCAGCCCATCACGCAGTACAGGCCGTCGCTCAACCCGAACTGCCTGCCAATCCGCCGCCAGATGCAATGGCTGCGCATCCGGCCAACCTTGGCGCTGCCCCCAGAATGCCTGCCCTGCCCACCCCTGCTCCTGGGTGTAGAAATCCCGGCCAATGCGAGCAAAGCGCAAGAACAGCTGCTCGACCCGTTGCTGGTGAAACTGCTGCGCCAATGCAGCTCGCTCGGGCTTGCGCAGCAAGGTGTTGATCACCACCGGTGCCTGCAACGCCGAAGACAGCGACTGAAAGATCCCGTTGCCCGACAGCGGGTCAACCGCCATCGCCGCATCGCCCACGCGTATCCAGTCCGGCCCAACGCATTCACCGGCAAGAATGGCGGTACTGCTGCGCGCATGCACCTGCGCGGGCAGCAGCGCCTGGGCGTCGAACAGTTCTGCCACCAGCGCGCTGCGGGCACGCCGCGCTGCGCAGTAATCGGCCAACCCGGCTTTGCCCGGCAGCCCGGCGGCATCCAGGGTGACCTGCCAGTAACAGCGGCCATCTTCCAGGCGCGCCATCCACGCCCAGCCATCCTCCAGGCTTTCTACCGCTGACGCCGGCTTGCCCGGAAGACTCTGCCAGCCGTTCAGCAGGCTGACCGTTTCCGGTCCGCGCCGGCGGTCTGCGGCCAGTGGGGCCTGGCGCCCGCGGGCTTCAACCAGGAAATCGGCCGGTAGTACTTGCCCATCATCCAGCCGAACGAAATGGCCGTCCCCGGGCACAACCTCGCGCACCCGGCCTTCGACCACGCTCACTCCCGCACGCAGAAGATCGTCGCGCAGCGCGCGGTCGAAGCGTTGCCGGTCGAGTAGAAACTCCTGGTTCATCTGCAAGTGCTGGCCGTTCCAGTGCACCTGCCGGTGAGCGGGCATCGCCGCCTGGCTCAAGGCGCCACCGAGCCCCGCGTTGCGCAAGCCCTCAAGCACCCGTTGCGATACACCTTCAACTGCAGCGAACCGGCGCCATTCGGAAACGACCGTTACCGCGTACCCCAGGCGCCGCAACCCAATCGCTGTGGCCGCGCCTGCCGGCCCAGCACCCAACACCACAATGCGCGGCTCAGGCATGGCTGGCCCCTCGTCGCTCGGGGCCGATAAATGCTGCGTGATGGCGCAACCAGTCATGAACCTGATGCCGGTCCAGCCCCGGCTGTTCATGCAGCAGGGCTGCAATCCTCCCGCTCACGGCCGCACAACCCAGGCTCGCGCCCGCGCTACCCGCCGCCCCTACGTAGCCACCAAAATCCGCCTGCCGGGTACCCAGCCACGACCATTGCCCAGGTGCGCAACGGGCATCGCCAGTGACACGAATCACCCCCTCATAACTGGCCGGGTACACCGCTGCGCCCTGTGCCGGGCTGGATGCGCACAACAGCACGCCCGCCGCCAGCGCCTCGGCGCAGGCCTGATGCAGCACCGGCCGATCCTGCTGCAACCCCAGGCTCAGGTTGACCAGCGTAGCGCCGGCTTCCACCAGCCACAGCAGCGCGGCCGCCACCTGCAATGCGCTGGTGCTGGCCTGGGCGCCGAACACCTGAGCTACCAGCAGCGGCACCGGGCCGGCCGCACGTTGCAAGCTGGCAAGCACCGCGCTGCCGTGGCCGAGTTGGTCGGGCAGCATCGCGCCTTCACGCAACTGGCCGTCTTCCAGCCAGAAACGCCGGGCATCTATTGCACCATTGGCTTGCTCTGGCGAGCAGCCACTGTCGATAACGCCAATCCGCAGATCAGTGCCCATGCCTGATCACCTCCTGCGGCAGTACCTGCAACTTGCCGTCCGACAAGTGCAGGTGCAGATCCGCATCGGCCAGGGTCGAGGCGCGGTGGCTGATCAAAATGCGCGTGCGGCCGGCGAACAGCTGGTCGATAGCCGCAATCACTTCACGCTCGGTGGACTCGTCGACTGCCGACGTGGCTTCGTCCAGCACCAGGATCGCCGGCGCTTGCAGCACCGCGCGAGCGATGGCGATGCGCTGCTTCTGCCCACCAGACAGTTGCTGGCCACGCTCGCCCAGCAGGCCGTCCAGGCCCAGCGGCAGGCTCTCGACCAGGCTGTCCAGCCGCGCCAGGCGCACCACCCGCTCCAGCTCCGCACGGCTGGCCTCGGGCACGCTGTAGGCCAGGTTCTGCGCCAGGGTGCCGCGGAACAGCACGATGTCCTGGCTGACCACGGCGATACTTCGACGCAGCGCGGCCAGGTCCAGTTCGCGCAGGTCGGTGCCGTCCAGCAGGATGCGCCCTGCGTCAGGGTCGTAGAAGCGCTGCAACAGGTCGATGAGGGTCGACTTGCCCACGCCAGAGGCGCCGCTGATGGCCACCTTCAGCCCCCCCGGCACGCACACCTGCACGTTGTTCAGCACGGCGCCCTGGCGGCCTGCATGGCTAAAGCACAGTGCTTCCAGGCGCAGTTCGCCCGGGCCATCGGGCATGGGTTGCGGGTTGGCCGCCGGGCGCACGGCCACGGCCTCCTGCTTGAGCTCCATCACCCGCCCCAGGCTCACTGCCATGCGCTGCACCGCCACGTACAGCCCCAGCAGGCTTTGTACCGGCCCCACCGCCATGCCCATGTAGGTTGAAAAGGCGATCAGCGCCCCCAACTGCCAGGTCCCCTGGATCACCCACCAGCCGCCGACCAGGAACGCGCAGGCGCGACACCATGAGGTCAGCGTACCGGGGATGGCCTGGGTGAAGAATTCGGTCACCTGCACCTTCAGCAACTGGCGCATGTAGCCCTGCCCCAGCTGGTCCAGGCGCCCTGCCTCGCGATCTTGCTGGCCGGCGGCCTGGATGAACTTCATCGCCGGCAGGGTTTCGACCAGGAACGACGACACATCCGCCGAGCGCTCGCGCAGGCTGCGCACTTCGCGCTCCACCTTGCGCCGCATCCAGCGCAGCCACAGCACCTCGATCGGGATCAGCAAGGCCAGCAGCAGCGACAGTTGCCACGACAGCATCAGCATCAATGCCACCGCACCGACCAGGCCGATCACCGCCGACACCGCCGAAAACAGCGAGTCCACGGCAAAGCGCTGGATCTCCGCCACATCGCCATCCAGCCGCGAAAGAATGTCACCGGTGCGCCGCCGGCCGTAGAACGTTGGCGACAACTGCTGCAGGTGACGGTAAAGGTCATCGCGCAGGGCAAACAGGATGCGCCCCGACAAGCGAGTATGCAGGTAGCGGTTGACCCCGGCCAGCACGGTGCCCAGCACACCGGCGCCGATCATGATCGCCGCCATGTGCCAGAGCGTCTGGTAGTCCTTGGCCAACAGGCCTTCGTCGATCAGCGTCTTGACCAGCCAGGGTTGCGCCAGTGCCAGCAGCGAGGCGCCCAGCGACAGGCCCAGCAGCACGCCGATGGCGCGGCGGTGGGGTCGGACGAAACCATACAGCCAGGCTAATGCCTGGCGCATGAGTACAGGGTCGCTGGAGTCCACCAGCCTTGCGAACAGGCCGCCCATGTCAGCTGCGCAACTGTTTGAGCTTGCGGTACAGCGTCGCCCGGCTGATGCCTAACGCTTCGGCAGCAGCGGAAACGTTGCCCTGGTGGCGCGTCAACGCGGCGCGAATCAGCTCCAGCTCGTTGTCCTTGATGCTGCCGGAAGGCGCCGTTGCGCTGGCCAGTTCGTCCAGCAGGCAATCGGTCAGGTGGTCAAGGGTCAGCAACAGCTCGCCATCTTCGCGCATGGCCAGTGCCGTGCGTACCACCATCTCCAGCTGGCGGATATTTCCGGGCCAGTCAAAACCTTCAAGCAACCCAGCCAGGGCCGGGTCCAGGCTGACGCCCTTGGCGCCGGACTTGTCCAGCAAACCCTGGATGATTGCAGCCAGGTCATCCCGTTCGCGCAGGGCCGGCAGGCGCAACGACACGCCATTCACCCGGTAGTACAGGTCTTCGCGGAAGTGTTGCTCCTGCACCAGACGCTTGAGGTCGCGGTGGGTGGCGCAGATCAGCGCCACGTCGATGTCCTGCTCGTCGCCCGCCCCCAGCGGCGCCACACGGCGCTCCTGCAGAACCCGCAGCAGGCGCGCCTGCAGGGCCAGCGGCATGTCGCCGATTTCGTCGAGGAACAGCGTGCCGCCCTGGGCCTGCATCAACCGGCCGACCATGCCGCCCCGGCGCGAACCAGTGAAGGCTCCTTCGCGGTAGCCGAACAGCTCGGACTCGATCAGCCCTTCGGGGATCGCTGCGCAGTTGACGGCCACAAACGGTTTGTCGGCGCGCGGGCTGGCGTGGTGCAAGGCGCGGGCTACGACTTCCTTGCCGGTACCGGTCTCGCCCAGCAGCAACACCGGCAGGCCGTTGCCCAACCCCTGGCGTGCCATGCGCAGGTTGCGCGCCAGGCGCGGATCACCCCCGGCCAGGGCGTCAAGTGCGGGTGCTTGCCTGCTCAGCGTCGGCTTGCTCGCCGGCGGACTGCCGTTGACCCGGCCATGGCGGGGCAGCTGCAGGGCGCGGAAGTAGAACTCGCCCTTGGCCGTCTGCACGCTGCTCACCCCGCCCTGCCACAGGCGCGCGATGAAGGCCGGCGAACGCTCGCCGAGCAGGTCGGTGCTGTGCCGGCCGATCAGTTCATGGCGCGGCACCTGCAACAACTGGCAGGCACTGTCGTTGGCCGCCAGCACTTCGCCGTCCAGGCTCAGTGCCAGCAGCCCCTGCCAGGCGCTGTTGAGGTATTGCGGGCGGCTGTGGAACGCCAGCACCAGTTGCTCTGGGTGGCACAGGCCGAACAGCCGGCTTTCGATGTTGCCGGCGGCCAGCATCAGCGTTGTCAGGCTGTCCTGCGGCTGCGCCATCACCCCTTCGCGGGTGATGTCGAGCACGCCGATCACCTCGCCCCGCGGGTCGCGCAAGGGTACCGAGGTGCAGGAGAAGGGGCTGAGGCGGTCGAGGTAGTGCTCACCGCAGTTGATCAGCGTTGGCCGGCCTTCGACGACCGCCGTGCCGATGGCGTTGGTGCCACGCAGTGTTTCGCTCCAGCAGCTGCCGGGCTGCAGGTCACGCAGGCCCTCGCGGCTGAGCACATGGGTCTGGCCCTCGATGGCCAGTACGTTGGCCTTGGCGTCGCCGAGGATGATGATGCCGGCCTGGCCCTGGCGCGCGACCAGGTAATCCAGTTCGGGGGTGACCGCGTCGACCAGCAGGCGGTTGCGCTCGAGCAGGGTGCGCAGGTCGCGGCCTTGTTCCAGGCCCAGGCCGACCTGCTCGCCTTGCAGGCTGTCCAGGCCATGGCCCAGGCTGCGGCGCCAGGAGGCGTCGATTTCGTCGCGCAGCATGCCCAGCGGCAGCTCGCCTTCGCTGGCCAGCTTCAGGCGGGCCTGGCGGGATTCGTGCAGCGGGTCTTGGGCGTTTGTTATTAGTGGTCGCGCCATTTGCTACTCCGGCTGTGCCCCGCAAGGTGGCGGGAGACGGGCTTGGGAATTTTCCGCAGTGTGCGGGAGAAATGGCTGGGCGTCATCTGGTTGATGGATTGGGGATGGCTGGGGGTGTATGGCTTGGGTTTTGGGTGGGGGCTGAGATCGAGCGCCGCCCGCGCGGCGCTCGATCTCACGGGCGCCAAATCTCTATCGCCAGGCGCTTAGAGACCCAAACCGCGCTTAGACCGACACCACCCTCCCCCGTCCAGCCAACTGCTGCCGTTCAACCCCATCCAGCAACGCCTCCAGCACCGCCTTGGCCGAATCCAGCCCATGGTCATTGCTCAACAACAGGTCACGGCAGGTGCCCTTGGCCAGTTCCAGCGCCTTGAGATTGGTGGCAAACGCCCCTTTCAGCAGCGTGGACAGATGCACCAGCGCATCTTCGTAGTCCACTCCCGAACGTACGGCAAACAATGGCGGGTGGCTGCATTCACAGGTGGAAAAACTGGAGGCCGCCGTGGTGGCGCGTGCGGGAGGATCTGGTAAGCCTTTTGTCATTGTGTCGCTCCTTGATTCACTGGAGCCGCCACAAATCGCTACCAAACGAAAGGGTGACGGCTGTACGCAGGTTGGTAGACCGGGAATCAAGGAAACCGGCGCGCACGAAGGCGCCCTACGCACAGCCGCCATAAAACGAAACAGCCGGGCACAAAAAAGCGCCAACTGTATCGCAGAGCGGGCGCTTGTGCGCCTTGATTGATCGCGGGCTACCAAACCCGGCTGCTGGATTTACAGCAGCGGAGGAAGCCTACCGGCCCTAGGGAAAGCTTTCAAGGCTGGTGGGCCTTCAGTAACAATTCTGTTGCCAGCTCCAGCCTCTTCGCGGGCATGCCCGCGAAGAGGCCATCAAACCCATTCACTGCTGCTGATTCTGACTCAAGAACTTGTCCACCGTAGCCTTGCCCTCCCCCGCATCCCCCGCCACCTGCCACAACCGCCGTTCAATCCCCTGCGCCAGCAAATGCCCCACTGCCGACTCAATCGCCGACAGCACGCAGAGCTGCGCCGGTTCGTTGGTGGTGTACCCCACCTCAGCCTCCAGCAACTTCTTGAACTCGATGAACTTGAACACCCCGGCACTGCGCCCGACCGAGTAGATGGTCTTGCTGGTCATCACGTTGGCCAGCACCTGCCCGGTACGCACGTCCACCGCCCGCAGGTTTACGGTTACCTGGTCCACCCGATATTCGCGGGAGATGTCGATCCCCAGGTAACGCGCACCCTCGCCGCCACTGCGCACGTTGGTGTCATAGGCGATGATGCCGCCTTCGAGCATCAGGTTGGCAGCCTGCAGCGGGGGCAGTTCGCCCATGATGTTTTCCGCTACATCAGGCTTTTTCTGCGAAGCACGGATGATCTTGCGTTCGGTCAGCAGGTTCTGCAGGCCCTCACGCTCCAGCACCACGAACCAGCCGCTGGCGCTCAGGGCATCCATCAGCATGCTCGCCGCGCCCTGGGTGACGCTGGTGGAGAACGAACTGGCCGGGGTTGGCTTGTACTGGCCGGTCTGGTCGCGGAAACCGTACACCACCGCCATCAGCCGGCCTTTGGGGCGTGGCATGTTGATCAGGTCATAGTAGGTGGAGGCGCGCGGGGTCAGGGTCGGGGTTTCCGAGTCCTGTTCGGCCGACATGGGTTCGCGCAGGCTGCAACCACTTTGCAGGCCCAGGGCGGTGAGGATCAGCAGCGTGCTCAGCAGACGTTTCATGGTGTTCTCTCCCCAACATAAAAGCCTTTCCCTCTCAGGGGTTCAGGCCGCTGACCTCAATGATCGAAGTTTCTCCCGTGGCGCGATCGGTGACCTTGATGCTCAAGGCCCCGGAATCGTCGATGACGTCGATCAGAAATGCATCGGTCGCCATGCTGCCGGTGTTGCCGTTACTGATGTTGTCCAGCAACTGCGACAACATCCGCGACTCCAGCTGGTTGCTGAAGCGCTCCAGGGCCGTGGTACCGGTAAAGGCCGAAGCACGGTCCTTGAGGTCGGGGTCGTCGTAGTCGTTCTGCGCCTGGGCGTTGTTCAGCAGCCAGGTGCCATTCAACGGGTTGCCGCCAAAGGACGGGTTGACCGGCGTGTACACCAGCTCGGTGGCCTGGGCAGCACAGGCGCTGGCCAGCAGGCAGGCGGCGATGCAACGTGAAATACGGTGGTTCATAGCTCGTCCCTCTCCAAGTCGGTGGTGTCCTGCAGCAGGCGTTGCAGCTTGCGTTGAATGATTTGCTGCTTGACCAGGTCGGCGGCTGCAACGGCCTCGTCTTTGAGCTCGGTGGTATTCGGGGGCAGGAAGCGGCGGTACATCACTTCACGTTCGAACTCCACGGTGACCAGGCTGCCCCAGCGGGCATCCGGGCGTTCGCGCACCACCAGGTTGAAGTCCAGGCGACTGGTGGCGCGCAGGCGGTCGGCGAAGTAGTAGTAAAAGTCGTGGCCGATGTGCGAGATGGTGTTGTCGACGATAAAGCCCTGCATCTCGTCCTCCACCCCGGCCTTGGCCGACGTGTTCAGCACCAGCAGCAGGCCCAGGCACAGCGCAGCCAGGCGGTTCATGGCGTGTCTCCCGGGCCGCTGTGGGTCTGTACGCCGCCGGCGCTTTCGGTAAACGCCTGCTCGGCGACGAACTGCCAGTCGCTGTAGTGCTCCAGGCCTTCGAAACCGCTCCACTCGGCGCCAAAGCCACTGCGCTTGAACGGGGTGTCGTCCGAGCGGCTGTGCACGCCGGTGATGCGGCCGTCGATCGAGCGCAGCAGGCCCCACTCGTCGCTGTTGCTGATCGGGTCGGGGTATAACCGGCGAATGTGCCGCCTGGCCTGCGGAAAGCGGTTGTCCTGCAGCAGGTCGGCCAGGTCCTGCGGGTATTGGGCCAACCCCGGCGAGGCGCGGTAGTAGCTGCGCAGGGCCTGGGCGTACTGGCTGCCCACCCACAGCAGCTGGCGTTCGCGGTCGCGCTGGGCGGCACTGGCCCAGATCGTGCCGGTGGCGGCCAGGGCGATGGTGCTGACTGCAATCAACAGCAGCACGCCCAGGTAGGTGAAGCCGGCATTGGCCTTACCATTCAGCGAAGAGGCTGCCATCACGCGCCCTCCCTGTAGCACCGCTCTTGATATCGGCCACGCCGCCGGCCACGCCCTCTGGCGGTGGCACCAGCTGCCAGGCATCGCTGCGCTCGGTAATCGGGTCGACCGGGGTGTTGCGCAGGTAACGCAGTTCCACCAGTTGCTCCAGCGAGTCGGGGTAGTGGCCGGTGTCGCCGTAGAAGTGATCCAGCGATTCGCGCAGCACTGCCAGGCTCTGGCGCAAGGTGGCCTCGCGAGAGCTTTCCAGGCTGTTGAAGTAGCGCGGCATGGCGATAGTCAGCAGCGTGGCGATGATCGCCATCACTACCAGCAGTTCGATCAGGGTGAAGCCTTTGCTGCGTTTCATGGCTGTCACCATTGCCCGTAAGGGATGCTGTTGAGGCCTTTGCCACGGGCCTTGGAATACACGTCGAACACATCCTCGCCTTCGCGCGGGCTGTCCGGGCTGCTGTCGTAGGCACGCAAGCCCCAGCCGCCGGCGTCGTCATCCTTGGCCGCCACCAGCGGGTCATGCGGGATACGCCGCAGAAAGTAGAACTTGGCGCCTTTGGCACTGCGTACATCCCGTACCCCGTCGACCAGCACCTGCAGGTTCGGCGGGTAGCCGCTGGCATCCAGACGCTTCTCGATGTAGCCGGCGTCGAAGGCGCGCTTGTAGGCATCGATGGCATCGCGGATCTGGTACAGCGCCTCGCGCAGCTGCTGCTCCTTGCCGCGGCGCACCACGGTTTCGGTCAGCGGCGCTGCCATGCTGGCCAGCAGCCCGAGCAGCGCCAGGGTCAGCACCACCTCGATCAGGCTGAAGCCGTGCATGGCGCGTTGCCGTTTCATGGCCGTGGGCTCGCGGTTACCGGTACTACGGCCATCTGGCTTTCCACTACCGGTGCATCACTGGTTGGCGCGTTGCCAGGGACATCCACCGGTGGCAGCGGCGCCATCTGGCGGACTTGCATGGCCGACTCGGTGCCGGTGGAGAACTCCATGTCCGACGGGCTCTGGTACGGCAGGTTGCGCACGATGCGCGGGGTGATCGCCAGCACCAGCTCGCTCTTGCTCATGTCGTCCTTGTTGCTGCCGAACAGCCGGCCCAGGCCGGGGATGTCGCCGAGGCCGGGGATCTTGTTGCCGCTGGCGTTGTGGTCGTTGCGCACCAGACCGGCCAGCACCTGGGTTTCGCCATCATGCAGGCGCAGGCTGGTCTGGGCGTTGCGGGTGTCGACCTGGACCGGAATGGTGCCCTGGCGGGTGGCTTCCAGCGGGGTGGCGTTGCTCACTTCAAGCGCGATCTTGATCGCCACTTCGTTGTTCAGGTGCACGGTGGGCTGCACCTCAAGCTTCAGGCCGACGTCCAGGTAGGTGACGCTTTCGGTAATCACCGGGCCCTGGGTGGACGGCACCGAGGTGGCGCTGATGATCGGCACCCGCTGGCCAATGTGGATGCGCGCCTGCTCGCGGTTGCTGACGCGGATCACCGGGCTGGCCAGGGTATTGATGTCCTTGTCCGAGGCGTTGATCTTGGCCTGCGGCGCCGGCGAGATGCTGATGCGGCTGGAGTCGATACCGCGCAGCTGGTCGAGCACACTCACCGACTTGCCCTCGGAGTTGAGCACGCCGAAGGTGTTGGGCCATTGCAGGCCCAGGTCGAGGATGCGCGAGGTGGCCACTTCCATCACTTCCACTTCCAGCACCACCTCGGGGTTGGACTGGTCCTGCGACTGCAGCAGTTTCTCGGCCATCCGCACGGCATCGGGGGTGTCGCGCATGGTCAGGGTGTTGAGGCGCTCGTCGACGAACACGTCGCGGGTCTTGAGCATGGTCTTGACCATGTTCAGCGCGGTGTTGGCGTCGATGCTGGTCAGGTAGAAGGTGCGCATGACCAGTTCCTGGTAGTCCTTGGACTTCTGCGGCGAGTCGGGATACACCATCAGGGTGTTGTCGTTGACGATCTTCTGGCGCAGCTGGTTCTGCTCCAGCAGCAGCGCCACGGCGTCTTCGATGCGCACGTCACGGACGAAGATGGTGGCCTTCATGTCCGGGCGCATGTCCTTGTCGAAGATGAAGTTGATGCCGGCAACCTGCGACAGCACCTCGAAGATGGTCTTCAGGTTGGCATCGCGAAACTCCAGGGTCACCGGCCGCTCCAGCTTGCTGCGCAGTTGCGGGAACGGCTGCGCGGTGCGCGCCTGGACGTTCTCGATGTCGGTGCGCAGGGCGATGCCCTTCTGGTTTTGCGGGTCCAGGCGCAGCACTTCGCGCATGTAGCGCTCGGCGCCGAACAGGTCGCCCTGGCGCAGCGCTGCCTGGCCCAGGGCCACGCGCTCGTCGAGGGTGCGGATCAGCTCCAGCTGACGGATGCCTTCCTGGGCGCGGCGGTTGTTCGGCTCCAGGGTCAGCACCCGGCCGTAGCCCATGCGGGCGTTGGCGAAATCGTGGCGGATGCGGTCGCTGTCGGCCTGGGTGATCAGTGCCTCGATGGCGGCCTGGCGGCTGTGGGCCAGGGCGATGTTCAGTTCGGTGTCGCGCGGGTCATCGCGCAGGGCTTCTTCCAGGCGGGCGATGCCGGCCTCGTACTGGCCCTCCTTCATCAACTGGTCGCTGTCCTCGCGTACCGCACTGGAGCCGCAGCCGGCAATGGCCACGCACAGCGCCACAAGCAGGAACGGAGCAGGCTTGCACAGCTTCGATGACTTCATGGTGCGCTCCCGACAGACAAGGTCTGCGACTGGTGCAAAGGCAGGTAGACCAGGCTCAGCTCGCTGGCTGAGACCCGATCGAGGCGGTAGGTGTCTTCGATCACGTCGCCCTGGCGCACGACGTAGAGTTTTTCGCCGCTCTGCAGGAATATCTGCAAGTCGTCGCGTTCACCCATGCGGCCGATGAACTGGAACGGCAGCTCAGGGGCGGTGGGCGCTGCGGCTACGACAGGCGCGGCGACCACGGGTTGTTCGGTGACGGTGGCCAGGGCTTGGGGCTTGGTCCATTTCTGGGTTGGGAACAGATCTCGGGAGGCCTGCTCCGGCCCTTTCGCGGGCTCGCCCGCCACCACAGAACCTGTGGGCGCCGCCGAACCTGTGGGAGCGGGCGAGCCCGCGAAGGCCGCGACGCCATCGTCCTGCCCAAACCAGTGCCCCGGCGCCCAGGCCAACGCTGCACTTACCCCGATGAAACCGGCCCAGATGACTGCACGTTGTGTGTTCATCACGACCTCGACAGGTAGAGGGTCATGCGCAGCCGGGCGTTGAGCTCGCTGTCGCCGATGCGTTTGCGTTGCAGTTCCAGGTCTTCCAGCACCAGCGTTGGCAGTTGCCCCAACAACCCCTTGAGGAAGCCGCGAATCTGCGGGTAGCTGCCACGCACCGGCAGCACGATCTGATAGCGCGCCAGCTGGGTCTTGGGGTCGATGCCCAGGGCGTACTCACCACGCGCCAGGCTGATGTGCTCGGCGCTGGCCAGGTGGTACAGGCGCTCGATCAGCTCGCTGGCCTGGGGCTGCCCCGGCAATTGCTGCCGCAGGCTGTCGAGCGCCTGTTGCTCGGGTTTGACGGCGATCTTCAGCTCGCCACGCTTGACCCGCCCGACCTGCACGCTGGCATCCGCTTCGCTGGCACGCAGCTCCCGCACGCTCTGCCACTGTGGCAGCACACCGGCAGCGGCCACGCCCAGGGCCAGCAGGCCCGCAGCGACTGCCGCCAGGCCGACCGGACCGACGCGGCGCAGGCGCTCCTGGACAATCAGGCTGTTCAGCGATTCAAGGGCGCGCATGGCCAGTCTCCCAGGTAGCGGTAAGGGTGAAGCGCACCGGGTGCTCGGGCTGCGCGGCCAGTACTTCATGGTTGAGCAGCGACACATCGCTAAGCTCGGCACTGGCCTCCAGGCGCTGGTGGTACTGCAGCATCGCCTCCAGGTTGCGAGCCTCTGCGCTGATGCGGACCTGGCCTTTGCGGGCGTCCGGGGTCAGGCCGAGCAAGGCGACATCGTCCTGCGGCAGGCTTTCGAGCATGGCGAACAGTTGCTGCCAGGGCCGTTGCAACTGCTGCGAGACACTGCGCATCTGCGCCAGGCGCTCGGCCTGTTCGCGGCTGGCAGCGGTGCTTTGTGGCGCGACGGTGGCGGGCCGCCGGCCCAGTTGCAGCTCCAGGCTGTGGACGCTGGCTTCCAGGTCGACCTGCTCGGCCTGCAGGCTGTATTGCAGCAGCACCAGCGCAGCCACTGCGGCGCCCGTCAGTGCCAGCAGCGTCCAGGCCAGCGGGCCGCTGCGCCGGGGTTGGAATTCCAGGTCGAGGCGGCGCATGTCAGGCCACCGCCCGCCACATGGCGCACAGCGGGTCGGTTTCGCTGGCCGGCTGGCACAGCTGCACCGCCGCCAGTTGCGGCACGTCGCCCCGGCCCGGGGCATGCAGGTAGACCCGTGGCAGGTGCTCGCCGTACAGCTCGCAGGTGCGCTCGATCAGCGCTTGCAGGGCCTGGTCGCTGTCGGCGCAGCCTTGCGCCAGCACTTGCTGCCAGGCGCCTCCGGCCGCCAGCAGCAGTACACTGCGGCGTGGCTCGGCCAGCACGAACAGGAAATCGCCCTGCTCCAGCTGCGCCGAGCAGCGGTTGTAGGCGGCCATCAGGTACGGCTGTACCGAGCGCAGGTTCAGGCGGCTTTCCCGGGCCAGCGCCTGCAGCCGTTGCAGCAGGGCTTCGGGCAACGCGGTGGCAATGCGCGCAGCACCTGCAGGTTCCGGCGACAGCACGATGCGCCAGTCGTCCAGCGGCTGCCCGTACAGGTTTTCGAAGCAGGCCCGGGCGTAGGCGTCGAGCTCGCGCGGGTGGCCGATGGCATCGCTCCAGGGCACCAGGCAGAAGCGGCTGTAACGCGCCGACAGCAGCACCCGCAGTTGCGCACCGCGTGCGGCATGCTCGGCCAGCAGCGCGGCCAGCGCATCGACGGCAGCTTCCCAGGCCGGTTGCGCGGCGTCGCAGGTGAACGCGCGGCTGCCCAGCCATTGATGGTGGTTGTTGTGCCAGCGACCCAGGCCGACACCTTCAGCGCCGAGCACGGCGCAGAATCGATCAGATGAATGTGACACGGTTGATCTCCTCAAGGGTGGTGCGGCCATCGCGGACCAGGTCCAGGGCCGAGGCCCGCAGCAGGCGCAAACCACGCTGGCAGGCGAGTGTCTTGATCTGCGCCAGCGGGCGGCGCTCGACGATCATCTGCCGCAGGTCGTCGTCCAGGTGCAGCAGTTCGGCGATGGCGCTGCGGCCGCGGTAGCCACTGCCGCGGCACTGGCCGCAGCCCTGCGCCCGCACGAAGCGCCAGCCGGCCACGCCCTCGCGGGTCAGGCCCGAGCCATACAGGGTGTCGTCATCCACCTCGCAAGGTGTGGCGCAGTGCGCGCAGGCCAGGCGAATCAGTCGCTGCGCCAGCACGGCATTGAGTGCGGAAACGAAGCTGTAGGGGTCGACCTGCATCTGGCTGAAGCGGCCGATCACGTCGAACACGTTGTTGGCGTGAATGGTGGTGAACACCAGGTGGCCGGTGAGCGCCGATTGCACGGCGATCTGCGCGGTGTCCGGGTCGCGGATTTCGCCGACCAGGATCTTGTCCGGGTCGTGACGCAGGATCGAGCGCAGGCCGCGGGCAAAGGTCAGGCCCTTCTTCTCGTTGACCGGGATCTGCAGCACACCCGGCAGTTGGTATTCGACCGGGTCTTCGATGGTGATGATCTTGTCCACGCCGTGGTTGATCTCGCTGATCATGGCGTACAGGGTGGTGGTCTTGCCGCTGCCGGTAGGGCCGGTGACCAGAATCATGCCGTAGGGTTCGGCGGCCAGCCGGCGCAGGGCGCGCAGGGTCTCGTCGGCAAAACCCAGGGCCTGCAGCTGCACACCGCTGACCCGGTCGGACAGGTCTTGTTTGTCGAGTACCCGCAGCACGGCGTCTTCGCCAAAGATGCTGGGCATGATCGATACACGAAAGTCGATTTGCCGATCGCCCACGGCCACCTTGAAGCGGCCGTCCTGGGGCACGCGTTTTTCGCCGATGTCCAGCTCGGCCATGACCTTGATACGTGAGATGACCTGGTCGGCGAAGGCGCTGCCGCTGGCCTTGCCGGCGCCGTTGAGCACGCCGTCGATGCGGTATTTGATGGTCAGGCCCTGGCCGGTCATGCCCAGGTGGATGTCGCTGGCGTGCAGCTTCAGGGCGTCGTACAGGGTGGAGTTGACCAGCTTGACCACGCGGCTCTGGTCTTCGCTGATGCTGGCCAGCGACAGGCGTTGCAGCGGGTCGCTTTCGCTGCTGGTTTCGGGGTCATGGTCGAGCGCATCGACGGCGTGGAAGCTTTCTTCGTGGCGGGCCAGGAAGGTGGCCAGCTCGGCCGCATGCGCCAGGTACAGCGGTGCGCCTTGCAGCACGTCGTCGATCCAGGCCAGGCGGGCCGGGTCGAAAGGGTCGGCGAACACGCCCAGCAGCTGGCCGTCCTGCTCGATCAGCACGAACTCGCGCTTCAGGCATACGGCCAGGCTGACTTTGTCGAAGCGTGGGTTGCTGTGCAGCAGGGTGTGGCTGTCCAGCACCGGGTAGTGCAGGGTCAGGCCCAGGCGGCGGGTGAAGGTGTCGGGGGTGTCGCAGGCCAGGCGTTCAAGGCAGTTGAGCAGGCGTTCATCACTGGCTTGGAGCCGGGCCTGGGTCAGCAGGTCGCGGGGGTATGCCTGAAACTGTTTTGCCTGTGCCGGCCCTATCGCCGGCAAGCCAGCTCCCACAAAATCCCCATTGACTTCAGGAGTGCACGAACCCTGTGGGAGCGGGTTTATCCGCGAAGAGGCCAGCGCAGGCTGTAGAACTTTCGGGGATGCATCGAATGCGTCTGACATGGCCTGCGACTCCGCTCAGGGGGCGCGTCGCAGGCTGGCTCAGCCAAGGGTGCGGGCGCCGCTATTCCCCTGTGAGCAGTTGATCGTCGTCGGGCCCTGGCGGCTTGGCGCCATTACGGCGGCGGTCGGCCAAAACCCAGCTTCCATCGTACAACTGCAAGGGGAACGATTCGTTCCTGGTCTGGCGTCGTTCGACGAACCCGTCTGCCGGGTTGTCCGTGCCCCTGCGCCGGCGCTCGATGCCCATCAGGTCGAAGATCGGACGTGCCAGTTCCATCAACGGGAACGGCTTGAACAGGACATGACTTACACCCAGTTCGGCGGCCCGCTCACGCACCTCGGCGGTGGGGTGGGCGGTAATCAGCACGAAGTGGCAGTGGCATTGCCTGTTCTTGCGTACGGCCTCCAGAACCTGAAAACCCTCCATATCGGGCAAGCGGTAATCCAGCACAACTACTTGCGGTGCCAGGCGTTCAGCCTGTTCGATACCACTGGCACCGTCATGGGCAACATGAACTTCCAGGCCTTGCGCCTGCAGGTACGCTTGCAGGTTCTGCGCAAGGGTCTGTTCGTCATCGACTACCAATACTCTGTTCACCAAGGTCGACTCCCTAGAACTGCCCGGTTACCCGGTCTGCGAAGTGCGCCCTTGTACAAGCTTGAGCAGGCTTCGTGCCAGGCGTGAATAGTCATGTTGCACCGTTGTAACGCGTTGATTTGCAAAGGGTAGCCGCGACCACCCAGATGGCGGCAGGCAACAGTACCCACCCGGTTCCCCACAAGCGGGGCAACTGATGGCACTTTGCCAAACCTTTATTCCCCAGCATTGGGGACTCGCCAGCAGGGCCTTCAGTCGGCGATTTCCACTGTAGCCGACTGGCGCAAACGTTGGCGCACGGATTGGCGAGCTTGCCCCTGTCTTTGAGCGATGAGCGTAGCCCTGGCCAACTCCAGGCCCTGTTCGCGTATGACCAAGGGGTTATCACTTTGGTTCTGCGCTCCTTGCAGTCTTTCTCGATTGGCATCATAGAATGCCTCCACTTCGGCCGGGCTCGGCGCGTCGACTGCGCTGAGCCGGGCATACACCTGCTGGGCCGCCATCTCGTGCCGGGTGTAGTCAGTGTACTGTGCCCTGTCGAAGCCTGCCT
>NZ_JABMCN010000096.1 GCF_013179515.1 Pseudomonas sp. CM27
ACCCCCACCGAGGGCTTCCTCGAAGAGGCTGGCTGCCCGGAGTGCCGGCGTGAAGTGGGCGAGCCGCTGTTCGAAAGCCTGGAAGAGTGGATGCCGGCAGTGAGCGACAACTTTACCTGCCCGCTCTGCGGTCATGAAGATGACATCAATGGCTTCATTTACCTGCAGCCATGTGCCTTTTCCAACCTCGGGTTCATCTTCAACAACTGGGGCGAGGCCGGGTTTACCCAGGCCTTTCTCGACAGCTTCGCCGACTGGCTCGACCAGCCGGTGACCGTTGTGCAGGTAAAACTGCCACAAGGCTGACCGAAGGCCCTTATTTTGCATTGAGCGGCGCGCCGTGGATGAGTATAATGGCGCGCTTCCATTTTTCCCGCCCGGGAGCCCCCGCGATGCTGCGTATCAGCCAAGAAGCCCTGACCTTCGACGATATTCTCCTTGTACCTGGCTATTCCGAGGTACTGCCCAATGAAGTCAGTCTCAAGACCCGTTTGACCCGTGGCATCGAGCTGAACATTCCGCTGGTATCCGCTGCCATGGATACCGTGACCGAAGCGCGTCTGGCCATTGCCATGGCCCAGGAAGGCGGCATCGGCATCATCCACAAGAACATGACCATCGATCAGCAGGCCGGCGAAGTACGCAAGGTCAAGAAGTTCGAGGCTGGCGTGGTCAAGGACCCGATCACCATCGATGCCGACGCCACCGTGCGTGACCTGTTCGACCTGACCCGCCTGAACAACATCTCTGGTGTTCCAGTGCTGGAAAACGGCGACCTGGTCGGTATCGTCACCTCGCGTGACGTGCGTTTCGAAACCCGCCTGGATGCCAAGGTACGCGACGTGATGACGCCTAAAGAGCGTCTGGTCACCGTGCGCGAAGGCGCCGACAAGAACGAAGTCCGCGAGCTGCTGCACAAGCACCGCCTGGAAAAAGTCCTGATCGTCGACGACAAGTTCAGCCTCAAGGGCATGATGACCGTCAAGGACATCGAAAAAGCCAAGGCCTACCCGCTGGCCAGCAAGGACGACCAGGGTCGCCTGCGCGTCGGCGCCGCCGTCGGCACTGGCAAGGACACCGGCGAGCGCGTTGCCGCGCTGGTTGCCGCTGGCGTTGACGTGGTGGTGGTCGACACCGCCCACGGCCACTCCAAGGGCGTGATCGACCGCGTTCGCTGGGTCAAGGAAACCTACCCGCAAGTGCAGGTGATCGGCGGCAACATCGCCACCGGCGCCGCCGCCAAGGCCCTGGCCGAAGCTGGCGCTGACGCGGTCAAGGTCGGTATCGGCCCAGGATCGATCTGCACCACCCGTATCGTTGCCGGTGTCGGCGTGCCGCAAATCAGCGCCATCGCCAACGTTGCCGCAGCGCTGGAAGGCACTGGCGTGCCACTGATCGCCGACGGTGGCATCCGCTTCTCCGGTGACCTGTCCAAGGCCATCGTTGCTGGTGCTTCCTGCGTGATGATGGGTTCGATGTTCGCCGGTACCGAAGAAGCCCCGGGTGAAGTCGAACTGTTCCAGGGCCGTTCCTACAAGGCTTACCGCGGCATGGGCTCGCTGGGTGCCATGGCACAGGCGCAGGGCTCGTCCGACCGTTACTTCCAGGACTCCTCGGCCGGCGCCGAGAAGCTGGTACCGGAAGGCATCGAAGGCCGTGTGCCTTACAAGGGCGCCCTGGCCGCGATCATCCACCAGCTGATGGGCGGCCTGCGTTCGTCCATGGGCTACACCGGCAGCGCAACCATCGAAGAGATGCGCACCAAGCCGGAATTCGTACGCATCACTGGTGCCGGCATGGCCGAGTCCCACGTGCATGACGTGCAGATCACCAAAGAAGCCCCTAACTACCGCGTAGGCTGAGGCTTCTTGGGTTCGTACGAAATGTAGCCGAGCGGCGATCAGGCAAGGCGAAAACAGGCGAGGAAGCGGAGTTTGCTGATTGCAAATGAGCATTCCGAGCCTGTTTTCAACGCAGCATGATCGACGCGCAGGCACATTTCGTACGAAGCCCAGCAACATCAGCATGCGGGGCTGTCATTACAGCCCCGCGTCGTTTCCGATTTCCACTGACGAGATTGAGTCATGGCCCTCGACATTCACGCTCACCGCATCCTGATCCTCGATTTCGGTTCCCAGTACACCCAGCTGATCGCCCGCCGCGTGCGCGAAATCGGCGTGTACTGCGAACTGCACCCGTTCGACATGGACGATGAAGCGATCCGCGAATTCAACCCGCGCGGCATCATCCTCGCCGGCGGCCCCGAGTCGGTCCACGAAGCCAACAGCCCGCGCGCGCCACAGGCCGTGTTCGACCTGAACGTACCGCTGCTGGGCATCTGCTACGGCATGCAGACCATGGCCGAGCAGCTGGGCGGCAAGGTTGCAGGTTCCGACCTGCGTGAATTCGGTTATGCCCGCGTAGATGTGGTCGGCAAGAGCCGCCTGCTCGATGGCATCGAAGACCACATCGACGCTGACGGCGTACTGGGCCTGGACGTGTGGATGAGCCACGGCGACAAGGTTACCCAGATGCCGGGCGACTTCCACGTGCTGGCCAGCACCCCGAGCTGCCCGATTGCCGGCATGTTCGACGATGCGCGCGGCTACTACGGCGTGCAGTTCCACCCGGAAGTGACCCACACCAAGCAGGGCGGTCGCATCCTGTCGCGCTTCGTGCAGGATATCTGCGGCTGCGAAGCCCTGTGGACTGCGTCCAACATCGTTGAAGACGCCATCGCCCAGGTGCGTCAGCAAGTCGGTTCGGCCAACGTCCTGCTGGGCCTGTCCGGCGGCGTCGACAGCTCGGTGGTTGCCGCGCTGCTGCACCGTGCCATCGGCGACCAGCTGACCTGCGTATTCGTCGACAACGGCCTGCTGCGCCTGCACGAAGGTGACCAGGTAATGGCCATGTTCAAGGAGAACATGGGGGTCAAGGTAATCCGCGCCGACGCTGAAAAGCAGTTCCTCGATAACCTGGAAGGCGAAGCCGACCCGGAGAAGAAGCGCAAGATCATCGGCCGCACCTTCATCGACATCTTCGATGCCGAAGCCAGCAAGCTGGACAACATCCAGTTCCTCGCCCAGGGCACCATCTACCCGGACGTGATCGAGTCGGCTGGCGCCAAGAGCGGCAAGGCCCACGTGATCAAGTCGCACCACAACGTCGGTGGCCTGCCAGAGGAAATGAACCTCAAGCTGGTCGAGCCGCTGCGTGAACTGTTCAAGGACGAAGTGCGCAAGATCGGCCTGGAGCTGGGCCTGCCGTACGACATGGTCTACCGCCACCCGTTCCCGGGCCCGGGCCTGGGCGTGCGGATCCTCGGTGAAGTGAAGAAAGAATACGCCGACATCCTGCGCCGCGCCGACCACATCTTCATCGAAGAACTGCGCAAGGCCGACTGGTACCACAAGACCAGCCAGGCGTTCGTGGTATTCCAGCCGGTCAAGTCGGTTGGCGTCGTTGGCGACGGCCGTCGCTACGCTTGGGTCGTTGCCCTGCGTGCCGTCGAGACCGTGGACTTCATGACCGCGCGCTGGGCACACCTGCCGTACGAGCTGCTTGAGACCGTCAGCGGCCGCATCATCAACGAAATCGAAGGCATCTCGCGCGTTACCTACGATGTGTCGAGCAAGCCGCCGGCCACCATCGAGTGGGAATGAGTTGAGCCACAAGGGCGCCGCAAGGCGCCCTTGTGCTATCGGGCAAATGGATTGCTCCGATCAGCTGCGCACTGGCGGGACACTCAACAGCAAGTCGCTGCGCACAAAGCCCCCATCAACACCAAGTCCGGGATCAATACCGATATCCAAGGTTTGGCCGACACCCGCGCGCGCCACGCGCAAGCCGATACAGCCCTGCAGTTCGCTCACGCCGGGCACATCTTCAAACAGATTGGCGTGGCTGTTGCCCATGAGCGCCACCCACTTGGATGTTCCGCGTTGCGTCTGGTCGGCAGTGATGATCTGCTGAGCAGCGTAATTCATCATGCGCTGTCGGGGAGCAGGAAAAGGCGGGAGCTCTTCCCAGCCCATACGGTAGCTGAGCATGCTGTCAATGCCCTGCACTCTGATGTTCTGGCTGTAAGCCTCGTACAGCATGCCTTTGAGGGTGTAATGAACGGGATCGTTGGACTGCACCGCCGCAGTTTCGTCCCAGGTCTCCACGTAGGTTTTCAAGTCTGCCGGCAGTACGCCTGTTCGGTTGAACATGTCCATGTCGGCCTGTTGGTAATCGACCATGAAGTGCTCGGAGTACAGCACCTTGACCCCTTGGCGTTTGAACTGCTTCATATTCCTCGTCAAGAACTGCCTTGCGCCATCCTCGATGTGCGACTCACCCATCACCAGCCCTTGGTGCTCTTCGTACAGGCTACCGATTATCTGCCGAGCATCAGCCCCTTGCGGGATATTGGGAATCGCTGGGCGCTCTGGCAGTCGGAGCTGGTCATAGAAAATTTCCACGTCGCGTGTCATCTGCCCAAGCGCTTGATGATATGCCCTGTTGAGAGGGCTGCCGTATGGGTCTCGCATCAGTTGTGCGCCTGCTCCAGTAAGCGCGAAAGGTTTCAACTCGGACCGTTCTGGCTCGGCAATATCATAAAGCTCCAGTGTCAAAGGGGGCAGTTGCGGCCTTGGCCGTAGACGCCCCCAGGCCTTGAGCAGAAAGCGCGGCGTGCCACCTTTGAGGCCCATACGCTCATGGGGCTGCCAGCGGCCATCGACATCCCTGACGATGGGAATTGCCTGGCGGAAAGAGAATGGCGTTTCGGGGTCGACGATAACCCACGTCTCCAGTTCATGGATAAAGCGCACCTGATAAGTCAGGTCGCCGACCATTGCATAGAAATTGCCGTTTTGCAGGTGTACGCCCTCCAGCGGCCCTCTGCCCGCTTTGGTTGCCACGATGTCGTTGCTTTGCAGGGCCTGCAACTGGTTGTCCAGCTCGCCTGGCTGGAATGCCTTGGGCACCCAGGTCTCGATTTCTTCCGGGGTCGCAGGCTGCAATTCTTCGGGGAAATCATGCTCTACGGGTAGGTCAGGCGCGATCGGCGGTTCGAGGGCCGGGCCAGCTGCGCCCGTTTCGGAGGCTGGCGCGCCGGCGTCAGTGGCCCCTGCGAGGCCGATCATCAGGGTGTTGATCACCGCAAAGATGGCGTTTTGCACGCCTGCCTGGCGTTCAGCGCTGGTATGTCCGTTGATGGCTTGATCGATATCCAGGCCGATCTCGACCAGCCCGGCGCCCACTCCTGCCAATGCTACCGGCCACGCCAGCGCTGTCAGGGGCCCGAAAACCGTGTTGGCGGCACTCAGGTAGCCGAGCCACAATTGCTTGCGCAGGTCTGCGTTGGAGCGCAGCGCCAACTCCGCATCGTCGGTCATGCGCTGCTGGGCAGCCTTGTGAAGATAGCTGAACGCGTCCATATGCAAGGGTTTGCCGAGGGTGTTGATCCCGCCCACCTCGAGCGCATCCCACTGGCGCCTCATCAGGTCGAGCAGGGCAGCCAAGCCGGTGTTGGTCCAGTGAGCGAGGTAGTCCGCGACCTTGATCAACGAGGACTCTTGATGGCAGGCAAGCGGGAAGTGGCTGGTCAGGCGTGCTTTGCCGGCAGGCGTCAGGGTGGTTGCCAGGACCCAGGCGTGAAGCTCGCGGTCGTTGGCGAACAATCGAAACGCCTCGGCCTCACCGGGCAGATACAGCAGCTGGTAGCCGTCAGCCATGACGATTCTGAGGATGTCGCTGGAAATGCGCTCGCCGAGGCTGAAGGCAAGGACCTTCATGCCTGCCGGCGGCAGATTCGTTTGCTGCAGATGCGCCAGGGTGGGTGCGCCGTCGCGCTTACCGGCCAAGGCCTCGGCGGCCAGCCGAACGCGGGCGGCCAAGGCCTTGTTGCCCGCATGCGCCTGGGTTTCGAGTGCCTTGACCAGGAATGTGGCTTTTGCCAGCGTGCGGTAATCGTCGCCATGTCGGGTCCAGAAATCGCGGGCGCGCTGGTCGAAGAGGCTGCTGAAATCGATGCTCCAGAAGTAGTCGAGCGCATCCTTTGGCAACAGCCTGATCTCGTTGCGCTCGTCATAGGCAGCCTCGCCCGGCCCCTTGCTGTAGAAGCCGCAGTAAGTGCTTAGCAGGTCGCTGGCGTCTTGCTCGGCAACGCTGAAGCGGCGCATGACCAGCTGGACAAGGGTGAGGGTTTGAGAGGGTTGGGTGTCATGTTGCCAGCCGGTGAATGTGCGCGGACTGCTGGTGGCCTGGTGGAAGCGATGAAAGTACACCTGGTCTGGCTCCAGGTCGTCGAGCTGATGTTCGGCCAATAGCGTCAGGGCCGTGTCGCGGGCCATCTGCAGCATGTCCGGGCAGGCGGTACTCAGCTTCATGGCGATTTGCTGGAGTGTTTTCAGGTCCTGTTGCTGCGTATCGGAAAGGGGCATGGGCGATCTCACACGGCTTGATGAGGGCCGCAGCGTGCGCTTGGGGGCTGGCAAACAGGCGGTAATTAACGCTCCAGGCAGGCGCAATCCGGAGAGTTCACTTAATCTTTCCCATTTGCAGGTGTATCGTATTCGCCCTTCATCGCCAGCCACTGCTGGCAGCTTGATTGCGCAGAACATGAGGTACCCGCACCGATGTCCTTCACCCGTCGACAAATGCTCAAAGGCCTCACCGGCCTGGTTGTGGTTGGCCTGGGCGCCGGTGGCGCGGCGCGCTATTGGCTGGGCAAGGTCGAAGACGAGAATGCCGGGCATGACTACGAGCTGATCGCCGCGCCCCTGGAGGTAGAGCTGGTACCGGGTTTCAAGACCGAGGCCTGGGCGTTCGGCCCATCGGCGCCGGGTACCGAACTGCGGGTGCGGCAGGGCGAGTGGCTGCGGGTACGGTTTATCAACCACCTGCCGGTCGAGACCACCATCCACTGGCACGGCATCCGCCTGCCGCTGGAAATGGACGGCGTGCCTTATGTGTCGCAGTTGCCGGTCAAGCCGGGCGAGTACTTCGACTACAAGTTCCGCGTACCGGACGCCGGCAGTTACTGGTACCACCCGCATGTCAGCAGTTCCGAAGAACTGGGCCGTGGTCTGGTCGGCCCGTTGATCGTCGAGGAGCGCGAGCCGACCGGCTTCAAGCATGAACGCACCTTGAGCCTGAAAAACTGGCACGTGGACGAGCAGGGCGCCTGGCTGCCCTTCAGCATCCCCCGCGAGGCGGCGCGTAATGGTACTGCTGGCCGGCTGATCACCATCAATGGCCAGGCCGATTCGGTGACTGAGCTGCCTGCCGGCCAGGTGGTGCGGGTGCGCCTGCTCAACCTCGACAACACCTGGACCTACCGCATCAACCTCAAGGGCAACTGCGAGGCGATGATCTACGCCCTCGATGGTAACCCGGTTACGCCACGCAAACTCGACGACGACTACTGGCTGGGCCCGGGCATGCGTATCTGCCTGGCGATTCGCATACCCCAGCCTGGGGAGGAAATTTCCCTGCGTGACGGTTTCGTGCGCCTGGGCACATTGCGGTCGGTTGCCAGCAATGCCGCGCCAGGCGACTGGCCACCCGCGTTACCGCCAAACCCGGTGGCCGAGCCGGACCTGGAGAATGCCGAAAAGCTCAACTTCAATTTCGAGTGGGTCGGCAAGGTCTCGGTGGATACCGACAACGGCCGGCCGCCGAGCCTGTGGCAGATCAATGGCCAGGCCTGGGACATCACCGACAAGACCTGCGCGGACCGGCCGATAGCCACGCTGCAGAAGGGCAAGAGCTACATTTTCGAGCTGAAGAACATGACCCAGTACCAGCACCCGATCCACCTGCACGGCATGAGCTTCAAGGTGATCGCCTCCAACCGCCACGACATCACCGAGCCGTGGTTCACCGACACCTACCTGCTGGGCAAGAACGAGCGCGCCCAGGTGGCGCTGGTGGCGGATAATCCGGGCACCTGGATGTTCCATTGCCATGTCATCGACCACATGGAAACCGGCCTGATGGCCGCGATCGCGGTGGTCTGATGCGTCCGCAGATCATCGATCGTAGCCGCGATCAGGAATTCATGCGCCTGGCGCTCGACCTGGCCGCCGCGGGTGCGGCCCTGGGCGAGGTGCCGGTGGGTGCAGTGCTGGTCCAGCATGGCCAGGTGATCGGCCAGGGGTTCAACCGGCCGATCATCGATAGCGATCCTAGTGCCCATGCCGAGATGGTGGCAGTGCGCGCGGCGGCGAAGTCCGCCAGCAATTATCGCCTACCGGGCAGCACCCTGTACGTGACTCTGGAGCCGTGCAGCATGTGCGCCGGGCTGATCGTGCATGCGCGGGTGATGCGGGTGGTGTATGGGGCGTTGGAGCCCAAGGCGGGCATCGTGCAGAGCCAAGGCCAGTTTTTCGGGCAGGGCTTCCTGAACCATCGGGTGATGGTGGAGGGGGGCGTGCTGGCGGAGGAGTGCGGGCAGATCCTGAGTGAATTCTTCAGGGCGCGTCGGGCGAAGAATTCATGAAGTCTGTCACCGTCGCTCTGTGAAGTGGCGGGAGGATGCCCCCTGTCGGTGGTGGAACAGAACAGGGGGCAGGGTGTCGCTCAACGGGGTGGAAGCGTGTTTACGCAAGAAAGTTTTCCGGCAATGTTCCCGTGATCATAATCGTTTTTCTGCATTTTCAGGCCCGGGAGGACGTCTTCACCTGTCTTCTTGAGTTTCAGATCTGCGATCGAGGTCCACTCGGTGTCCAGGGGCGTATCACTGGTAACTTCCAGGTAGAAAAGCCAGTCATCCAGCGGGCAATCTTTAGCACCCCTCGGGTTATCCGCGCCGAGAATGATCACCGAGTGTTTTGCTGCCTGTTCCAGCTTGAAGTCATAAACTTCATCGTTTTTGCAAGGGTAGTTGCCCATGTAGGCCGCGCTTCGCTCCTGGATGTCGAGCGTGGTGCAGGCGACGGACTGATTTTTCTTCTTCAGGTGCAGCTGGCCGTTGACGCTTTGAGCCGATTGTTCGGCATATGCAACGTTGCTGAGAAGTAGCGCGCACAGCAAATAAGTCAGCTTGCTCATGATCCTCTCCATGATTGAATGCACGTGGGTGCTGGCGTGTTTTAACCCGCCTTCAGGCATGGGGAAACTGGCAGTTATATCAGTTGCAGCCATTCGGTTTTCTTGATCGCCCCGAGGCGGGACTTGCTGCCACCCGGGACTTACATCGGCGGCGGCTGATCCGCCGGCTTGTCCTTGTTTACCCCAGGCACATGCAGATTGCCCTCGGCCACCTGGCCTTCGAGCTGCGGCTGGGTTACCCAGGTGAGGATGTCGTAGTAGCGGCGGATGTTGGCCACGAAGTGCACCGGCTCGCCGCCGCGGGCATAGCCGTACCTGGTCTGCCGGTACCACTGCTTCTGCGCCAGGCGCGGCAGCATCTTCTTCACATCCAGCCACTTGTTGGGGTTGAGCTTTTCGCGCTTGGCCAGGGTGCGGGCGTCTTCCAGGTGACCGCCGCCAACGTTGTAGGCGGCCAGGGCGAACCAGGTGCGGTCAGGCTCCTTGATGCTGTCGTCGAGCTCTGCCTTGATCTTCATGAAGTACTTGGCGCCGCCCTGGATACTCTGCCTCGGGTCAAGGCGGTTGGATACGCCCATGGCCTGGGCGGTGCGCTGGGTCAGCATCATCAGGCCGCGCACGCCGGTCTTGGACGTGACCTCCGGTTGCCACATCGACTCCTGATAGCCGATGGCGGCCAGCAGGCGCCAGTCCACCTGCTCGACCTTGGCGTAACTCTTGAAGTGCTTTTCGTATTTGGGCAGGCGCTGTTGCAGGTGCTGGGCGAAGGTATAGGCGCCGACATACCCCAGTACGTCCACATGGCCGTAGTAGCGGTCCTTCAGGCGCTGCAGGGTGCCGTTTTTCTGCGCCTTGTCGATAAATTCGTTGATTTCGTTGAGCAGGCTGTTGTCTTCGCCAGGCGCAACCGCCCAGCGCTGGTCACGCGTGTCGCCTACGTCGAAAGCGACCCGGACGTTGGGGAAGTACACCTGGTTCATCGACAGCTCGTTGGAGTCGACCAGGGTAAGGTCGATCTGGCCTTCATCGACCATGCGCAGCAGGTCGACCACCTCGACGGCGTCGGATTCTTCGTATTCCAGGCCCGGATTCTGCTTTTTCAGCTCTGCCAGCAGGTCGGCATGGCTGCTGCCCTTGAGCACCATGATCTTCTTGCCGACCAGGCCCTTGGCGTTGGTCGGGCGAGGGCGGCCGTTGCGGTAGATGACCTGGGGGGTGACTTCGAGGTAGGGATGCGAGAACCGCGCCTGGGTCTTGCGCCGTTCGCTGCTGACCAGCCCGGCTGCGGCCAGTACCGGGCCGGAGGGCTTGCCAAGGTCATCGAACAGTTCGTCGAGGTTGTCGGCGGTTTCGATCTCCAGCTTCACGCCGAGATCATCGGCGAAATGTTTGACCAACTCGTATTCGAAGCCGGTTTCGCCGTTGCGGTCCTGGAAGTAGGTGGCCGGGCTGTTGCGGGTGATCACGCGCAGCACGCCATCCTCCTTCACGCGCTCGAGGGTGCTGGGTTTTTCAACGCAGGCACCGAGCAGCAGAAAGAGTCCGGTTGCGAAAAGCCATTTGGCGCAACGCTGGCGCAAAGCAGTGTGGGCGAACATAGGTTGCAGTATACGCAAAGGACTGGCGCTGCCATATCTCGACAACGGTTTGCTTGTCTGGTAGCACATTCTGTGCAGTGGCGGCCTGATCCTCTGTAGGAGCGGCCTTGCGTCGCGATGGGCCGCTCCTACAGGGCGCGTGGAGAACAGGTGGAATTTTTGACCCGGAAGTCCGGTTCCACCGCCCGGCAGCCATGGCTTAGAGCGGGTGCCGAAAGCCAACGAATTAGGCTAGAATGCACGGCCTCTAAGCACACCCCTTCCTGAGGCTGTCCCGACGATGTTGATCCTGCGCGGCGCTCCTGCCCTTTCTGCCTTTCGCCACGGTAAATTACTCGAGCAACTGAGCCAGAAAGTCCCCGCTGTTACTGGTTTGTATGCCGAATTTGCCCATTTCGCCGACGTCGACGGCGAGCTGACCGCCGACCAGCAGCAGGTGCTGGGCCGTCTGCTCAAGTACGGCCCGAGCGTGCCGGTACAAGAGCCGACTGGCCGCCTGTTCCTGGTCGTGCCGCGTCTGGGCACCATTTCGCCGTGGGCCAGCAAGGCCAGCGACATCGCCCACAACTGCGGCCTGCAGTCGATCCAGCGCCTGGAGCGTGGTATCGCCTATTACGTCGCCGGCAACCTGAGCGACGCTGATGCCCAACTGATCGCCGCCGAACTGCACGACCGCATGACCCAGCGCGTGCTCGGCCAGCTGGAGCAGGCCGCTGACATGTTCAGCCACGCCCAGCCCAAGCCGATGACCTCGGTAGACATCCTGGCCGGTGGCCGCGATGCCCTGGCCAAGGCCAACATCGACCTGGGCCTGGCCCTGGCCGAAGACGAGATCGACTACCTGGTCAATGCCTTCCAGGGCCTAAAGCGCAACCCGAACGACATCGAACTGATGATGTTCGCCCAGGCCAACTCCGAACACTGCCGCCACAAGATCTTCAACGCCAGTTGGGACATTGACGGCCAGGGCCAGGAAAAAAGCCTGTTCGGCATGATCAAGAACACCTACCAGATGCACAGCGAAGGTGTGCTGTCTGCGTACAAGGACAACGCCTCGGTCATCGTCGGCAATGTTGCCGGCCGGTTCTTCCCGAACCCTGAAACCCGCCAGTACGGCGCGGTGACGGAGCCGGTGCACATCCTGATGAAGGTCGAGACGCACAACCACCCGACCGCCATCGCTCCGTTCTCCGGCGCCTCCACCGGCTCCGGCGGCGAAATTCGTGACGAAGGTGCTACCGGCCGCGGCGCCAAGCCGAAGGCTGGCCTGACCGGCTTCACCGTGTCCAACCTGCGCATCCCTGGCTTCGAACAGCCGTGGGAGCAGGCCTACGGCAAGCCAGAGCGTATCGTCGACGCCCTCGATATCATGATCGAAGGCCCTCTGGGCGGCGCCGCGTTCAACAACGAATTCGGCCGCCCGGCGCTGACCGGCTATTTCCGTACCTTCGAGCAGGCGATCAGCACCCCGCACGGTGAAGAAGTGCGCGGCTACCACAAGCCGATCATGCTTGCCGGCGGCATGGGCAACATCCGTGAAGAGCACGTGCAAAAAGCCGAGATCACCGTGGGCGCCAAGCTGATCGTGCTCGGCGGCCCGGCCATGCTGATCGGCCTGGGCGGCGGCGCTGCTTCGTCGGTAGCTACCGGTGCCAGCTCGGCTGACCTGGACTTCGCCTCGGTACAGCGCGAAAACCCGGAAATGGAACGCCGTTGCCAAGAGGTCATCGACCGTTGCTGGCAGCTGGGCGACAACAACCCGATCGCCTTCATCCACGACGTCGGTGCCGGTGGTATCTCCAACGCCTTCCCGGAACTGGTCAACGACGGTGGCCGTGGTGGCCGCTTCGAACTGCGCAACGTGCCCAACGACGAGCCGGGCATGGCCCCGCACGAAATCTGGAGCAACGAATCGCAGGAGCGCTACGTGCTGGCGGTCAGCGCCGTCGACTTCGAGCGCTTCCAGGCCATCTGCGAACGTGAGCGTTGCCCGTTCGCCGTGGTCGGCGAAGCCACTGAAGAGCCGCACCTGACCGTAAGCGACAGCCACTTCGGCAACACGCCGGTGGACATGCCGCTCGACGTGCTGCTGGGCAAGCCGCCACGCATGCACCGTTCGGTTACCCGTGAAGCCGAACTGGGCGATGACTTCGACCCGAGCGAGCTGGACCTGGACAGCGCCGTCCAGCGCGTGCTGAACCACCCGGCGGTAGCCAGCAAGAGCTTCCTGATCACCATCGGCGACCGCACCATCACCGGCCTGGTTGCCCGCGACCAGATGGTCGGCCCGTGGCAGGTTCCGGTGGCCGACTGTGCCGTCACCGCCACCAGCTTCGACGTCTACACCGGCGAAGCCATGGCCATGGGCGAGCGCACCCCGCTGGCGCTGCTGGATGCCCCGGCGTCCGGGCGCATGGCTATCGGCGAAACCATCACCAACCTGGCCGCTGCGCAGATCGAAAAGTTGTCCGACATCAAGCTGTCGGCCAACTGGATGTCCGCTGCCGGCCACCCGGGTGAAGACGCGCGCCTGTACGACACGGTCAAGGCCGTTGGCATGGAGCTGTGCCCGGAACTGGGCATCACCATTCCGGTCGGCAAAGACTCGATGTCGATGAAGACCCAGTGGAGCGATGAGGGCGGCGAGAAGAGCGTCACCTCGCCGATGTCACTGATCATCACCGGCTTTGCCCCGGTCACCGACATCCGCAAGACCCTGACCCCGCAACTGCGCATGGACAAGGGCGAGACCGACCTGATCCTGATCGACCTGGGCCGTGGCAAGAACCGCATGGGCGCCTCGATCCTGGCCCAGACCTACGGCAAGATCGCTGCCCAGGCACCGGACGTCGATGACGCCGAAGACCTCAAGGCATTCTTTGCCGTGATCCAGGGCCTGAACGCCGACGGCCACCTGCTGGCCTACCACGACCGTTCCGACGGTGGCCTGGTGACCACAGTGATGGAAATGGCCTTTGCCGGCCACTGCGGCCTCGACCTGCAACTCGATCCGCTCACCGACAACCGTGTCGAAGTGCCGGCCATCCTCTTCAACGAAGAGCTGGGCGCGGTCATCCAGGTTCGCCAGGATGCCACCCCGGACGTGCTGGCACAGTTCAGCGCCGCTGGCCTGGGCGAAGAGTGCGTCGCAGTGATCGGCAAGCCGGTCAACAACGCTGAAGTGTCCATCAGCCTGAACGGCGAAGTGCTGTTCGACGACGACCGCCGCATGCTGCAACGCCAGTGGGCCGAAACCAGCTACCAGATCCAGCGCCTGCGCGACAACGCCGACTGCGCCGACCAGGAATTCGACCTGCTGCTCGAGGAAGACAACCCTGGCCTGTCGGTGAAGCTGGGCTTCGACGTCAACGACGACATCGCTGCGCCGTACATCAAGAAAGGCGTGCGCCCGCAAGTGGCAATTCTGCGTGAGCAGGGCGTCAACGGCCAGGTCGAGATGGCTGCTGCCTTCGACCGCGCCGGCTTCGCTGCCATCGATGTGCACATGAGCGATATCCTCGCCGGTCGTGTCGACTTCGATGCCTTCAAGGGCCTGGTGGCCTGCGGTGGCTTCTCGTACGGTGACGTGCTGGGCGCTGGTGAGGGCTGGGCCAAGTCGGCGCTGTTCAACAGCCGCGCCCGCGACGCTTTCCAGGCCTTCTTCGAGCGTACCGACAGCTTCGCCCTGGGCGTGTGCAACGGTTGCCAGATGATGTCCAACCTGCACGAGCTGATCCCGGGCACCGAGTACTGGCCGCACTTCGTGCGCAACCGCTCGGAGCAGTTCGAGGCGCGCGTGGCCATGGTCGAAGTGCAGAAGTCCAACTCGATCTTCCTGCAGGGCATGGCCGGTTCGCGCATGCCGATCGCCATCGCCCACGGCGAAGGCCATGCCGAGTTCGCCAGCGAAGAAGCACTGCTGGAAGCCGATGTCTCTGGCTGCGTGGCCCTGCGCTACGTCGACAATCATGGCAAGGTCACCGAAGCCTACCCGGCCAACCCCAACGGCTCGCCGCGTGGTATCACCGGCCTGACCAGCCGCGACGGCCGCGTGACCATCATGATGCCGCACCCGGAGCGTATGTTCCGTGCCGTGCAGAACTCCTGGCGCCCGGATGAGTGGCAGGAAGATGCCGCACTGATGCGCATGTTCCGCAACGCGCGGGTGTGGGTGAACTAAGGCGTGTACAAGCTCGCCTTCTTCGTCCCGGCCAGCCATGTTGAAGTGGTCAAGGCCGCTGTGTTCGCCGCTGGCGGCGGGCGCATCGGTGACTATGACCACTGCGCCTGGCAAACCCTGGGCCAGGGCCAGTTTCGCCCGTTGCACGGCAGCCAGCCGTACCTCGGGCAAACCGGTCAGGTCGAGGTGGTGGAGGAGTGGAAGGTGGAGCTGGTGGTGGATGACGAGCGGGTAGCCCAGGTCGTCGCTGCGCTCAAGCAGAGCCACCCGTACGAGACGCCAGCCTATGAAGTCTGGCGGCTCGGCGAGTTCTAGACCGCATCACGGCCTTCGCGGGTGAACCCGCTCCCACAGGTACTTCACACGGTTTGAAACTTGTGAGGTCTCTGTAGGAGCGGGTTCACCCGCGAAAGGGCCCTATGATCCAGCCACAATCTCCTTGCCGGGCTCAGGCCGCTTCAACCAGGCACAAGCCAGCAACCCCACCTCGAACAGCACCCACATCGGCACCGCCAGCATTGTCTGTGAAAACACATCCGGCGGCGTAAGTATCATCCCCACCACAAAGCAGCCCACGATCACGTAGGGCCTGCTGCGCCGCAACGTGGCTACATCGGCCAACCCCATCCAGACCACGATAAACGTCGCTACCGGAATCTCGAACGCCAGGCCGAAAGCCAGGAACAGCGCCAGGATGAAGTCCAGGTACTGGCTGATGTCGGTCATCATCGCTACGCCGTCCGGTGTCACGCTGGCGAAGAAGCCGAACATCATCGGGAATACCAGGAAGAACGCGAATGCCATGCCGCCATAGAACAGCAAGATGCTCGATAACAGCAGCGGCAGCACGATGCGCCGTTCGCGCTGGTACAGACCCGGTGCCAGAAAGCCCCAGGCCTGGTGCAGCAACAGCGGCATGGCGACGAACAGCGCGCACATCGCCGTCAGCTTGAACGGCGTCAGGAACGGCGAAGTGACGCTGGTCGCGATCATGCTCGCGCCTTCCGGCAAAAAACGCCGCAGCGGCTCGGAAATGAACGTGTACAGCGCCTGGGCAAAGGGGAACAGGCCGGCGAATACCAGCGCCACCAGCGCCAGGCAGCGCACCAGGCGTTTGCGCAGGTCGCGCAGGTGTTCGGTCAGCGGCATGCTGGCCGCCGGCCCCGTGGCAATAGTCATGAGGCGTTTTCCTTGGGCTCTGCAGCCGTGGCCACCGCACCGGCTGGCTGCGTATTCAGGCTGATGCCTTGGCGAATCTCGTGTTCCAGGCGCTGCAAAGGCGCGCTGTCCAGCTCTGGCAGCTCAATCTCGCGCTCCACCTGCGTGCGCAAGGCGTGCATGGCCCGGCGCGCCTGGCCCAGGCCGCGGCCAAGCGTGCGCGCGGCCACCGGCAGGCGCTCCGGGCCCAACACCAGCAACGCGACAATGCCCACCAGCAGCAACTCGCTGAAGCCGACCTCGAACATCAGGCCTGCCGGTCCGTTTGCGAGGGTTGTGTGGACTGCCCGGTCAGTGGGCACTGTTGCTGCACGTGTGCCTGGCCGCGGGCGTTGGCATCCGTGTCACCACCCATGGATTTGCGAAAACCCTGGATCGCCTCGCCCACATCGCTACCCAGGCCCTTCAGGCGTTTGGTACCAAACAGCAGGAATACGATCAGCAGTACGATCACCAGTTGCCAGATTCCAATACCACCCATTGCGACTACTCCTGTAAGGCCATGAAAAGGAAGGCTAATCCTGCCTCGTCCAGATGACGTGAACATGACGAACGGGCATTGCCATCTAGCTGCAACACGCCGCGTGTTGACTGGCGTTTTTATCCGGCACGCGAGGCACGCACGCATGGGAGGCAGGAAACAGCGGGGCGCGGCCCTGCTGATGGTGATGGTGGTATTGGCGATGCTGGCGGCGGGCATGGCATGGCTGGTGGAGGATGGCCGACGGCAGGTCGACGAGGTGCGCCTGTTGCACCAGCGGGTGCAGGCCCGGGCCATGGAGCAGGCTGGCCTTGCCTATGCCGGGCAGGCGCTGCGTGACCCTGCCTGGCGGCTTAGCCCGCTGTTCTGGCAGGCGTTGCGCGGGCAACCGCTGAACTATGATTTTGGCGCCGGTCAGGCGCAGCTGCGGGTGCGCGACCAGCACACCTGCTTCAACGTCAACGCGCTGCTGGGCGCCGACGGGGAACGCGCCGAACGGCAGTTGCGTTACCTGCTGGGTGACACCATGGCCGCCGAGCGCCTGGTCGATGCCCTGGCCGACTGGCTTGACCCCGACAGCGACGCCCGCCTGCAAGGCGCCGAGAGTGCCCAGTACCTGCGCCAGCAACCGCCGCGGCTGGCGGCCAACCAGCCGATGCTCGACACCAGCGAACTGAACCTGTTGCTGGAGCCGGATGCTACTCGCCAGGCCCGTTACCCGATGCTGTGTGCTTTGCCGCAGACCAGCGGCTGGCGGCTGAATGCCAATGCCCTGGGGCTGGAGCATCTGCCACTGCTGGACGCGCTGTACGAAGGGCGCTACTCGCGTTCATTGCTCAGCCGCATCGTCAGTGGCCGGCCGGCGTCGGGCTATGTGGATGCCGCAGCGCTGCGCCAGGCGCTGGGGGCGGTGGATGATGAAACGTTTGAACGGTTGAGCGAAGGCTTGTTGCTCAACAGCGGGCATTTTCTGTTGCAGCTGTCGTTCGAGGAGGAGGGGCGGGTGATTCGCAGCGAGTTCCAGGTCGAAGCGCTCGGGGTGGTGCAATGGCATGCACGGGTGCCGGCGCAGCAGGTGCGGGTTCGCAGCAGGGAGCCGATGGGTTGGTAGGGGGCGGGGCTGCTTTGCGGCCTGTTCGCGGGCAATCCCAGTCAAGGCCTTGCCCCGAAAAGAGCCGCAAAGCGCCCCCCCCGCGCACAGGTCGATCAGGCAGTACCGATCTCCCCACCATCTTCTCGCTGAATCACCACAGTCGAGGACCGTGGCCGCACTTTGACCCCAGCTGGGGGGATGTCAGTTGCGATTTCGCTGCTGGGCCAGTTATCGGGGTGCGAAATGTTGACGAAAATCGTTTTATTGTCAGGCGTGAACGCGATGCCAGTTACTTCACAGCCGTTAGGCCCAACAAAAAAGCGCCGTAGATCTACCTGGTTCTTGGCATTCACCGGGACCTGCATGCCATGCGTGTCAATCAGATGAGTGGGAATTACTGCCAGTAACTGATCGTTGGTGTATTCGGTGACTGTGCTCTCGCGGCTATCCGTCTCGAACCACAGCACACCGCGACTATCGAATTTCATGCCGTCAGGGCAGGCAAACTGATTGGCCTCGGTCAGGCCCGAACGATTGATGTCAGTCGTGCCCGCCGCATTGGCCCCGAATACGAAAATGTCCCAACTGAAGGTTGGCTGGCCTTCACACTCTCGCCAGCGAATGATCTGGCCGTGGCGGTTGGGGCCGCGAGGGTTGGCTGCGTCGACTTTTTCCGGCGGACGCACCTTGTTATTGGTCAGCGTCACGTAAGCATCGCCATTCAGCGGGTTCACAGCGGTCCATTCCGGCCGGTCCATTGGCGTCGCGCCCACGGCATCACCGGCACCGCGGGTATTGAGCAGGATGCCTGGCAGGTCACCATACAGGGCACCCAAGGTGCTCCCGTCCGTAGTCGCCGTGCCGACGTCCAGCAATAGCCATTCACCCTTGCCGTCAGCATCGAAACGGGCGGCGTACAAACTGCCGCTGTCCAGGTATTTGTCTCCGGTAGCCAGGCGATCAGCCGGGTTGGCATCGTCTGCGTCCCAAAGGGCGTCAGAAACGAATTTGTACAAATATTCATTATTGGAGTCGTCGCCCATGTACCAGACCAGCGGTTTGCCGGCTACAGCCCGGCCGGGGCCGCAGCCTTCATGTCGAAAGCGGCCCATGGCAGTACGTTTCACGGCGCGGGTAGTAGCGCTGAACGGGTCGATCTCGACAATATAACCGTAGGTGCTGGCTTCGTTGCGGTAGTCATCGGTGGCGCTGGGACCGGTCGGGGTAACGTCGAAACGGGCAAACTCGTCATCTACTTCACAAGGGGCACCGGCAGCACTCTCCCAGCTGTATTCACTATTCGTGGCGCGCACCCCAAGGCGTGCCTGATCGCTTGGCAGCGTGGCTTTATTGACGAAATAGCGTGGCCAATTCTCTTCACCGCTCAGGTAAGTGCCCCAGGGGGTGTAGCCGTTGCCGCAGTTGTTATTGGTGCCCCGACAATGAGTGCCTGTGGGCGAAAATCTGGTCTTAACATGGTCGGTGCCACGCAGGGGGCCGGCGAGCTCCATAACTGTGGCGCTTGTAAAGCGGCGGTTGAGCGGGTCGTTCTCAACCACTTGCCAACGGCCAGCGACTTTTTTAACGCGGACCACGCCAGCTCCGTGGGCGTTGATCTCCTTGCGAACTTCCTCGGGCGGGCGGTTTGCACTAGCGTCGGTGGTCGGGCCATTCGGGTGCAAGGCTTGGGGGTCGATGAATTCGAAGTTGATCGCAAGCAGGCCGTCACTGGAGCTGCCGTCGAGGGGAAAAAAGTGCATGCCGTCGTGGTGCATGCCCATCGCATTGGCCTGGTCGACGGATGTGTTGCTGCCATCCTGCCGCCATGGGCGTGATAACTCATTGAGCGGCGTGCCCCAGGGCGCCAGAACATGGGCGGTGTATCCCGGCGGGACGCTGCAACCGTCGGTACGCGAGCCGTTGATGGATTCGAAGCCCAGGGTGGGCGCAGGTCGCACCGTTAGCTCAGGGGCGTCAGGCTGGCGCAGGCAGCTGCCCTTGCCCATGGCGACAACCATGGCGGCAGCTGTGTCGCCGGCAGGGATTCTTTGATTCTTGATCAAACAGGCGTCGGTAACATCGTGTAGGGAAGGATTGCGGCTGGGATTTCTGTCGTGGTTATCAGTGGTGTCTCGGCTCATCCGGGCATTCTCTCGATACGCTTTGTGAGCAACAACGCTAGTGCTCCGGATTGCGGGGTTGAATCAGGAAATCTACCCAGATCGGTCATGGACGACCGGTGTTCGAATCCGGTCGACCACTGAATGGCGGCCTGGTAAATCAGGCCGTGCCGATCTCCCCACCATCATCCCGCTGTATCACCACCGTCGAAGCCCGCGGCCGCACCGTGGCCCCAGCTGGCGTAGCATCGGTAGCCTTGTCGGTATACGGCCAGTTCCCCGGGTGCTGAATGTTAACGAACAAGGTCTTGTTGTCCGGGG
>NZ_JABMCN010000097.1 GCF_013179515.1 Pseudomonas sp. CM27
AGGCGGGGGCGTTGCAGCAGGTGGACGATGCTGACGGGTTGGCCGGGGCTGTGCGCCGCCTGGTGGAGTTGCCACAGGATGCTCAGCGCATGGGCGAGGCGGGCAGGGCGGTGATGCGTGCCAACCAAGGGGCGCTGGAGCGGTTGTTGACAGGGCTTGGCCGTTATCTGACCTGATATTTTTGCCAGTTTTCGCGCACCTGCGTTTGCTCTAGCGTTAAGCCTCCCCTGGTGATGGAGGCTGCGCCAATGTTCCACGATCATACGGACTTCAATAGCGCGAACTGGAATGGTTGGCAGACGGACCTTGGCGATGAGCAGTTGGGGCTGGTTGCCGATGAGGGCGGTTTCTATCTCAACTACACGGTGCCGGACAGCAGCGAGGCGTCGCGGGTACTGCTGAGCAAGGTTTTCGGCAGGCTACAGCCAGGAAAAGACTATGTATTGTGCGTACGTCTGAGTCGCGGCAAGGAAGTGGGCACAGGCAGCCAGCACGTGCACTTCTGTATTGATGGGGTCGCGTACGATCGTTGGGAAATCGAGCGCGATGAATGGCAGCGATTCGTGCTGAGATTCAAGGCCAGCAAACAAATCCACACCGTCGAACTTCGCTATGAGTACGAAGCCTATTCAAGTGTCAGTGGTGGCAACTTTGTGCTGGACGACCTGAATCTGTATTGCACTGATGGCCCCGAGCAGGAGGTCGATCGGACGGATTTTGATACCGATGACTGGAACGGCTGGGAGCGAGAAACGAATGGGCTCAAGCTCACTCGCATTGCTCTGCCTGACAAACAATATGGGTTGGGCTTCGACGAGCCAAGCAATTTTTTGGGAGGGCTGATCAGGAAAAGCTATGCGTTGAAACCTGGCGCCAAGTACGAACTCCGTGCCAAGGCGCGGTTGGGTAAGCTCAAGGTAGCAACCGTTACTGTTCTTACACAGGGTGGTATAGAACAGGAGGTGAACTCGGTAAGTTGGCAGGCCTTGGCATGGCCTTTTATCGCATCCACTCCTTCCTGGTGGGATAGATTGCTCATGTGGGTGGGATTAACCCAGTCGGCTGTTAATCAGAAAATTGGGCTGTCCGGCAGGAACAAACCCACTTTCCGCGCAGCAGGGTTGTTAATTGATGATTTAAGTGTCTATGAGGTATTTGACGATACTACCGACTTTGTCGATAAGAATTACAATGGATGGCAGCTGAATCCTGAGACAACTGATCGGGTAGATCTAGTCCAGGAAAATGGCGAGGGTTATGTACTAAACTTTCCGACTCATCCAAATTTCACCCATCACGGAATCATTCTGTCAAAAATTTATCGTGGCCTTGCATCTGGCGTGAAGTTCGAGTTCACGATGCGCGTAAAATCAAACAACGCTATCAACGAGGCGCGTCTATCAGTGAGCAATGGCATGGAATTCATAATCGACGAAACATGGCTCAATCATCAAGACTGGCGCGAGTACCGGGGGATCTTCGAGGCGCGGGGAGAAGAGCTGCGCGTTGATATCAGCAATTCCAATCCCGCGAGCGTTGGCAATGACTACAGATTCTCTAAGTTACGTTGCGTTTCTATAGACAATTGATGCCATGACGGCACGGGCCTGTACGGCCCGTGCCCGCCCGGTCACGGCCTGCGTTCAAAATTCTTTGCCGCTGCCGCGGCCAGGTCCGGCGGCAAGAAGTCCTTGTCGGGGTTGTAGTCGGCCTTCAGGTACCGCCCCAGGTCCTGCAAGTCCTGCGGGCTCAGTGTGCCGGCCGCCTGCTTCAGGCTCAGGTTGTCGAGAATGTAGTCATAGCGGCTGTTGTTGTAATCCCTCACCGAGGTGTAAAGCTGGCGCTGTGCATCGAGCACGTCGACGATGTTGCGTGTACCCACCTGATAGCCGATTTCAGTGGCTTCCAGTGCGCTCTGGTTGGAAATGATCGACTGTTTGCGTGCCTGCACCTGCTCCACGTCGGTGTTCACCGCGCGGTGCAGGTTGCGGGTGTTTTCCACCACCTGGCGGCGCAGGCTCTCGCGCTGTTGCTCGCTCTGGCTCAGGCGCTGGTAGGCCTCGCGAACCTGGGAACTGGTCAGGCCACCGCTGTATATCGGGATATTCAACTGCAGGCCGACACTGGTCTGCTCGACATCGCCGCTGTAGCGCACCCCCAGCTGCGACGGGTTGGTGAAGCCGAGGCTGTCGTTGTCACCCTTCTGGTACTTGGCGACTGCGTCCAGGGTTGGCGCGTGGCCGGCCTTGCGCTGGCGCAGGGTCTCTTCGGCGGCAGAAACGGCGTAGTTGGTCGCCAGCAGGTTGAGGTTCTGGCGCCCGGCAGTTTCGACCCAGGCCTTGGCGTCGTTGGGCGTAGGCACCCGGATCGGCAAAGTATGCACCACGCCCTGGATCGACGAATACTCACGGTTGGTCAGGGTCACCAGTGCTTCGAAGGCATCCTGCACCTGGCGCTCGGCAATGATCCGGTTGGCGCGTGCCGTGTCGTAGCTGGCCTGCGATTGCAGCACATCGGTCTTGTCCGACAGGCCCACATCGAAACGCTCGTTCGACTGGTCCAGCTGGCGCTTGAAGGCCGCTTCTTCAGCCTTGGTCGCGGCCAGGTTGTCCTGGGCGCGGAGCACGGCGAAGTAGTTCTGCGCGGTCTGCAGGATCAGGTTCTGCTCGGTGGCCGACAGCTCCAGCGCCGCCTGTTCGTTGACGGCTTCGGCAGCCTGCAACTGGAACCAGCGATCGGCGCGGAAGATAGGCTGGGCCAGGGTAGCGCTCCAGGAATTGCCGCTGCGGTTGGAGGTGATCGACGGTTCGTCCAGCTTGGTGCGGGTGTTCATCATTTCGGCACCGGCCGACAGGTTGGGCAGCAAACCGGCGCGGGCCTGCGGCACCACTTCGCGGCGTGCGCCATAGTCGGCGCGGGCGGCGGCCAGGTCGGCGTTGTTGTCCACCGCCTCCTGGTAGACGCTGACCAGGTCGGTCTTCACCGTTTGGGGCACGTCCGCTGCCCAGGCCACTCCGTTGGACGCACAAGACACGGCTATCGCCAGTGAGAGTTTGCGCAGCATAGAGGCAATCCTTGTACGAAATTTAATTACTGAACTGTTGAGTATCGAGCGATGCGCCAGTGTAGTGCCATGCGCCCCCGGCAACAATCGCTCGGTACGCCTTTCATCATCCGCGCATTTACCCGCTTGGCTTTGCCGACCACTCCAGTCTAGACTGCGCGTGTTCTTGTCGGGGTGCCTTGAATCAAAGGCTGAGATCGCAGAGGTGCGGATCCCGTTGAACCTGATCAGGTTAGCGCCTGCGTAGGGAACAAGATTGCTCGCCTTCCCGGGGAGCCTCTTGTGCCAGGTCCGGGATTGTCACAGCTGCATGCAGCTTTCAGGCACCCCCATATCCGGCACTGCACCCGTCAAGGGCTGCGTCCGCGTCTTTCAGGTTCATCCCCGACATTCCACTGCTAGGAAGCCGTCTGGAGAGCCTGTGATGAGCAAACAAGAAAAAGCGATCAACCTCAGCGAATCGGCACAAGTCGATCAGCAATCCGTGCAACCGTTCCCGCGTTCGCGCAAGGTCTATGTCGAAGGCTCGCGCCCGGACATTCGCGTACCCATGCGCGAAATCAGCCTGGACGATACGCCGACCGATTTCGGTGGCGAGACCAACGCCCCGGTGCTGGTCTACGACACGTCCGGCCCGTACACCGACCCTGATGTGATCATCGACGTGCGCAAGGGCCTGGCCGACGTGCGTTCGGCCTGGATCGACGACCGCGGGGACACCGAGCGCCTGGGCGGCCTGAGCTCCGACTTTGGCCAGCAGCGCCTGAACGATGCCGACCTGGCCAAGCTGCGCTTCGCCCATGTGCGCAACCCGCGCCGCGCGAAGGCCGGTGCCAACGTCTCGCAGATGCACTATGCCCGTCAGGGCATCATCACCGCCGAGATGGAATACGTGGCCATCCGTGAAAACATGAAGCTGCAGGAGGCCCGCGCCGCAGGCCTGCTGAACGATCAGCATGCCGGCCACAGCTTCGGTGCCAACATTGCGAAAGAAATCACCGCCGAATTCGTGCGTGAGGAAATCGCCCGTGGTCGGGCGATCATCCCGGCCAACATCAACCACCCGGAAGTGGAGCCGATGATCATCGGCCGCAACTTCCTGGTGAAGATCAACGGCAATATCGGCAACAGCGCCCTGGGCTCCTCGATCGAGGAAGAAGTGGCCAAGCTGACCTGGGGCATCCGCTGGGGTTCGGACACGGTCATGGACTTGTCCACCGGCAAGCATATCCATGAAACCCGCGAATGGATCATCCGCAACTCGCCGGTGCCGATCGGTACGGTGCCGATCTACCAGGCCCTGGAAAAAGTCAACGGTGTGGCCGAGGACCTGACCTGGGAGCTGTTCCGCGACACCCTGATCGAGCAGGCCGAGCAGGGCGTGGACTACTTCACCATCCACGCTGGTGTGTTGCTGCGCTATGTGCCGCTGACCGCCAAGCGCGTCACCGGCATCGTCAGCCGTGGTGGCTCGATCATGGCCAAGTGGTGCCTGGCGCACCACAAGGAAAACTTCCTGTACACCCACTTCGACGAAATCTGCGAAATCATGAAGGCCTACGACGTCAGCTTCTCGCTGGGCGACGGCCTGCGCCCTGGCTCGATTGCCGACGCCAACGACGCCGCACAGTTCGGCGAGCTGGAAACCCTCGGCGAGCTGACCAAGATCGCCTGGAAGCACGATGTGCAGTGCATGATCGAAGGCCCCGGCCACGTGCCGATGCAGCTGATCAAGGAGAACATGGACAAGCAGCTGGAGTGCTGCGACGAGGCGCCGTTCTACACCCTCGGCCCGCTGACCACCGACATCGCCCCGGGCTATGACCACATCACCTCGGGCATTGGTGCGGCGATGATCGGCTGGTTCGGTTGCGCCATGCTGTGCTACGTCACGCCCAAGGAGCACCTGGGCCTGCCGAACAAGGACGACGTCAAGACCGGCATCATCACCTACAAGATCGCTGCACATGCCGCCGACCTTGCCAAGGGCCACCCGGGCGCGCAGATTCGCGATAACGCCTTATCCAAGGCGCGTTTCGAATTCCGTTGGGAAGACCAGTTCAACCTGGGCCTGGACCCGGACACCGCGCGTGCCTTCCACGACGAAACCTTGCCGAAGGAATCGGCCAAGGTCGCGCACTTCTGCTCGATGTGCGGGCCGAAGTTCTGCTCGATGAAGATCACCCAGGAAGTCCGTGAGTACGCCGCCAAGATCGAAGCCGTCGACGTCACGGCCGAGCAAGGCATGCGCGAGCAGGCCGAGCGGTTCCGCCAGACAGGCAGCCAGCTGTACCACAAAGTCTAAACCGCTGCGCTGCCCCTTGTAGGAGCGGCCTTGTGTCGCGATGGGCTGCGAAGCGGCCCCGGCAATTTCAGCTGTGAAGCTGAAAACCTGGGGCCGCTCTGCGGCCCTTTCGCGAGACAAGGCCGCTCCTACAGCGACCGCGTACATTCCAATACTTTGCCGAGTATCAACAAGCATGACCACGCCTAGCCAGTTTTCCCCCGACCACCCGGTCCCCACCCACCAGCGCATCTTCGGCGCCCGCGACCTGTTCTCGCTATGGTTCTCCCTGGGCATCGGCCTGATGGTGCTGCAGGTCGGCGCCATGCTGGCGCCGGGCCTTGGCCTCGCCGGCGCAGTGCTGGCCATCGCTCTGGGTACTGGTGTCGGCGTGCTGCTGCTGGGCGCCGCCGGCGTCATCGGCAGCGATACTGGCCTTTCTGCCATGGGAACCCTGAAACTCAGCCTGGGCGGCCATGGCGCGCGCCTGCCGGCGCTGCTCAACCTGCTGCAACTGGTGGGCTGGGGCGCGTTCGAGATCATTGTCATGCGCGATGCCGCCAGCCTGCTGGGTGCGCGCGCGTTCGGCGCAGAAAGCGCCTGGAACAGCCCGATGCTCTGGACCCTGTGCTTCGGCGCCCTGGCCACCCTGTTGGCGGTCAGCGGCCCGCTGGCGTTTGTGCGCAAGGTGCTGCGGGCCTGGGGCATCTGGGTGCTGCTGGGCGCTTGCCTGTGGCTGACCTGGAACCTGTTCGCCAAGGCCGACCTGGCGCAGTTGTGGAGCCGTGCGGGGGACGGTTCGATGTCGCTGGCCGTGGGCTTCGACATCGTCATCGCCATGCCGCTGTCCTGGCTACCGCTGATCGCCGACTACTCGCGTTTCGCCCGCAACGGCAAGCATGTGTTCGGCGGCACGGTGATCGGCTATTTCATCGGCAACACCTGGCTGATGAGCCTGGGTGTGGCCTACACCCTGGCCTTTGCCGCCAATGGCGAGGTCAATGCCTTGCTGCTGGCACTGGCGGGCGCCGGCATGGGCATTCCGCTGCTGCTTATCCTGCTCGACGAGTCGGAAAAGGCCTTTGCCGATATCCATTCGGCAGCGGTTTCCACCGGTGTGCTGTTGCCGCTGAAGGTCGAGCACCTGGCGCTGGCCCTCGGCGTGCTGTGCACCCTGATTGCCTTGCTGGCGCCACTGGCACAGTACGAGAATTTCCTGCTGCTGATCGGGTCGGTGTTCGCGCCGTTGTTCGGCGTAGTGCTGATGGACCATTACGTGGTCCGTCGCCGCCGCCTGCCGGCACAGGTGGGTGGCTTGCACTGGCAGGCGCTGCTGGCCTGGGCGGTGGGCGTTGTGGCTTACCATGTGATCGCCGCGCAGGCACCTGACCTGGGGGCGACCCTGCCGGCATTGGTGCTGGCAGGGCTACTGCACGGGCTGCTGAGCTTCAGCCGCGGCCGGGAAACAGCTCAGGCTTGAGCACGCCGTTCAGGCGCGGGTAGGGGATTTTCAGCTCCACGTGGCCCATGGAGTAGGGCGCGATAGCATAGACCTCGTACTTGACCACCACCGCGCCGTACGTCAGGGCGACGTGCGGCGACTGCTTGAATGGCCAGGTCTTGACGAACTCGGCGTCCTTGTCCATGCCTACACTGATCAGCCAGGCGCGGTGCGACTCCTCGACGGTTTTCCAGAAGGTGTCCTCCTGGCCTGGCACCAGCATGTCCTGCAAGGTCAATACCTTGTCCAGCTTGCGCGAATAGTTGATGAAGCCACGCCCGGGCATGCCGTGGGCGCCGCCGCTGTCCAGGTAGCTGGACAACTCGATGATCACCAGCCCGTCATGCTGTTCGCGTACCTTGGCTTGCAGGTAGCTGCTGTTACGTTTGTCGGCACTGGCCAGGTATTGCTGTTCATAGGCCTGCAGGGTGCTTGGCGCGGTGCCATGCTGATTGTCTTCGGTCAGCTGCAGCAGGCGCTTTTCGACGATGCCATCAAGTTTGGGCAGGGCCGGGAAATGGATCATGTCGATGTTCACCAGCGGGCAGTCGCTCTCGCTGCAGCCAGGTTTGACATGCTCCCAGGCGTCGCGCTTGACCTCCAGCGGGGCCCGGTGGCTTGGCGTGAACAGGCTTTGGCAGGCGCCAAGGGCGAGTGCCAGCACGGCCACGGAAGTCAGTTTGACAAGTGTCATGATGATCCTTGCAGAACAGGGAAAAGTCGGCCTTTGACCGTCTGCGCGGCCTTCAGTTCGCCACTAAGCTAACAGAGTGAAGACGTGCTGTAACGAGTGTGCGAACGGTTGCCAGAAAGGGGTGAAACCGACAGGCGTGCAGAGTAGGATGGCGCGAAGCGGTATTTGAGGTAATGAGGGTTTCCATGTCAGACGCGTTCAATTCAGTGCCCAAGGGCTTCGAGATCATCGAGCGGGCCAATTGCTTCCAGGGCTTCTACAAGCTCGACAGGCTGCGCCTGCGCCATGAGCTTTTTGCCGGGGGCATGGGCCGCGAGATCAGCCGCGAACTGTTCGTGCGCCATGACGCGGTGTGCGTGCTGCCTTATGACCCGCAGCGCGATGAAGTGGTGCTGATCGAGCAGTTCCGTGTCGGTGCCCTGGGCAAGGTCGACAACCCGTGGTTGATCGAGATGGTCGCCGGCCTGATCGACAAGGACGAGCAACCCGAAGACGTCGCCCACCGCGAAGCCGACGAAGAAGCCGGCCTGACCTTCAGTGCCCTGTGGCCGATGACCCGCTATTTCCCCTCGCCCGGCGGCAGTGACGAATACGTCCATCTGTTCCTTGGCCGCTGCAGCAGCGAGGGTGCCGGTGGCCTGCATGGCCTGGAAGAAGAGGGCGAAGACATCCGTGTGCGCGTGTGGTCGTTCGAGGATGCCCTGCAGGCGGTGCGCGATGGGCGCATCTGCAACGCGGCAACCATCATCGGCCTGCAATGGCTGGCGCTGAACCGTGACGAAGTACGAGGTATGTGGAAGTGAACCTGCTGCGCGAGCGCTATCGAGTCGACCTGGTCGGGCTGCAGGCAGCCTGCGAGGCCAACTACGCCCGGCTGATGCGCCTGTTGCCCGACATGCGCACCACCCAGAGCTCGCGCCGCATCGGCATGACCCAGGGCGACCAGATGCTCGGCGTGCTGGTGCTCGACGTGGTGCTGGCCTGCCCGTACACCACCACCTTGCACGTGCGCCAGGAGCACAGCCTGCCGTGGTTGCCGGTACCGCATCTGGAAGTGCAGGTTTACCACGATGCACGCATGGCCGAAGTGATCAGCGCCCAACATGCCCGGCGCCTGCGCAGCATCTACCCCTATCCCAATGCAGGCATGCACCAGCCGGATGAAAAGGCCCAGCTCAACCTGTTCCTCGGTGAATGGCTGAGCCACTGCCTGGCCTGCGGGCACGAACTGGCAAGTGTTCGCTGAATTGTGACGTGGGTGGCTTGCGGGTGTTTGCTCGCAAGCATTCCACGGCCATAATTGCTGCTGAATCCGTTCGAGGAGACGGCCGTTGCCGCAGCAAGACCAATCGCGCCCCGTGCATGTGGTGCAACTGACCGATGCCCACCTGTTCGCCGACCCGGCTGGCAGCATGCTGGGCCTCAATACCCGTGACAGCCTGCGCCATGTGGTCGCCCAGGTGCGCCGCGAGCAACCGCTTGTCGACCTGCTGTTGTGCACTGGCGATCTGTCGCAGGATGCCAGCGTGGCGTCTTATGAAGCATTTCGCGAGCTGACCGCGCCGTTTGGCGTGCCCACCCGTTGGCTGCCGGGCAACCATGACGAGGCCCAGGTCATGGCGCAGGTGGCGCCGGAGTTGGTCCAGGCTGTGACCGATATTGGCGGGTGGCGCATCATCATGCTCAACACGGCGGTGCACGGGGCGCCGCACGGTTTTCTCCAAGAGGATCAGCTGGCGACGCTGGAGTCGGCCCTCAAGGGGGCGGGCGAGCGGCATTGCCTGGTGTGTTTCCATCATCAGCCTGTGGATATCGGCTGTGCCTGGATTGCACCGATCGGCTTGCGCAATGCCCAGGCAATGTTCGCTGTCGTCGAGCGTTATCCGCAGGTGCGGGCGTTGCTGTGGGGGCATGTGCATCAGCCGTGGGATGAAGTGCGAAACGGCCGGCGTCTGCTGGCCACGCCTTCGACCTGCATCCAGTTCGCGGCGCGCAGCGAGGAATTTCAGGTGAGCGAGGAGCAGCCTGGGTATCGCTGGTTGCGCCTGCATGCCGACGGGCGGCTGGACACCGGGGTGGAACGGGCGCTGGATTTTGCGGTGAAGCTGGACTTCGACAGCCCGGGGTATTGAAGAATGGGGCTGCTGCGCAGCCCATCGCCGGCAAGCCAGCTCCCACATCTGCCGCGCCGGCCTCAGACCCTGTTCTGCCTGCCTGAGGCCAACGCGGTAGGTGTGGGAGCTGGCTTGCCGGCGATGGGGCGCGCAGCGGCCCCGGCTTTCTGGAAGAAATTGTTGCGAAACCCGTGACACTGCGTCAAAACCCGGCGAACGCGATACACTGCGCGTCCCTGCGCCGGCATCACCAGGCGCGAAGCCACAGACTCCGGGGGCAGCATGTCGGGTTCCATCCTCTATATCCATGGCTTCAACAGCTCGCCGCTTTCGACCAAGGCGCGCCAGCTCGAGGCTGTGATGCAGCAGCTGGGCTTGTCGGCCCAACTGCGCCTGCCGGCGTTGCACCATCACCCGCGGCAGGCCATTGCCCAGCTGGAAGCGGCGATCGCCGAGCTGGGCGCGCCATTACTGGTGGGCAGTTCGCTCGGCGGCTACTATGCCACTCATCTGGCAGAGCGCTTTGGCCTCAAGGCCCTGCTGGTCAACCCGGCGGTAACGCCGCACAAGCATTTCGACGGCTACCTGGGTACCCAGCGCAATCACTACAGCGGTGAAACCTGGGAGCTGACCCACGATCACGTGCAGGCCCTGGCCGAGCTGGAAGTACCAGCCCCGGCGGACGCCAGCCGCTATCAAGTGTGGCTGCAGACCGCCGATGAAACCCTGGACTACCGCCATGCCGCGCACTATTACCGTGCCTGTGCCCTGCGCATCCAGGCCGGGGGCGATCACAGCTTCCAGGGCTTTGCCGAGCGCCTGCCGGCACTGCTGGCCTTCGCCGGCATCGCCCGCGGGCAGTATGCGGCGCTCGATTTTTCTGTATTTTGACTTCCCTGCATTCACCAGACTGACGACGAGACCCTATGGCCAATCCCAGCGCTAGCGCCTATAACGCAGACGCCATCGAAGTCCTCTCGGGCCTTGACCCGGTGCGCAAACGGCCGGGCATGTACACCGACACCAGCCGCCCCAACCACCTGGCCCAGGAAGTCATCGACAACAGTGTCGACGAAGCCCTGGCCGGCCATGCCCGTTCGGTGCAGGTTATCCTGCATGCCGACCACTCGCTGGAAGTCAGCGACGATGGCCGCGGCATGCCGGTGGACATCCACCCGGAAGAGGGCGTGTCGGGGGTCGAGCTGATCCTCACCAAGCTGCACGCCGGCGGCAAGTTCTCCAACAAGAACTACCAGTTCTCCGGTGGCCTGCACGGCGTTGGCATCTCGGTGGTCAACGCCCTGTCGACCCAGGTGCGCGTGCGCGTCAAGCGTGACGGCAACGAATACCAGATGACCTTCGCCGATGGCTTCAAGGCCAGCGAGCTGGAGGTGGTCGGCTCGGTCGGCAAGCGCAATACCGGCACCAGCGTGTACTTCAGCCCCGACCCCAAGTACTTCGATTCGCCCAAGTTTTCCATCAGCCGGCTCAAGCACGTGCTCAAGGCCAAGGCCGTGCTGTGCCCGGGCCTGCTGGTCAGCTTCGAGGACAAGGCCAGCGGCGAGAAGGTCGAGTGGCATTACGAGGACGGCCTGCGCTCCTACCTGGTCGACTCGGTAAACGAATTCCAGCGCCTGCCTGAAGAGCCGTTCTGCGGCAGCCTGGCCGGCAACAAGGAGGCCGTGGACTGGGCGCTGCTGTGGCTCCCCGAAGGCGGCGACAGCGTTCAGGAAAGCTACGTCAACCTGATCCCCACCGCCCAGGGCGGGACCCACGTCAACGGCCTGCGCCAAGGCCTGCTGGATGCCATGCGCGAGTTCTGCGAATTCCGCAACCTGTTGCCGCGCGGGGTGAAACTGGCCCCGGAAGACGTCTGGGAACGCATCACCTTCGTGCTGTCGATGAAGATGCAGGACCCGCAGTTCTCCGGGCAGACCAAAGAGCGCCTGTCATCGCGCGAAGCGGCTGCTTTTGTCTCTGGCGTGGTCAAGGATGCCTTCAGCCTGTGGCTCAACGGTCACCCCGAGCTGGGCATGCAGCTGGCAGAACTGGCCATCAGCAACGCCGGTCGCCGCCTCAAGGCCAGCAAGAAGGTCGAACGCAAGCGCATTACCCAGGGCCCGGCACTGCCCGGCAAGCTGGCCGATTGCGCGGGCCAGGACCCGATGCGGGCCGAGCTGTTCCTGGTCGAGGGTGACTCGGCCGGTGGCTCTGCCAAACAGGCGCGGGACAAGGAGTTCCAGGCGATCCTGCCGCTGCGCGGCAAAATCCTCAACACCTGGGAAGTGGACGGAGGCGAAGTCCTGGCCAGCCAGGAAGTGCACAACATTGCTGTAGCCATTGGCGTCGACCCCGGTGCAACCGACCTTGCGCAATTGCGTTACGGCAAGGTCTGCATCCTCGCCGACGCCGACTCCGACGGCCTGCACATCGCCACGCTGCTGTGCGCCCTGTTCGTCCAGCACTTCCGCGCGCTGGTCGAGGCCGGGCACGTCTATGTGGCCATGCCGCCGCTGTACCGCATCGACCTGGGCAAGGAAATCTACTACGCCCTCGACGAAGCCGAGCGTGACGGCATCCTCGACCGCCTGGTGGCCGAGAAGAAACGCGGCAAGCCACAAGTCACCCGCTTCAAGGGCCTGGGCGAGATGAACCCGCCGCAGCTGCGCGAAACCACCATGGACCCGAACACCCGGCGCCTGGTGCAGCTGACCCTGGATGACGTTGAGGCCACCTGCGAGCTGATGGACAAGCTGCTGGCCAAGAAGCGCGCCGGTGACCGCAAGAGCTGGCTGGAAACCAAGGGCAACCTGGCCGAGGTCATGGTTTGATTCGTCTGTGCCTGGCTGCGTGTCTGGCGCTGGTTGCCCTGCCGAGCCTGGCGGGCAACTGGCCCGAGCTGAAGCTCAGTGCCGAACACCCGATCGACGGCATGCGCGGTGGTAACCTGTCCGGCCTGGTGCAGTGTCGTGGCGGGCTGTGGGGTGTGTCCGACCGTGACGACGACCGCGTCTACCGCTTCGACCAGCAGAACCCGACCTGGCGCGCGCAACCGCTCACCTTCACCCCCCCGCAGGTGCCGGAAAGCGGCCTGCCATGGGGCCTGAAGTCGCGCAACTGGGCGGCGTCGTACATTCGTGGCGGCGAGCTGGACTTCGAAGGCATCACCTGTGACCAGGCCGGCAACCTGTACCTGGTCAGCGAAGCGCACGCCGCAGTGCTGCAACTGCCGCTGGACGGCCAGCCGGACTGGTTGAAGATCGACCCGGCCATGGTGCGCCAGGCCCGGGCCAGCGGCATGCTGCTGAACTTCAATGCCTTGTTCGAAGGGCTGGCGATCAACCCGGCAGGCGACCGCCTGTGGCTGGCGGCCGAGCGCGAGCGCCGCGGCCTTGTGGCGATCGAGCGCCAGCAATCGGTGTGGACCTGCGGGCGTACCTGTGTCCTGCTGAGTGAGGCCGGGGTCGAGATGCAACCGCCGCAGATGCCCGATGCCCGGGCACTGTCTCGCGACTTTGCCGACCTGGCCTGGTTCGAGGGCAAGCTTTTTACCCTGGAACGCAACGCTTACCGGGTTTGCCGGCGTGATGCCGACAGTGGCAAGGTCGAGCGCTGCTGGTCGTTCGCCGCCGAAGCGCTGCAACCCATGCGCCGCTACGATCAGCCATTCGGCCTGGCCGAGGCACTGGTGATCGACGCCAAGGGCGCCTGGGTCGGGCTGGACAACAACAACGGTGACCGCGCCGATGGCGAAAGCCGTCCGATCGTCTGGCGCTTCGACGCGCCGGACGGCGGCTGGAGCGCCAAGCCATGAGCCAGGCGCCGGGCAAGCGTGCGGGCAGGGTGCTGATGATCCTCGCCTGGGGGGCGGCGTTGTTCCTAGCCACGCGCTTTTTTGGCCAGTGGGAAGACAGCCAGCGCAACCCTAATGCCCAGGTGCAGTCCGAGCATGGCGAAGGCTTCATCGAGGTACGCCTGTTGGGCAACGGCCAGGGCCACTTCGTGGTGGATGGCGCGATCAACGGCCAGGTGGTGCACTTCATGCTCGATACCGGTGCCACCGACGTGGCGATCCCCGAGGCCTTGGCCCGTGACCTGAACCTGCAGCGCGGCAGCCCGGTGCTGCTCAGTACCGCCAACGGTCGCACCGAAGGCTACCGCACGCGCCTGGCGAGCCTGCAGCTGGGTGAGATCCGCCTGCGGGACGTACGCGCCATCGTGGTGCCGGGCCTGGACGGGCCTACCGTATTGCTGGGCATGAGTGCCCTGAAACAACTTGAATTTACCCAACGTGGCGGCACCATGCTGCTGCGCCAGAACCTGAAATGACGAGGCCCGCATGAGCGACTCACTGGAACTCAGCCTGGACGGCGTAGAACGCCGCTCGCTGGCTGACTTCACCGAACAGGCCTACCTCAACTATTCCATGTACGTGATCATGGACCGCGCCTTGCCGCACATCGGTGACGGCCTGAAGCCGGTGCAGCGCCGCATCGTCTACGCCATGAGCGAGTTGGGGCTCGATGCCGATGCCAAGCACAAGAAATCGGCGCGTACCGTCGGTGACGTGCTCGGCAAGTTCCACCCTCACGGCGATTCGGCCTGCTACGAAGCCATGGTGTTGATGGCCCAGCCTTTCAGCTACCGTTACACCCTGGTCGACGGCCAGGGCAACTGGGGTGCGCCGGACGATCCTAAGTCGTTCGCCGCCATGCGTTATACCGAGGCGCGGCTGTCGCGCTACGCCGAAGTGCTGCTCAATGAAGTCGGTCAGGGCACCGTCGACTGGGTGCCGAACTTCGACGGCACCTTGCAGGAGCCCGCTGTTCTGCCAGCGCGGCTGCCCAACATCCTGCTCAACGGCACTACCGGTATCGCCGTGGGCATGGCCACCGACGTACCGCCGCACAACCTGCGTGAAGTGGCCAGCGCCTGCGTGCGCCTGCTCGACGAGCCCAAGGCCACCATCGAGCAGCTGTGCGAGCACATTCAGGGGCCGGATTACCCGACCGAGGCCGAGATCATCACGCCGCGGGCAGAAATCCAGAAGATGTACGAAAGCGGCCGCGGCTCGATCCGCATGCGCGCCGTATACCGTGTCGAGGATGGCGACATCGTTGTCACCGCGCTGCCACACCAGGTCTCCGGGGCCAAGGTGCTGGAGCAGATCGCCGCGCAGATGCAGGCCAAGAAGCTGCCGATGGTTGCCGACCTGCGTGACGAGTCGGACCACGAGAACCCGTGCCGCATCGTCATCATCCCGCGCTCGAACCGCGTGGATGCCGCCGAACTGATGCAGCACCTGTTTGCCACCACCGACCTGGAGAGCAGCTACCGGGTCAACGTCAATATCATCGGCCTCGACGGCCGGCCGCAGTTGAAGAACTTGCGGATGATCCTGGTGGAATGGCTGGAGTTCCGCACCAATACCGTTCGTCGCCGCCTGCAGCACCGTCTGGACAAGGTCGAGAAGCGTTTGCACCTGTTGGATGGTTTGCTCACCGCGTTCCTCAACCTGGACGAAGTGATCCACATCATCCGTACCGAGGAGCACCCCAAGCAGGCCCTTATCGCCCGTTTCGAGCTGACCGAGATTCAGGCCGAATACATTCTCGAGACCCGTCTGCGTCAGCTGGCGCGCCTCGAAGAGATGAAAATCCGTGGCGAGCAGGACGAGCTGCTTAAGGAGCAAGCCAGGCTGCAGGCCCTGCTGGGCAGCGAGGCAAAACTGCGCAAGCTGGTGCGCAGCGAACTGATCAAGGATGCCGAAACCTATGGCGACGATCGTCGTTCGCCAATCGTCGAACGCGCCGAAGCCAAGGCCCTGTCGGAAAACGAGCTGATGCCCACCGAGCCCGTCACCGTGGTGCTTTCGGAGAAGGGCTGGGTGCGTTGCGCCAAGGGCCATGACATTGACGCCACCGGCCTTTCCTACAAGGCAGGCGACGGCTTCAAGGCCGCAGCAGCCGGGCGCTCCAACCAGTTTGCCGTGCTTATCGACTCCACCGGTCGCAGCTACTCGCTGGCGGCGCACAGCCTGCCGTCGGCGCGTGGCCAGGGCGAGCCCCTGACCGGCCGCCTGACGCCGCCGCCGGGCGCCACCTTCGAATGCGTGCTGCTGCCGGAGGACGACGCGTTGTACGTGGTGGCTTCTGACGCCGGCTATGGCTTCGTGGTCAAGGGCGAAGACCTGCAGGCCAAGAACAAGGCTGGCAAAGGGTTGCTGAGCCTGCCCAACGGGGCCAAGGTGATGACCCCGCGCCCGGTCGCCAACCGCGAGCAGGACTGGCTGGCAGCAGTGACCACCGAAGGCCGCCTGCTGGTATTCAAGGTCAGCGACCTGCCCCAGCTGGGTAAAGGCAAGGGCAACAAGATCATTGGCGTGCCGGGCGACCGGGTGGCCAGCCGAGAAGAGTTCGTCACCGATCTGGCCGTGATTGCAGAAGGGGCGACCCTTGTATTGCAAGCCGGTAAGCGTACCCTGTCTCTGAAAGCGGACGACCTGGAGCATTACAAGGGCGAGCGCGGACGGCGAGGCAGCAAGCTGCCACGCGGGTTCCAGCGCGTCGATGGGTTGCAGGTGGAAGTGCCGGCGTAACCGGCAGAAATGTCTGGAACGGCAATTTCAGCGCCGTTCCGGGCAGAAATGCTGGAGTCGGACGGCTATTTCGCGGATGATATGGCCCTCGTGGTGCCGGCGTGGCCGTGTGCCCGTTTGAATTTTTATGTATCACTGCGGTGTGCCAGATGGCAACCGCCTGGATGGGATGATGAAATTTCTGCGCCTTCCATTTGCGCTGTTGATGACTGGCCTGCTGGGCCTTGGCGGGTGCACCATGCATCAGCCGGTTGCCCTGTACCAGCTCGACAGTGGTGATCCTGGCCAGCCTTCGCAGAGTGCGGGCATGGCCGTGGTGCTCGGCCCGGTATCGGTAGCCGATTACCTGCAACGCGAGACGTTCCTGCAGCGTCAGACCGATGGCAGCCTGAGTTCAGCGACCGATGGTCGTTGGGCTGGCAGCCTGTCGTCGGACATCGACCAGCTGTTGGTACGCCAGCTCGCCTGGCGCCTGGACAGCCAGCGCGTGGTGCTGGCACCGGCGACCCCCGGCTTCAGCCCGGATGTGCAGGTGTTGCTGTCGATTACCCGCCTGGACTCGGGCAAGAACCAGCCGGCCATCCTGGATGCCCAGTGGCGCGTGCTCGACCGCCGTGGTCATGTGCGTGACAACCGCATTGTCCACCTCGAGCAGCAGCACGAGGGCAGTGAGGCGTCGCAGGTTCAGGCCCAGGGCCAACTGCTGCAGAAGCTGGCCGAACAGCTGAGTACGGCGGTCAAGCCGCTGGCCAACCAGCCGGCCATCGCCGAAGAACCACCGAAAAAGCCCGCTGCGCGGGTGCAGGTGAAGAAAGAGCCGGAGAAATCCAAGATTCCGATGGCCTCGCCGATCCGCACCGATATGGAAGTCTATCGGTTCTGACTGAGCCACCAGATACAAAAAAGCCCGCGATCATGCGGGCTTTTTTGTATCTGCAATAAACCAGTCTGAAGCTGTGTGCGGTCCCTGTAGGAGCGGCCTTGCGTCGCGAGGGGCGCCTACAGGGGCCAGTGCAGGCCTGTCAGGCCCGGTGCTCGTGCATGCGCGCCAGTTGCCGCTCCAGCATCGACGGGTAGGGCTCCATCAGCCGCTCCACGCAGCAGGCTCCCTCGGGGCTGGCAATTGGTCGAATACGGGCACGCTGGCGAATCAATGTGTCATCGCTGATCTGCCGCTCCACCAGCAACAGGTTGCGGCTGTGCTGCGACAGCGCCAGGGCATCCTGGGCCTTCTCGGCCATCAGCAGGTCGACCAGCTCCAGCCCGTGCAGGTCGTTACCCAGGGCCAGGCCCAACTGCAACTGCAGGGTGATGCCGCTGTCGGCCACCTCGATCTGCAGGGCATGGCCCAGGGCGCGCAACAGCTCGCCGCAGCAGATGGCGTTGGTCAGGTAGTCCTCGCCACACTCGCGGCTGTGGAACAGCACCAGCGTGCTGCCATCGTTGAGGGTGTGGGTTTCACCGTCGTAAAGCGAGGCGGCGTGCTCCAGGCAATCGCGGTAGCGCTCGGTCAGCTCGGTCAGGCGGGTACGTGGCAGGCGGCGCAACTGCTCCTGCGAACCCAGCTGCACGGCCAGCACGGCGCTGTACTGCGGCTCGTCGGATTCGACCACGGTGGCTTTCGGCGCACTGTCGTCGTCCAGCAGGCCGGCGAAGGCTTCGTCATCATCCTCTTCGGCCACGGCGGTTACCTTGGCACGCGGCGCAGCCTTGGGTGCCGGGGCCGGCTCGTCGAGGTCGTCGAAATGCTCATCGTCTTCTTCCTCAGGCTCCGGCTCGGGTGGCGGCGGGGCCAGGCGTGCATGCAGCTGGCGAGCGATGTCGCCGATCTCGTCCTGGCGGTCGGTAGCCGGGGTATAGGGCTGCGGGTCGCGCAGCCATACCCGCAGCTGCAGCAGCGGCAGCGTGATGTGGCGGCCCTGGCGCAGGCTCAGGGTCAGCGCCAGCACCAGCAGGATGGCGGCAAGGATGCCCATGCTCTGCAGGCTGATGAGCATCGGCTGCTGGAACTGGCTCATGTCCAGGCTGATGCGCAGTTGCCCGGCAGCGACGTCCTGGAAGCTGATCTTGGTCTGGTACAGGCCCTCGGCCTCGCCCAGCAGGCTATTGCGGGGGCGCTGGCCGGCCTCGGCGAGGATGCGGTTGTCCACGCTGTAGATCGCCGCATGAGCCACCAGCGGGTTTTTCACCAGGTTGCCCAGCAGCACATTGAGGCTGAGGATATCGTTGGCGACCAGCAGCTCGGTCGCCGAAGTGGCCGTCTGCGTGGTCAGGCTCTGGCCCAGGGCATCGGCCTGCTCGTGCATGGCCTGCTTGAACTGCAGGCCCATCACGCAGGCATAGATCACCAGCGCCAGTGCCACCAGGAAGATGTTGGTGCAGGCGATGCGCAGTGCCAGCGGCACGCGACGTTGACTCAGGGCGCGATAGATCATCAGGAAGAAGTTGTCTGCTTTGACGGGCGTGGGCCGGTTCACTGAGCTCGGCTCTTAATGGCATGAAGTGTGGGGCAGTATAGCGATCCGGGTTTTGTCGGCAAAGTATCGTTGGCGCCCGATGGTCATGGAAAATCGGTAGAATGCGCATTTTTCATCGAAGTCGGAGCCAGGTTGTGCGCGAAATCGTCCTGATCAACATCACCGGTGAGGACCGTCCCGGTCTCACTGCGGCTATCACCGGCGTCCTGCTGCAGGGTGGTGTGAGCATCCTCGACATCGGCCTGGCGGTCATGCACGGCACCTTGTCGTTCGGCATTCTGGTCGACATCGCCGATAATGAAGTGGCAACCCGCCTGCTGCAAAGCGTGCAGGCCAAGGCCCACGAGCTGAACCTGCAGGCCCGCTACACGCCGATTTCCGAGGCGGACTACCAGCACTGGGCCGACGGCCAGGGCGAGGCACGCCATATTGTCACCCTGCTCAGCCGCAAGATTACCCCCGAGCAGTTGCAGCGGGTGAGTGCGGTCATCAGCCAGTATGGCCTGACCATCGAGCGTATCGAGCGCCTGTCGGCGCGTGTTGCGCTGGATGTGGAGGCCGGCAAGGGCAAGGCTGCCATCGAAATTTCGGTGCGCGGCGTACCCAGCGATGCCCAGGCCCTGCGTGCCGACTTCTTCGCCCTGGCTGAAGAGCTGAGCGTCGACATCGCCTTCCAGAAGGACGACCTGTTCCGCCGCAATCGCCGTCTGGCGGTGTTCGACATGGATTCGACGCTGATCGAAGCCGAAGTCATCGACGAACTGGCCAAGGCGGCCGGCGTGGGTGAGCAGGTGGCCGCCATCACCGAGCGGGCCATGCGCGGTGAGCTGGACTTCCGCGCCAGCTTCAAGGAGCGCATGGCGCTGCTCAAGGGCCTGGATGTGGGCGTGCTGGACGAGATCGGCGCATCGCTGCGCCTGACCGAGGGTGCCGAAAACCTGTTCGCCGAGCTCAAGCGCCTGGGCTACAAGACCGCAATCCTGTCGGGTGGCTTCACCTACTTCGCCCGCCAGGTGCAGGCACGCCTTGGCATCGACTATGTGTTTGCCAATGAGCTGGAAGTGGTAGATGGCAAGGTGACCGGTGTGGCTGTAGAGCCGATCGTCGACGCCCAGCGCAAGGCTGAGCTGCTGC
>NZ_JABMCN010000098.1 GCF_013179515.1 Pseudomonas sp. CM27
CCGGCAAGGACATCGACAATGCACTGGTGGTAGGTCTGCAGGTAAAAGCAACCTTCTGAACCGGTTGCCGGGGCTGCTTTGCAGCCCTTCGCAGGCAAGCCCGCTCCTACACCGACCGCACAGGTTTCAAGGATTGTGCAATTGATGCAGGGGCGGGCTTGCCCGCGAAGAGGCCAGCACGATCAATCCTGCTTGAGGTAATCCACCAGCCTGAGCAGCATGGCATCACACCCCTGCAACTGCTCGACGCTGACAAACTCGTCAGGCTTGTGCCCCTGGTCCATGCTGCCAGGCCCGCACACCACGGTCGGGATGCCGGCCTGGTCGAACAACCCGCCCTCGGTGCCAAACGCCACCGTGCCGAACTCGTCAGAGCCGCTGAGCAACGCCACCAGCCGCGCCGCTTCGCTGTCTGCCGGCGTGGCCAGCCCCGGGTAGGCGCTCAGCGGCTCCAGCCGAATGGCGCTGGCGGCATCGACCTTGCGCATGCGCGGCAGCAGCTCGGCCTCGGCGTAGGTCTGCAACTGGTCGGCCACTGCCTGCGCCTCGAACCCTGGCAAGGCGCGCACTTCGAAATCGAATTCGCATTCCGCCGGCACGATATTCAGCGCCCTGCCGCCTTTGATCACGCCGGTCTGCACCGTGGAGAACGGCGGGTCGAAGCGTTCATCATGCTGCTCTGGTTGTGCGAGCACCGCGCCGATTTCACCCAGTTTGCCGATCAGTTTCGCCGCGTATTCGATGGCATTCACCCCGTAAGGCGCATACGCCGAGTGGCAGGCCGCGCCATGCACCTGGCAGCGCATGGCCAGCTTGCCCTTGTGCCCGAGCACCGGCTTTAGCCCTGTGGGCTCGCCAATCAGACACAGCTGCGGCTTGTGCGGGCGCTGTTCGAGTGCAGCGAGCATCGAGCGCACGCCCAGGCAGCCGACTTCCTCATCGTAGGAGAACGCCAGGTGCACCGGCATGCGCAACGGCTGGGCAAGGAATGCGGGGACGGCCGCCAGCACCGAGGCAATGAAGCCCTTCATGTCGGCTGTACCACGGCCATACAGGCGCCCGTCGCGCTCGGTCAGGGCGAACGGCTCGACACTCCACGCCTGGCCGTCCACCGGCACCACGTCGGTATGCCCGGACAGCACCACGCCCCCCACGTCGCTGGGGCCGATGGTGGCGAACAGGTTGGCCTTGGTGCCCTCGGGGTTATGGAACAGCTCGCTGTGCACACCCTGCTCGGCCAGGTAGTCGCGGATGAATCCGATCAGCGCCAGGTTGGAATCGCGGCTGACCGTGGTAAAGCCGATCAGCCGGGCCAGCAGCGCGCGGCTGGCGAATTCACTCATCGCCCGGCACCCCGTAGCTTGGCGCGGCGGTGGGGTCCAGTGCGCGGGTGACGTAGTCCTGCATCTGCGGGCGATAAGCTTGCCACAGGCCATCGAGCACACCGATCGGGTCGGCATCGGCCCAGTCGACACGAAGGTCCACCAGCGGCCAGGTCAGCTCGCCAGCAATTTTCAATGCGGCCGAGTGTACCGGCCCCGCCTCGCCGCCAGCGGCCATCGCCGCATGCATTGCCGCCAGCAGGCGCTCGGCCAGGTGCCCGCCAGCCTGCTCGAACGCCAGCACCATGGCGTCGATCACCTGGGTGGAGGCCAGCAGGTTGCCTGCCGCCGCGCATTGCTCCCCTGCCACGGCATGGTGCGTGCCCAACGCTTCGCGGCCGGTGAACACCGCCACCTGACCGTGGCTGTCGATCACCGTGACCTGGCGGTACTCGCTCCAGCCATTGGCGCTCAGCACCCGATCCAGTGCTGCGGCGGGCGGCAATTGGCCTTGCTCCAGTGCGTCGAGAATCTGCGGACCAAGCGCCGGCAAGGTGATGTTCTGGGTAGAGACCGCACCCACGCCTGCACGCACCCACGGGCAGCGTGCGCCTACGGCGATGCTCGACGAGCTGATGGCGATACCGACCTGGCCGGTTTCCTGGCAACGACCGATGATGGAGAACGTCATGTCATGGTTCCTGTTGTGCTGTGCGATACACGGCATTCTGGGTCGAACCTTGCAGTGGGCGAAACGACCTTTTTCCGAGGGGTTAGGCAGGAAAAAACTGTGCTCTGGCAGACATCGAGCGCCGCCCGCCAGAAATCACCGGATGCACGTGCCCCACCCTCCCCGCAAAGCAACAAAATCGAGGGGTTCGCCGTTTTATCGGCAAGCCCCAGCTAAATACTATTTTCGCCATTTCCCCGGCATCCCTAGTCTGGCCCCAGGCAACGGCGGTCCTCCAAACCGACCTGACAAAAACCGCCTGAACAAGGGCTCGGACATGACACTGAACAACTTCGAAATCGACACCCTCGTCGTCGGCGCCGGCCAGGCCGGCGTGGCCATGAGCGAACACCTGAGCAAGCTTGGCGTGCCGCACCTGGTGCTTGAACGCAACCGCATCGCCGAGGCCTGGCGCACTGGCCGCTGGGATTCGCTGGTGGCCAACGGCCCGGTCTGGCACGACCGCTTCCCGGGGCTGGAATTCAACCTCGACGCCGACGCCTTCGCCGGCAAGGACCAGGTAGCCGACTATTTCGAGCAGTACGTACGCAAGTTCAACCTGCCCGTGCGCACCGGCATAGAAGTGAAGCGCGTGGTGCGCAACAGCGACCGCCCAGGCTTCACCATCGAAACCAACGAGGGTGTGATTCGTGCCAACCGCGTAGTCGCCGCCACCGGCCCGTTCCAGAAGCCGGTGATCCCGGCGATCGCGCCGAAAGACGCAAGCCTGCACCAGATCCACTCGGCGGCGTACTACAACCCTGAGCAACTGCCGCAAGGCGCGGTGCTGGTGGTGGGTGCCGGCTCCTCGGGCGTACAGATCGCCGAAGAGCTGATGCGCGCGGGTCGCCAGGTGTACCTGTCGGTCGGCGCCCACGACCGCCCGCCACGTGCCTACCGCAACCGCGACTTCTGCTGGTGGCTGGGGGTGCTGGGTGAATGGGATGCGGAAATCGCCAAGCCCGGCCGCGAACACGTGACCATCGCGGTGAGCGGCGCCCGTGGCGGCCACACCGTAGACTTCCGCGCCCTCGCCCACCAGGGCATGACCCTGGTCGGCCTGACCCAGTCGTTCGAAAACGGCGTGGCGCGCTTCCAGAACAACCTGGTCGACAACATCAACCGTGGCGACGACAACTACCTGGCGCTGCTGGATGCCGCCGACGCCTACATCGAACGCAACGGCCTCGACCTGCCGGAAGAGCCCGAAGCCCGCACGCGCCTGGCCGACCCGGAGTGCATGCGCAACCCGCTGCAGCAACTGGACCTGACCGAGGCCGGCGTCACCAGCATCATCTGGGCCACCGGTTACGGCGTGGACTTCAGCTGGCTGCAGGTCGACACCTTCGATGCCAACGGCAAGCCCCAGCACCAGCGCGGCGTGGCCCGTGAGCCGGGTGTGTACTTCCTTGGCCTGCCGTGGCTGTCGCGCCGTGGCTCATCGTTCATCTGGGGCGTATGGCACGACGCCAAGCACGTCGCCGGCCATATCGCCACGCAACGCACCTATACCGCCTACCGCGACAGCGACCAGCGCGCAGCGGATGAGCAGCAACCCGCCAAGATCAGCAACGTCAGCACCCTCGGAGCCCACTGATGCCTACCCATACCCGCATCCGCATGTTCAACACCAAGGCCACCTACCCCAACCAGACCCTGGACAACGACCTGTGCCAGGCGGTGCGCGCCGGCAACACCATCTATGTGCGCGGCCAGGTGGGTACCGACTTCGAGGGCAAGCTGGTGGGCCTGGGCGACCCCCGGGCACAGAGCGAGCAGGCGATGAAGAACGTCAAGCAGTTGCTTGAGGAAGCCGGCTCGGACCTGTCGCACATCGTCAAGACCACCACCTACATCACCGACCCGCGCTTCCGCGAGCCGGTGTACAAGGAAGTGGGCAAGTGGCTCAAAGGGGTGTTCCCGATTTCCACCGGGCTGGTGGTTGCCGGGTTGGCCCAGCCGGAGTGGCTGATGGAGATCGATGTGATCGCCGTGGTGCCGGATCAGGAATGACCGGCAAGCTGCGCGGCGGATCACAGCCTGCCGTGCAGCCACCTTCGGGTAGCCTGCGCCGCCGCTTGCAAGCGTTGTTCTGCCTGCACACCTGCACACGGCACCTCAACGCTGATACACAGGTCCCTGGGCAAGGCGGCGAGAAAGCAAGCTCCCACAGGAATGGTGCGAACCTCGAGCGTTGTGCTGTCCCTGTGGGAGCTGGCTTGCCGGCGATGGGCCGCGTAGCGGCCCCGGCGATTCAGTCTAGAAGCCGACCGTCGCCGAGAGCAGATAAGTCCGCGGGGTAGACAGCGTCAGCCCCGGCTCGCTGTCATCCGAAGCCCCCGCCGAACTCCAGTAACGATCATCCAGCACGTTCTCGACACTGGCGCGCAAGGTCACCTCGGTAGCGTCTACCTTGAACGCATAACGCGCCCCCAGATCGTAACGCTCCCAGCCATCGATCTGCTTGCTGTTGTTCTGGTCCAGGTACTGCGAGCTCGAATGAATACCGCGCGCCGTCAGGGTAAGGCCGTTTACCCCCGGTATATCCCATTCGGCGCCAAGGTTGACGTTGTACTCGGGCGTGGCCGGCGCGCGATTGCCATCGAAGTTGCCGCCAACGGTATCGGTCAGTTCGCTGTCGATATACATCACACCGCCCAGCACCCGCACACCTTGCACAGGCTCGCCGAACACGCTCAGCTCGATCCCGCGGTTGTCACGCTTGCCATTGGGCCCGAACACCCGTGACGTGGCATTGGTCTCGTAGGCCGGCTGGCGAATGCGGAAAGCACTGGCGGTGAAGGCGACCTTGCCCAGGTCATACTTGGCCCCCACCTCAACCTGGCGGCTGGTAAATGGCGGGAATATCTGGTCTTCGTTGATCGAGGTCGACGGCGCGATCTTGCCCTGGCTCAGGCCCTCCATGTAGTTGGCGTACAGCGATAGCTGGTCAGTGACCTTGAGCAGCACGCCGCCCGAAGGCGAGACCTTTTCTTCGTCGTAGGCGGTGTCACCCTTGACCCCATCGCTCCAGTCATCCACTTGCACCCTCTGCCAGCGCGCGCCCAGGGTCAGCAGCAGGCGGTCATCGAAAAAGCCGAGGGTGTCGGCCAGGGCCACACCGGAAAAGCGGTTTTCCGTGTAGACCTCGGGGTCGATGCGGGTCGGTGTACCTGGCGTCGGTGTCGCCACCGGGTTGTACAGGTTGCTGGGCGCCGAGGCATAACGCGCTCCACCGTTGGTGAAGTCCATGTAGAAGTAGGTAGCGGCCAGGTTCAGTTCGTGGCTGACCGGCCCGGTATGGAACCAGTTGCGCAAGCCGGCCATGGCGGTACGCACGCTTTCATCCCGGGTGAAATCCCGTGGCTGCACGTTGAAGTCACCGGCATCGTTGAGGATCGACACATTGTGGCGCAGGAAGTCGTGGTTGCTCTTGCGTGCACCGACCGCGCCATAGGCCAGCAGCGACTCGCTGATATCGTACTCGGCATGCAATGCACCAAAGGTGTCGTTGGTGCGCGCCTTGCTCCAGGCCTGGGCATAGTTGTGGCGCACGTCGTTGGCATCCGGCACCTTGGCATTGGCACCGATCAGTACCCGCTCCTGGGGCGCGTCGGTATCACGCTCGGTATGGCCCAGGTCTGCCGACAGGCGCAGCCGCTCGCCGCGAAAATCCAGGCCCAGCACCGCCATTTCGCGATCGACGCTCTGATGGTCCCATTCGGTGTCACCCGACTGCTTCACACCATTGAAGCGCACGCCAAACTGGTCGCCCTCGCCGAAACGGCGGCCAACGTCCACTGCGCCGCCTGCCTGGCTACCCGAAGCGAAGCTGCCGGTGAATTCGGTGATCGGTTTGTCGCCTGCCCGCTTGGGCTGCACGTTGATACCACCGCCGACACTGCCACGCGGCGAAATACCGTTGATCAACTGGCTGGGGCCTTTGATGATGTCGACCCGCTCGGCCATTTCCATGTCGATCGAGTAGGTAGGCAGAATGCCGTAGAGGCCGTTGTACGCCACATCGCTGTTGAACAGGCTGAAACCGCGGATGGTGAACTGCTCGAAGCGCCCACCAGCCGGGTTGGTGGCGCGTACCGACGGGTCACTGGCGATCAGCTCGCCCAGGGTCCGTGCCTGCTGGTTCTTTGCCAATTCGCTGGTGTAGCTGGTGATACTGAACGGGGTATCCATGAAGTCCCGCGAGCCAAGCAGGCCTTGCCCACCCTGCCGCGCCACCTGGCCACCGGCATAGGGCTGCGTATCGCCGCTGGCGGCCAGGCCACCGACAATGCTGGTGGGGGCGATTTCCAGGGCGCCACCGGCCTGGGGCGCCGGCACCAGTGTGAAGGCACCCTCGCCCACTGGCAGCAGCTGCAGGCCACTGCCGCGCAACAACTGCATGAACCCTTCGTCGACACTATAGCTGCCGGACAGGCCAGTGCTCTGCCGGCCCTGGACCAGTGCGGGGTCCAGCGAAAGGCTGATCCCGGCCTGGTCTGCAAAGCGGGTCAATGCGGCACCCAGGCTGGCGGGTGCTACTGCATAGGTGCGCCGGGCCGGCTCATCGGCCCACGCCGGGACGCACAACAACAGGCTCATGGCGAACAACGGATGTGCTGCGCGCGCCAGTGGGCGCAGGCGGCAATAAGTCACTGCAGGCATCGAACAAGGCTCCCCTTTATTTTCTACTACCGGTAATGACCGGTGAGGAAAAAAAAGGGGACAGCCTCAAACACGATTTTCTCGCGCAGCCAGGCTGACCCAATAGCGCGTGCGCGTCTGCACCTGCAATGGCAGGCTGGCGGCGAGCAAGGCCAGCACCCGGTCGGTGTCGTCCAGGCGGAACGTACCGGTCACGCGCAGGCGCTCCAGCTCTGGTGCCCAGCGCAGCACCCCTGGGCGATACCTGCGCAACTCGTGCAGCAGCTCGCCCAAAGGCCGATCATCCAGCCGCAGCACGCCTTCGCGCCAGCCCAGCCGCCATTCGTCCAGGCCTGTAACCGGGCCGACGCCAGCCGCCTGCAGGCTAGCCTGCTGCCCGGCCTGCAGCAGCAATGCCGGGCCGTGCAGCGGCTGCAGGCGCGCCGCACCGTTGAGCACCGACACGCGGCAGGCCTGATCGAGCAGTCGCGCACAGACCTCGCCAGCGCCCAGTACCACCTGACCATAGGGCACCTGCAGGGTCAGGGTCAGGTTGCCCGGTACCTTGACTGCCACCTCGCCGCGCAGCAGCGTCAGCCGGCGTCGGCCCGCGTCGATGTCGATTGCGCTGTCGGTGTTCAGCTGCACCAGGGTGCCATCGCTGAGCATCAACTGCCGGCGCTCCCCTGCCGCAGTCCGCATGTCGGCGGTCCAGGCATCCAGCGGCAGTTCGCGACTCGCCAGCCAGGCCGCCGGCAGCAACGCCGCCACCCCCAATGCCTGCTTGAGCAGCGCCCGGCGGCCGGCATCCGGGCGGTCGAGGGTGGCCATGGCCAGTGCACCCGGCAGCCCCGAAAAACGCTGACGCAGCAACAGCGCCTTCTGCCAGGCACCTTCGTGCAGGGCGTTGCTGGCACGCCATTGTTCCAGGCGCGTCAGGTCCGCCTCGCTGGCGCCGCCAGAATCCAGCAGCGCCAGCCAGCCGGCGGCTGCTCGCAGCGCATCGCGAAGCCCAGGGGAATGGTCAGTCATTGCAAATCGGCCAGCAGGCAATGCTCATAGGCTTGCGCCATGTAGCGCTTTACCGAGCGTTCGCAAACGCCCAGCCGCTGGCTGATCTCGGCGTAGCCCAGGCCTTCCAGCTGGCTCCAGAGAAAGGCCTTGCGCACCGGGGCTTTCAGGCCATCGAGCAATTCATCCAGCGCTTGCAGGGTTTCTAGCAGCACCCAGCGCTGCTCTGGCGAAGGCACGTGCTGCTCGGGCAACTGCGCCAATGCTTCGAGGTAGGCTTGTTCCAGGCTGCGCCGCTGGTAGAAGTTGCTGAGCAGGCGCTTGCCCACGGTCAGCAGGTAGGCGCGTGGCTCGCGGATGTCTGCCAGCGGCTGGGCACTGGCGAGGATGCGCAGGAAGGTATCCTGGCTGAGGTCGGCGGCGTCCCAGGCATTGCCCATGCGCCGGCGCAGCCAGGTTTCCAGCCAGCCGCGGTGCTCACGGTACAAGACAGGCAGGCTGGGTTGCGATGGCGGCGCGGCGTCGATCATGGCGAAGGCCCTGCGGTGGCGTAAATAGGATTAATTCTAATTTACACTGCACCGCAGCACCAAGCGCTTTGTTACCCGTCAGGCAATCGCCGCGTCCACCAGCACCTGGGCTTCCTGCACCAGGCGCTGCAGGTGCGCCTCGTCGATGAAGCTTTCGGCGTAGATCTTGTAGATGTCCTCGGTGCCCGACGGGCGCGCGGCGAACCAGCCATTGGCGGTCATCACCTTCAGCCCGCCGATGGCCTGGCCATTGCCCGGGGCATGGCTGAGGATCTTCACGATCGGCTCACCGGCCAGCTCGGTCGACTTCACCTGCTCCGGCGCCAGCTTGCTCAGCAGGGCCTTCTGCCGGGCGTCGGCCTTGGCCTCGACGCGGGTGGCGTACGGCTTGCCGAGCGCTTCGGTGAGGTCGGCATAGGCCTGGCTCGGGTTGCGACCGGTACGCGCGGTCATCTCGGCAGCCAGCAAGGCGGGGATCAGGCCATCCTTGTCGGTGGCCCACACCGAGCCGTCGCGGCGCAGGAACGACGCACCGGCGCTCTCCTCGCCACCAAAGCCCAGCGAACCGTCGAACAGCCCTTGGGCAAAGAACTTGAAGCCTACCGGCACTTCATAAAGGTCGCGACCAAGGCGCGTGGTGACGCGGTCGATCATGCCGCTGGACACCACGGTTTTGCCGACGGCAGCGTCGCTGCGCCACTGCGGGCGATGGCGGTACAGGTAGTCGATGGCCACGGCCAGGTAGTTGTTCGGCTGCAGCAGGCCATCGGCGGTGACGATGCCGTGGCGGTCGTGGTCCGGGTCGCAGGCGAAGGCCACGTCGAAGCGCTCGCGCAGGCCGATCAGGCCCTGCATGGCGTACGGCGAGGACGGGTCCATGCGGATCTGGCCATCCCAGTCGACGGTCATGAAGCGGAAGGTCGGGTCGACCTCGGTGTTCACCACTTCCAGGTCAAGCTTGTAGTGCTCGGCGATGGCCGACCAGTAGCGCACCCCTGCCCCGCCCAGCGGGTCTACACCGAGGCGCAGCTTGGCGCTGCGGATGATGTCGAAATCGATCACGTTTTCCAGGTCGGCCACATAGCTGCCTACGTAGTCGTGGCGCTGGGTGGTCGGTGCCTGCAGCGCCTGGGCATGGTCCATGCGCTTGACGCCCGCCAGGTCAGCCGCCAGCAGCTCGTTGGCCTTGGCCTCGACCCACTTGGTCACGTCGCTGTCGGCCGGCCCGCCATTGGGCGGGTTGTACTTGAAGCCACCGCTTTGCGGCGGGTTGTGCGACGGGGTAATGACGATGCCATCGGCCAGGCCCTGCTCGCGGCCACGGTTGTAGCAGAGGATGGCGTGGGACACGGCCGGCGTCGGCGTGTACTCGTCATCCTTGGACAACATCACCTGCACGCCATTGGCCGCCAGCACTTCCAGGGCGCTGGCGGTGGCCGGTGCCGACAGTGCATGGGTGTCGGCGCCGATGAACAGCGGGCCATCGATGCCCTTTTCCAGGCGGTACAGGCAAATGGCCTGGGTGATGGCCAGCACGTGGTACTCGTTGAAACTCAACTCCAACGACGTGCCCCGGTGCCCAGAGGTGCCGAAGGCCACTCGCTGAGCCGCCACGGCAGCGTCCGGGCGGCCGGTGTAGTAGGCGGTAAGCAGGCGGGGAATATCGACCAGCACGCTGGCCGGAGCCGGCTTGCCTGCCAAAGGACTGAGCGTCATGCAAAAACCTCGAGTTCAACGGATGTTGGTGTTGGAGCGTGCAGTGTACTGAGAGTTGCAATGCCGTGCGATGGGCGGTAGCAAAGAAAAGAACAGCTGACGCGCCCCTTGTAGAAGCGGCCTTGCGTCGCGATCGGGCCGCAAGGCCGCTCCTACAGACTCCGCGCATGCCGCTCATCTTGCGGATGCCGGTCTAGAGTAGAGGCCATACCCATCGAATACGAGGCCCCATGGCTTTCCACCGTCTGACCCGCACCCACCCACGCCTGAGCATCGCCGCCGCCGTCGGCCTGCTCGGGGCGTGGCTCATCCCCGCCGACGACACCGTGCAGCATATCCTCGCCGGCTGGAACCTTGGCGTATGGCTATACCTGCTGCTGGTGCTGTACCTGAGCTGGAACGCCAGCCCGGAAAAGGTCCGCAAGGTCGCCCGGGTCGAAGACGAAAACGCCGGCCTGGTCCTGCTCACCGTGTGCATTGCCGCCATCGCCAGCCTTGCCGCAGTGACCTTGCAACTGGTGTCCAGCCGCGATCTGCAAGGTGCTGACCAGGCCCTGCATTACCTGTACACCGGCCTGACCGTGGCAGGGTCCTGGCTACTGATCGGCTGCATATTCAGCCTGCACTACGCGCGGCTGTTCTACACAGGGCAGAACCATGAACCGCCGCTGCGCTTCGCCGATGGCGAGCGCAACCCGGATTACTGGGACTTCCACTACTTCTCCTTCACCATCAGTGTGGCGGTGCAGACTTCCGATGTGGGTGTGGCCGGACGGGGATTGCGGCGGGTGGTGCTGGCGCATTCGCTGGTGGGGTTCGTGTTCAATACGGCGATTCTGGGATTCACCATCAATATCGCGGCAGGGCTACTGGGCTGAGCGCGCCGCTCGTCCGAAAGTATCAGAGCATTATCATGGAGATATGCACCGCGACAGCTCAAGGAAAACGTTTGCTTGGCCAGTTGCCGCCCGGCATGCCCCCGAAGCTATGTGATCTCTGTCATGCATTAGTACATTTGTCGTATTTGCAGCCGAGAATCACCCATGGCAGGTGCTATCTTTACCTTCCCGGCGGCCGCATCGATGTGGCCACTTGCTCACCACGTCCAGGTACGGACAAGGAGGCTGGCATGAACAAGATGACGTTCCCCAACGCCTGCCAGGTGATGCGCTGGCATTTCCACCCGCTGGGGTTCGAGGCCAGCATGGATGCGCCACGCAGCATGATCGCGCGGCTGTTCGACCGCGCTACCGGGGAGACCGTACTGGCCATTGCCGGCATCCCTTGCGCGGCCATCATGGCCGCCGCCGATGTCGAACGCATCATCGAGGCCGTCGAGGCCGAGATGGATGCTTTCATACCCGCCTTCACCCTGCGCGCTGCGGTCTAGACTGCTGCCATATTTTTCTCGCCCAGGGCCTGCAACCTGCCCATGAACTGCTCGGCCGGCACAGGTTGCCCAAGCAGGTATCCCTGCAGCGAATCACAGCCCAGGCGGGTCAGGAAAGCCTGTTGCCTGTCGGTCTCGACCCCCTCGGCCACAATCCGCAGCCCCAGCGCCTGGCCCAGGGCGACGATTGCCGAGACGATTGCCGCATCGTCGCTGTCCTGCTCCAGGTCACGGACGAAACCGCGATCGATCTTCAGCTCGTTGGCCGGCAGGCGCTTGAGGTACATCAGGCTGGAATAACCGGTACCAAAGTCATCGATGGACAGGTCCACGCCCATGTCCGACAGGCGCTGCAGCACGGCCAGGCTGGCATCAGCGTCGTGCATGGCAGTGGTTTCGGTGATTTCCAGGGTCAGGCAGTTGGCCGGCAGGCCGTTCTGCTCAAGCGCCTTTGCCACGCTCTCGACCAGCCCTGCGTGGCAGAACTGGATAGCCGACAGGTTCACGGCCATGCGCCACCCCTGGTGGCCCTGGTCCAGCCATTCACGCATCTGGCGGCATGCCTCGCCAAGCACCCACTCACCGATTGGAATGATCAGCCCGGTCTTTTCCGCCAGGCCAATAAAGCGGTCGGGCAGCAACAGACCCTGCTGCGGATGCTCCCAGCGCAGCAACGCCTCGGCACCGATCGGCTGGCACGCCTGGGCATCGATTTTGGGCTGGTAGTGCAGGCGGAACTGGCGCTGCTCAAGGGCCTGGCGCAAGTCCTGCAACAGCTGCAGCTGCTGGCGGGCATTACTGTTCATCGACACGTCGAAGAAGCTGTAGCCGTTCTTGCCGGCGCTTTTGGCGTGGTACATGGCGGCGTCGGCGTTGCGCAGCAGCTCGTGCTGGTCCTGGCCATTGCCCGGGTAAAGAACGATGCCCAGGCTCGCTGACAATTGCAGGTCGTGCTCGGCCACGCGGAATGGCCGCGATACCAGGTTGACCTGCTTGACCGCCACGTCCATGGCATCGTCCGGTTCCTGCAACTCCACCAGCAGGACAAATTCGTCGCCGCCAATGCGCGCCAGTGTGTCCTGGCTGTGCAGATGCCCGCGCAGGCGCCCTGCCACGGCCTTGAGCAGCAGGTCGCCGATATGGTGGCCGAACGCATCGTTGACCGGCTTGAAGCCGTCCAGGTCGATGAACATCAGGGCAAAACAGCCGCCCTGCTCCGCCACCTTGGCGATGGCTTGCTCGATGCGGTCGGCCAACAGGGTGCGGTTGGGCAGATCGGTGAGAGTATCGTGCAGGGCAAGCTGCGTGAGCTCCTGATTGGCCAGAGTCAGCGAACGGGCCAGCTCGGCGGTGCGTGCCTCCAGGCGGGCGTCCAGCACCGAGGTCAGCAAGGCCACCGCCAATACCGCCAGGGTGGTGATCAGCACCAGGTAGACCAGGCCGTCACCCTGCAGGCCGCTGCCCAGCGCGCCGCAAAAGCTGCCCTCGGGGAAATTCGCCGCCGCCATGCCGGTGTAGTGCATGCCGACGATGGCAAAGCCCATCACCACCGCCGCCAGACCACGGATCTGCCTGACATAGGGCGTGTGCTTGCGCAGGCGGAAGGCGATCCACAGGGCCGCCGCTGATGCCCCAACCGCTATCAGCAAGGAGGCACCGAACAAGGCCGGGTCATAGTCGATTCCCGGCAGCATGCGCAGCGCGGCCATGCCGGTGTAGTGCATGCAGGCGATGCCCGCCCCCATGATCAGCGCACCAAAGCCCAGCTGCAGCCAGGGCAGACTTGGTTGGCTGACCAGCCACAAGGCAAAGCCTGAAGACAACACGGCAATCAGCAGCGAGAACGCGGTCAGGGGCAGGTCGTAGCCCAGGTCGATGGGCAGGCTGAAGGCGAGCATGCCGATAAAGTGCATCGACCATACGCCGATGCCCATGGCCAATGCGCCACCCCCCATCCACAAGTATGCAGCCCGGCCCTTGGCCGTGGCGATACGGCCGGTAAGGTCCAGGGCGGTATAGGACGCCAGGATCGCCACGCACAGCGAAATCAACACCAGCGAAGAGGAGTAGCTACCGGTCAACATGGGGAGTTCCAGCGCGGGACAGGGGGGCCCGGAAAAAGCTGACGATTGTACTCAAGCTTTGCCGAAACGCACGGGGTTTTTGCGAATGGGAATGGATCCAAAGATCGCGCCCTTCACTGTGCTTTCAGGGCTGCTGTGCAGCCCATCGCCGGCAAGCCAGCTCCCACAGGGTCCGCACTGTCTAAAGCAGTGTGTGGTGCCTGTGGGAGCTGGCTTGCCGGCGATGAGGCCGTCACAGGCATCATAAGGCTTGGAAAGCGAGTCAATCCTGCTCGGCAAACGCCTGATCGGCGTCCCAGCCCCCACCCAGCGCGGCAACCAGTTGCACACTGGCCACCAACCGCCCCTGCAGCAGGTTCAACACACTGCGCTCGTTGCTCAGCGCCGTGGTCTGCACATTCACCACATCCAGATAGCCGATCAGCCCGGCACGGTACTGGTTCTCGGTCAGGCGCAGCGACTCGCGGGCTGCATCCAGCGCCTCCTGGCGCACCACCGCTTCGTCGCCATACACCTTCAGCTGCACCAGCAGGTTTTCCACTTCCTTGAAACCGTCCAGCACGGTCTGGCGGTACTGCGCCACGGTCTGGTCATATACCGCCACCGTGCGGTCCACTTCGGCACTGCGCTTGCCGGCGTCGAACAGGTTCAGCGCCAGCTGCGGGCCCACCGACCAGTAGCGGTTGGGCAGCTCGATCCAGTTGTTGAAACTGCTGCTGGAATAACCGCCACTCATGCTCAGGCTCAGGTCCGGGAAATACGCCGCCCGCGACACGCCGATATTGGCGTTGGCCGCCATCACGTTACGCTCGGCCGAGGCAATGTCCGGCCGCCGCTCCAGCAACTGCGAAGGCAATGAAACCGGAATCTGCGGCAGAGCCGGAATGTTCTTGCTGTCGGCCAGGGCAAAGTTGGCCGGCGTCTTGCCCATCAGCACGGCAATGGCGTTCTCGAACTGCGCGCGCTGCCAGATCAGGTCGATCAGGTCGGCCTGGGTGCTCTTCAACTGGGTACGCGCCTGGGCCACCGCATCGGGGCCGGCGACACCGGCCCGGTACTGGTTTTCGTTCATTCGCAGCGAGCGTTCATAGGCCGCCACGGTAGCTTCCAGCAAGCGCTTCTGCTCGTCGATTACCCGCAGTTGCAGGTAGTTCTGCACCAGCTCCGACTGCTGGCTGAGGCGGATCGAGGCCAGGTCGGCCAGGCTGGCTTCAGCACTGGCTTCATTGGCGTTCAGGGTTTCGCGCAGCTTGCCCCACAGGTCGATCTCCCAGCTGACGCCCAACTGTGCATTGTAGGTGTCGCGGATGCCGCTGCTGCTGCTGGACAGGCTCGAGCTGGAACTGCCCGTACCCTGGGCAGAGCGGTTCTTGCCGACCGTCAGGTCCAGGCTGGGGAACAACCCTGCCCGGCTGCTGCGCACCAGTGCCTGGGCCTGGCGATACTGGGCTTCGGACTGCGCCACGGTCTGGTTGCTGCGGTTCAGCTCTTCGACCAGCGCGTTCAGCCCGGCATCGCCGTACAGTTCCCACCAGGCCCCGCGGGCGATGGCATCGGACGGCGTGGCCTGGGTCCAGCCTTCGGCGTGCTTGAACTGCGCCGCCGGGCTGTCCAGCTCGGGGCGGTGGTAGTCCGGGCTCAAGCTACAGGCACTGAGCAAGGCCGCGCACAATCCGGCACCCAGCAGGCGCGAGCCGCGGCCACGGGTCAGCACTTGCAGGGCACGGTGAAGTGGGGTCTGGGCAAAAGTCATAGCGGGGTATCCAGGGCGGCGTCGGTGCGCACGCCGCGCCAACGGTTGAAACGGTGACGCAGGTGGTCCAGGTACAAGTACACCACCGGCGTCGTATAAAGGGTCAGGACCTGGCTGAACACCAGGCCACCAATGATGGTCAGGCCCAGCGGCTGGCGCATCTCCGCACCCTCGGCACGGCTGAGCAACAGCGGCAGGGCACCAAGAATGGCCGCCAGGGTGGTCATCAGGATCGGCCTCAGGCGCAGCAGGCAGGCACGGCGGATCGACTCTTCCGGCGACAGGCCCTGATGGCGCTCCAGCTGCAAGGCCAGGTCGATCATCAGGATGGCGTTCTTCTTCACCACGCCAATCAGCAGGAATAGCCCCAGCAGCGAGATCAGGCTGAACTCGCCACCGGTGACGTACAGCGCCAGCAACGCACCGACCCCTGCCGAGGGCAAGGTCGAGAGGATGGTCAGCGGGTGAATATAGCTCTCGTAGAGAATACCCAGCACCAGGTAAACCAGCACCAAAGCGCCGAGGATCATGAACGGCTGGCCTTCCTGGGTCTTGGCGAAGGCGTTGGCCGTGCCGCCAAGCTTGGCGATCACCTCTTCAGGCAGGCCCAGCTTGGCCACCGCACGCTCCACGGCTGCCATGGCCTGGTCGGTGCTGTAACCTTCGGCGACATCGAAGGCGATGTCCTCGGAGGCGAACTGCCCCTCGTGGCTGACCCGGTCGTTGGCCAGGCTGTTCTCGTAGTGGGCGATGGTCGACAGCGGCACGCGAGCGCCGTCGGCGGTAATCACCTGCACTTGCTCGAGGGTGCTAGGGTCCCAGGCATACTTGGGGTTGATCTCCAGCACCACCTGGTACTGGTTGAGGCTGTCGTAGATGGTGGAGATCTGCCGCTGGCTGTAGGCGTTGTTGAGCACCGTGGTGACCATACTCATGTCGATGCCCAGGCGTTTGGCCTGGTCACGGTCTACCACCAGGGTCACCTGCTGGGTGCCAGAACCGTCGCGGGCATCGATGGCGGTCAGTTCGGGCAGCGCGCGTATCGCCGCCACTACCTTGGGGAACCACTCGCGCAGGGCTGACAGGTCACCGCTCTGCAAGGTGTAAAGGTACTGCGACGAGCTCTGGTCGCGGCCACCACCCCCCAGTTGCAGGTCCTGGTCGGCCATCAGGAACAGCCGCCCGCCGGGCACCTTGGGCATTTCCTTGCGCAACCGTTCAATCACCTTCTGCGCGTCGATCTTGCGCTCGCTGATCGGCTTCAGGCGCACAAGTACCATAGCGTTGTTGGTACCGCTGTTGCCGCCGATGAAACCGGCCACGCTCTGCACGGCCGGGTCCGCCAGCAGCGCCCGGCGGTAAATTTCCATCTTCGGCTGCATCACCCCGAACGACAGCCCGTCATCGCCACGGATGAAGCCCATCAACTGCCCGGTATCCTGCTGCGGGATGAGCGTTTTCGGCACCACCACATACAGGGCGACGTTCAGGCCGATGGTCGCCAGCAGGCTGATCAAGGTCAGGCGCCGGTGGCGCAGCACCCAGCCCAGGCTGCGGTCATAGCCATCGACCATGCGCTCGTGCAGTTTGTCGCTGTAGCGCTGCAGACGCGTCGGCTGGGCGCGGTGCGGCTTCAGCCAGCGGGCGCAGAGCATCGGCGTGAGGGTCAGCGAGACCACAAGCGAGACGATGATGGCCGCCGCCAGGGTGATCGAGAATTCCTGGAACAGGTTGCGCACGATGCCGCCCATGAACAGGATCGAGACGAACACTGCCACCAGCGAGACGTTCATGGACAGCAAGGTGAAGCCGACTTCCCTGGCGCCGAGAAACGCCGCGCGCATCGGCGGCTGGCCGTCCTCGATATGCCGCGAAATGTTCTCCAGCACCACAATGGCATCGTCCACCACCAGGCCGGTGGCGAGAATCAGCGCCATCAGCGACAGGTTGTTGAGGGAAAACCCGCACAGGTACATCACCGCGAAGGTGCCGACCAGCGACACCGGCACCGCCAGGCTGGGGATCAACGAAGCACGGAAACTGCCGAGGAACAGGTAGACCACCAGAATCACAAGCACCACGGCGACCAGCAGGGTGTGCTCGGCCTCTTTCAGGGTGGCCTTGATCACTGGCGAGCGGTCCATCGCCACGTTCAGCTGGACGCTGGCCGGCAGCAGCGACTGCAGGGCCGGCAGCTGTGCGTGGATCTGGTCGACGGTCTCGATGATGTTGGCGCCGGTCTGGCGGTTGACCACCAGCAGCACCGCACTCTGGTCGTTGAAGAAACCGCTGTTGTAGCGGTTTTCGACGCCGTCGGTCACGGTCGCCACATCGGCCAGACGCAAGATGGTGCCATTTTGCTGGCGGATCACGATCGGTTCGTAGTCCTTGGCCTTCTCCAGCTGGTCGTTGGCGCGCACTTGCCAGTTGCGCTCGCCGTCCTCTACAAAGCCCATGGGCCGGCGCTGGTTGGCATTGGCCACGGCGGTGCGAACTTCGTCCAGCGACAGGCTGTACTGGTTGAGCAGTTGCGGCTCGACGGCAATGCGCACCGCCGGCAACGAACTGCCACCGATCTGCACTTCCCCTACCCCGCTCACCTGGGCCAGGCTCTGCGACAGGATGGTATCGGCCAGGTCGTACAGCTGACCCTTCTGCAACACATCCGAAGTCAGTGACAGCACCATGATCGGTGCCTGCGCCGGGTTGATCTTCTTGTAGGTGGGCATGCTGCGCATGCCACTGGGCAACAGATTGCGGGTAGCATTGATGGCCGCCTGCACTTCACGCGCAGCGCCGTCGATGTCCCGGCCCTGCTCGAAGCCGATGATGACCCGCGTCGAGCCCTGGTTCGAGCTGCTGGTCAGGGTGGTAACGCCGGCGATGCTGCCAAGCTTGCGCTCCAGCGGCGTGGCCACGGTAGAGGCCATGACCTCCGGGCTGGCCCCCGCCAGGTTGGCCTGCACCACGATCACCGGGAAGTCCATCTGCGGCAACGGCGCCACCGGCAGCAGGCCGAAGCTGACGCCACCCAGCAGCATGATCGCCAGGCTCAGCAGCATGGTCGCCACCGGCCGGCGAATAAAAGGTGCGGACAGGTTCATGCCTCGGCCTGCTTCGCGTCAGTGGCCGGGCGCCAGCGCTGGGCCAGGCGGTCGAAGTACAGGTAGATGACCGGTGTGGTGAACAGCGTCAGCACCTGGCTGACCAGCAGCCCGCCGACCATCACCAGGCCCAGCGGCTGGCGCAGTTCGGCACCGGAACCGGTGGCCAGCATCAGCGGCACAGCGCCGAACAGCGCCGCCAGGGTGGTCATCAGGATCGGCCGGAAGCGCAGCAGCGCCGCCTGGTAGATCGCATCCTGCGGGCTCATGCCCTGGTGTCGCTCGGCCTCCAGGGCGAAGTCGATCATCATGATGGCGTTTTTCTTGACGATGCCGATCAGCAGGATGATGCCGATGATGGCGATCATGCCCAGGTCGTTGCCACTGAGGATCAACGCCAGCAATGCGCCGACCGCTGCCGATGGCAGGGTCGAGAGGATGGTCACCGGGTGGATATAGCTCTCGTACAGCACGCCCAGCACGATGTACATGGTCACCACAGCGGCCAGAATCAGCAGCAAGGTGCTCGACAAGGATGCCTGGAACGCCTCGGCAGCGCCCTGGAATTTGGTCTGCACGCCAATCGGCATGCCGATGTCCTGCTGCACCTGCTCGATCACCTTCACCGCCTCGCCCAGCGAAGCGCCGTGCGCCAGGTTGAACGACATCATCACCGCCGGGAACTGGCCGATGTGCGAGATCGCCAGTTGCGCCTGGCGCTGCTCGACACGTGCCAGCGCAGACAGGCGCACCTGGCCGCCGTCGCTGGCCTTGACGTGGACCGCCTCCAGCGCCTGCGGGCCGATGCTTGCCGCATCGCGCGACTGCAGCACCACCCGGTACTGGCTGGCCTGGGTGTAGATGGTCGAGATCTGCCGCTGGCCGAAGGCGTCGTACAGGGCGTTGGTGATCTGCGAAACGTTGATCCCCAGGCGGCTGGCCATGTCGCGGTCAATCACCAGGTACACCTGCAGCCCCTTGTCCTGCAGGTCGCTGGCCACGTCCTGCAGTTCGGGCCGCTGCTGCAGGGCATTGGTCAGCTTGCCGCTCCACAGCGCGAGCAGGTCGGCATCCGGCGAAGACAGGCTGAACTGGTACTGGGTACGGCTGACCCGGTCTTCGATGCTCAGGTCCTGCACCGGCTGCATGAACAGGCGGATACCGACCAGCTTGTCGACCTGCGGCTGCAGGCGGCTGATCACCTCGGCGGCGGTGGCATCGCGCTCGCCATGCGGCTTGAGGTTGATCAGCAGGCGGCCACTGTTGAGCGTGGCGTTGTCGCCGTCCACGCCAATGTACGAGGACAGGCTCTGCACCGCCGGGTCCTGCAGGATCACCTTGCTCAAGGCCTGCTGGCGGTCGCTCATGGCGGCGAACGAAGTGGATTGCGGGGCTTCGGAAATACCCTGGATCACCCCGGTGTCCTGCAGCGGGAAGAATCCCTTGGGTACGATCATGTACAGGAACACGGTCAGCACCAGGCTGGCCACTGCCACCAGCAGGGTCAGCGGCTGGTGCCGCAGAACCCACTGCAAGCCGCGGCCATAGTGCTTGATCAGCCAGTCGATCCAGGC
>NZ_JABMCN010000099.1:0-14595 GCF_013179515.1 Pseudomonas sp. CM27
ACCTGCGTCCGGCGTATAATGCCGGGCTTGCCCCGCGCAAACCGTTTTTGAGGAAGACCCCATGTTCACCGGCATCATCGAATCCATCGGCACCATTCGCAGCCTCACCCCCAAGGGCGGTGACGTGCGCGTGCATGTCGCAACCGGCAAGCTCGACCTGGCTGACGTCAAGCTTGGCGACAGCATTGCCGTCAATGGCGTGTGCCTGACTGCGGTCGAACTGCCGGGCGACGGCTTCTGGGCCGACGTCAGCGTCGAAACCCTCAAGCGCACCGCCTTCATCGACCTCAAGAGCGGCAGCAAGGTCAACCTGGAAAAGGCCCTGACCCCCACCACTCGCCTGGGTGGGCACCTGGTCAGCGGCCATGTCGACGGGGTCGGCGAAATCATCTCGCGCAGCGATAACGCGCGCGCCATCCAGTTCCGCGTGCGTGCACCGAAGGAACTGGCCAAGTACATCGCCCACAAGGGTTCGATCACCGTCGACGGCACCAGCCTGACGGTCAATGAGGTCAATGGCGCCGAGTTCGAGCTGACCATTGTCCCGCACACCCTGTCCGAAACCATCATGGCCGACTACCGTGCAGGGCGTCGGGTAAACCTTGAGGTCGACCTGCTGGCCCGTTACCTGGAGCGCTTGCTGCTGGGTGACAAGGCCGCCGAACCGAGCAAGGGCAGTGGCATCACCGAAAGCTTCCTGGCCGCCAATGGCTTCTTGAAATCCTGATTGAGAAGGGGGTGCCGCGTGGCGCTCAACAGCATCGAAGAACTGGTAGAAGACATCCGCCAGGGCAAAATGGTCATCCTCATGGATGACGAAGACCGCGAGAACGAAGGCGACATCATCATGGCAGCCGAATGCTGCCTGCCCGAGCACATCAACTTCATGGCCAAGCACGCCCGTGGCCTGATCTGCATGCCGATGACCCGCGAGCGTTGCGAAACCCTGAAGCTGCCGCTGATGGCGCCGCGCAACGGCTCGGGCTTCGGCACCAAGTTCACCGTGTCGATCGAAGCCGCCGAGGGTGTCACCACCGGCATCTCCGCCGCTGACCGTGCCCGCACCGTGCAGGCCGCCGCCGCCAAGGATGCCAAGGCCGAAGACATCGTCAGCCCTGGCCACATCTTCCCGCTGATGGCCCAGCCAGGTGGCACCCTGGCCCGTGCCGGGCACACCGAGGCAGCCTGCGACCTGGCGCGCATGGCCGGTTTCGAGCCCAGTGGCGTGATCTGCGAAGTGATGAACGACGACGGCACCATGTCGCGTCGCGCCGAGCTGGAAGTGTTCGCCGCCGAGCACGGCCTGAAGATCGGCACCATCGCCGACCTGATCCACTACCGCATGATCCACGAGCGCACCGTGCAGCGCGTTTCCGAGCAACCGGTCGAAAGCGAACTGGGTGAATTCAACCTGGTTACCTACCGCGATGCAGTGGAAGGCGACGTGCACATGGCCCTGACCCTGGGCAAGATCTGCGCCGAAGAGCCAACCCTGGTGCGCGTGCACAACATGGACCCGCTGCGCGACCTGCTGCTGGTCAAGCAGCCGGGCCGCTGGAGCCTGCGTGCGGCCATGGCCGCGGTGGCCGAGGCTGGCAGCGGCGTGGTATTGCTGCTGGGTCACCCGCTGGACGGCGACGTGCTGCTGGCGCACATCCGCGAAAGCGCGGGCGATGTGCCGACCAAGGCACCGACCACCTACAGCACCGTTGGCGCCGGTTCGCAGATTCTGCGCGACCTCGGCGTGCGCAAGATGCGCCTGATGAGTTCGCCGATGAAGTTCAACGCGATATCCGGATTCGATCTGGAAGTTGTAGAATACGTGCCCTCCGAGTGACTTGAGGCGGCATTGACGCCCTCTGCTCGAGTCCAGAACCCTGTCGAGGCCGCTTGTATGCGGCCTCGCTCTTGAAGATGAGAATATCGGAATGACCCTGAAGACCATCGAAGGTACCTTCATCGCCCCCAAAGGTCGCTATGCTTTGGTGGTTGGCCGCTTCAACAGCTTCGTCGTTGAAAGCCTGGTAAGCGGTGCCGTTGATGCCCTGGTACGCCACGGTGTCAGCGAAAGCGACATCACCATCATCCGTGCCCCGGGTGCTTTCGAAATCCCGCTGGTAGCACAGAAAGTCGCCCAGCAAGGCGCCTACGACGCGATCATCGCCCTGGGCGCGGTGATCCGTGGTGGTACCCCGCACTTCGAATACGTGGCGGGCGAATGCACCAAGGGCCTGGCCCAGGTGTCCATGGAGTTCGGTGTACCGGTGGCGTTCGGTGTGCTGACCGTTGACTCCATCGAACAGGCCATCGAGCGTTCCGGCACCAAAGCCGGCAACAAAGGTGCTGAAGCTGCCCTGTCCGCTCTGGAAATGGTCAGCCTGCTGGCGCAGTTGGAGGCCAAGTGATTAGCGACGAAAGCGATCGTTTCAACCCGCGCGATCCAAAACCTGCGGATGCCGGCAAGCCCTCGAAGAGCGCCAAGCGCCGCGAAGCCCGACAGCTCGCGACCCAGGCCCTCTACCAGTGGCACATGGCCAAGCACTCGCTGAACGAGATCGAAGCGCAGTTTCGGGTCGATAACGATTTTACCGATGTCGACGGTGCTTATTTCCGCGAAATCCTGCATGGGGTTCCGGCGTTCAAGAGCGAAATCGACCAGGCACTGGTGCCTTGCATGACCATCGCCCTGGACGAACTCGACCCGGTTGAACTGGCCGTGCTGCGCCTGTCCACCTGGGAACTGATGAAGCGCGTGGACGTGCCGTACCGCGTGGTCATCAACGAAGGCGTGGAACTCGCCAAGGTCTACGGCGCCACTGACGGCCACAAGTTCGTCAATGGTGTGCTGGACAAGCTGGCACCGTCGCTTCGAGAAGCCGAAGTCAAGGCGAACAAGCGCTGATCCAGGCGCTTGCGAACCATGGGTGAGTTCGAGCTGATCAACCATTACTTCGCCGCCGCGCCTTGTGCGCAGGGTGGCGAGGGCGTGGCCCTGGGTATCGGCGACGACTGCGCCTTGCTCAGCCTTCCGCCCGGTGAGCAACTGGCGGTGTCGACCGACACCCTGGTCGCCGGCGTGCATTTTCCCGCTGTCTGCGATCCGCTTCTGCTTGGCCAGCGTTCGTTGGCCGTGGCAGCCAGTGACCTGGCAGCCATGGGCGCGACCGCAATCGGCTTTACCCTCGCCCTGACCCTGCCTGACGTTGGCCCTGACTGGCTGGCGGCCTACGCCGACGGCCTTAGCCGCATGGCCCAGCGTTGCCGCATGAGCCTGATTGGTGGGGACACCACACGTGGCCCGCTGAGTATCACCGTGACCGTGTTCGGCCGTGTACCCGCTGGCCAGGCCCTGCGCCGCAGCGGCGCCCGGCCGGGCGACCTGCTGTGTGTCGGTGGTGTGCTGGGCAAGGCGGCGGGGGCGTTGCCGCTGGTGCTGGGTCAGCGCGAGGCGCCGGCCGAGCAGGCCGAGCCGCTGCTGGCCCACTACTGGTCGCCGATGCCGCAGCTCGCCTTGGGTCAGCTGCTGCGCGGCCGGGCCACGGCGGCGCTGGATATCTCTGATGGCCTGCTCGCGGACTGTGGGCATATTGCCAAGGCGTCCGCTGTCGCACTGCAGGTGAACCTGGCGCAGGTGCCAGTGTCTCCTGCTGTAGAGGCGTTTCTCGGCCGTGAGGCGGCGCTGCAGGCCGCCCTCAGCGGTGGCGATGACTATGTACTGGCTTTCACCTTGCCGCCTGGGGCGCTGGCAGCTCTGGCTGCCTTCGATTGCATCGAGGTGCATACCATTGGTCGTGTGCTCGAAGGGCAGGGTGTGACCTTGCACGACGCCTTGGGCCATGACATCACCCCCGTTCAGCGGGGCTATCAACACTTTAGGGAGACACCGTGACCGATCACCCCAACCAGGTGCCTGCGGAGTTCGTTCCGCCTTCGGTCTGGCGCAACCCCTGGCACTTCATCGCGTTTGGCTTCGGTTCCGGCACCTTGCCCAAGGCGCCGGGCACCTGGGGTTCGCTGGTCGCCATACCGTTCATTCCTTTGTGGCAGATGCTGCCCGACTGGGGCTACTGGCTGCTGCTCGGGGTGAGCATGCTGTTCGGCTTCTGGTTGTGCGGCAAGGTCGCCAATGACTTGCGCGTGCACGATCACGAAGGCATTGTCTGGGACGAGATCGTCGGCATGTGGATCACCCTCTGGCTGGTGCCGGAAGGCTGGCAGTGGTTGCTGGCGGGGTTCCTGATGTTCCGCTTCTTCGACATCCTCAAGCCGTGGCCGATCCGCTGGATCGATCGCCATGTGCATGGGGGCGTCGGCATCATGCTCGACGATATCCTGGCCGGCGTGTTCGCCTGGCTGGGCATGCAGGTTCTGGTGTGGGCGGTTGCCTGAAACAGGGAGCGCGTGAATGGCCATAAGGACTGTGCTGCTGGCGATGCTGCTTGGCTTTGCCCCGTGGGTGATGGCTGCCGACGGCGTGCCGAAGCAGATCCATCTGGTCAGCGAAGAATGGCTCGACTACACCAACGCCGACGGTACCGGGGTGGCCTGGGACGTATTGCGCAAGGTGTTCGAGCCGGCCGGGGTCAAGGTGGTTGCCCAGAGTGCGCCCTATAGCCGTGCAGTCGGGTTGGTGAAACGGGGTGAGGCCGATGCCTGGGTGGGTTCTTACAAGGATGAGAGCGACGACAACCTCTACCCGCGCTGGCACTTCGATCTGGACCACATCTACGCCCTTGGTCTGGCCAGCAAGCCTGTGCCGACCCCGGAAAACGTAGGCAATTACCGCCTGGCCTGGGTGCGTGGCTACGACTATTCCAGCTACTTGCCCAATGCTCATGACTTCCGTGAAATCCAGCGCCGCGAGGGCATTTTGCCAATGCTCGAGCACGATCGCGTGGACTTCTACATCGATGCGCTGACCGAGGTGGACTACGTGCTCAGCCAGGCCCCGCACCCCGAGCGTTTCCGCCGCACCCATGTAGCCGAACTGCCGCTGTACCTGGCCTTCGCCCGCAACGACCGGGCCAGGGCCTTGCGCGATCTGTTCGACAAGCGCATGGCCGAACTTGTGCGCAGTGGCGAGCTGAAGCCGATTTTCGAGCACTGGAAGCAGCCGTATCCGTTCACTGCAGATAGCACACCGCACTGAATCCTGTTCATGTGGCCTGGCGCGGTTCCCACAGGGACTGTGCAAACCCGATTGACCGGGTGCCGGACTCTGCCAAGCATCGAACTTTTCGATCCTGCCCCACGGTATTCAGCCCGCCCATATCCCCCAACCTGCTGATACAATCGGCCCACGAGAAATTTTCAACTTATTCCAGGAGCACAACGTGCCCGTCGTCTTTGTTGCCGCCTCTAAACTCCCGACGCCCTTCGCGACTTTCACCATGCATGGTTTCCTTGAGGAAGCCACCGGCCGTGAGCACGTGGTGCTCAGCCTGGGTGACATCGCGGACGGGCAGCCGGTGCTGGGGCGCCTGCATTCCGAGTGCCTGACCGGCGATGCCCTGTTCAGCCAGCGCTGTGACTGCGGTTCGCAGCTGGAGGCCGCCCTGCAGGCCATTGCCCGCGAAGGCCGTGGCGTGCTGCTGTACCTGCGTCAGGAGGGCCGTGGTATCGGCCTGTTGAACAAGATCCGCGCCTACGAGCTGCAGGATGGCGGCGCCGACACCGTAGAAGCCAACGAGCGCCTGGGCTTTGCCGCTGACCAGCGCGACTACGCCATCTGCCTGCCTATGCTCGAACACCTGGGCGTGAAGGCCCTGCGCCTGATGACCAACAACCCGCGCAAGGTCAAAGCCCTGACCGACATGAACATCGTGGTTGCCGAGCGGGTGCCGCTGCACACCGGTCACAACCCGCACAACCGCTACTACCTGGCGACCAAGGCCGGCAAACTGGGCCACATGCTGGGCAGCGAACACCAGGGCGAGGTGCCCCAGGCGTGACCCGCGCCCAGGTCAAGCGGCGTCTGGCGCTGGCCTGGTGGCAGTACCTGGCGATGGGCCTGGTGCCGCTGCCGGTCATGGCCTGGGCCTTCGGTGGCGGTGATGCGCTGATCCCGCTGCTGGCGATGCCGTTGTTCATCGCCGGTGCGGCGACCATGTTCCTCAGCCTGCCACGCTTCGGTGCCTACAAGCGCGCGCTGATCGCCACTTCCAAAGTGCTCGGCACCAGTGAAGAACCTGCCGCCTGGATCGAACTGGCGCGGGTGCGGCGCCTGGCCATGCTGTATGCCTGCTTCCCGGCCTGGGTCGCAGCGCTGTCGGTGCTGGTTGGCCTGGAGGCGGTGCCACAGATCCTGCTGGCACTGTCGACCGTTGTGGTGCTGTACCTCTATCGCATTCCGCGCCAGCTCGGCTGATGCGCCTGCTGCCTGGCCTGCTGGCGCTGCTGGCCTGCACTGCAATGGCCGGCGAACCGCTGCGGGTCGTCAGCCTGGCACCTTCGATGAGCGAAATCATGCTCGAGCTGCACGCCGACGACCTGCTGGTGGGGGTGCTCGACGGTGGCGAGCGACCGACGGCGCTGCGTGACCTGCCCTCGGTAGGGCGCCAGGGGCAACTGGACATGGAGCGCCTGCTCAGCCTGCGTCCCGACCTGCTGTTGCTGTGGCCAGGCAGCGTGGCGCCCGCCCAGCGCGACCAGCTCAAGCGCTTTGGCATCGCTACTTTCAGTGCTGAACCCCATGGCATCGAGCAGCTGATCGAGCAGATCGAGGCCATCGCCACGCGCGTCGGCCGTGCCGAGCAAGGCAAGAACTACGCTCAAGCCCTGCGTGACCGGCTGCAGCAACTGCGCAAGCAGTATCGACGGGAAGAACCCTTGCAGGTGTTCTACCAGGTCTGGGACCGGCCGCTGTATACCCTCGGTGGCCGGCAGGTGGTAAGCGATGCCCTGGCCGTGTGCGGGGCGCGCAATGTCTTCGCCGACCTCACGCAACCGGCGCCGCAAGTGAATGTGGAAACGGTGCTGCTGCGCAACCCGCAGGTCATCCTGGCCGGCGACCAGGCGCAACTGGCCAGCTGGAAGGCCTGGCCGCAAATCCGTGCGGTCGCCGATGACCGCTTGCTGGTGGTGCCTGACAAAGGGCTGGAGCGGCCCAGCGGGCAAATGATCGAAGCCACCGCCCGCTTGTGTGCGCTGCTGGCCGCTAGAGCGCCGGCGTCCAGGTGACACTGAACAGCAGCGTGCGGCCTTCTTCACGGTAAGGGTGGTAGGTCCCCTCGTAGCTGTACAGGGCGCGGCTGGAGCTGCGGTCCAGCAGGTTATCCAGCTTGGCTTCCAGTTTCAGCGCATCAGTTGCCGCCCAGCTAGCACGCAGGCCCAGCACGCCATAGCCACCGATACGGTTGCGGTTGGCCTCATCGTCATAGCTGCTGCTGACCGCCTGCCAGCTGCCGCCAATGCTGAAGCGCCCGAATTCACGGTCCAGGTCCAGGCTCAAGGTGCGTCGCGCGCGGCGGGCCAGGGTGTGGCCGGTATCGCGATCGCGTGGGTCGATCAGCGCCAGGCCAAGCTGGCTGTGCCAGGCGCCCCATTGCTGGTTGAGCGCCATTTCCAGGCCGTTGATGCGTGCCGAGGCGACGTTGCGGGGGATCGAGTCCTGGCCAAAGATGATCGCGTCGCGCAGGTCGGTGCGGTAAAGCGAAGTCTCCAGGCGGCTGTCGCCAGTCAGCTGGCTGCGCCATTGCAGCTCGTAGCTGCGGGAGTGCTCGGGGTCCAGGTCCGGGTTGCTGAACTGCGGGTAATACAGGTCGTTGAACGTCGGCGCGCGGAAGCCCTCACTGTAGGACAGCAGCACATCGTTCTGCGCGTTCAGCGGGACGGTGACGCTGCCGCTCCAGGTGGTCTGGCCGCCAAACTGCTGGTTGCGGTCATGGCGCACGCCCAGTTCGGTGGAAAACCGTTCGCCCTGGTAGCGGTGCTGGGCGAACACGGCACGGTTCCAGCGGCTGTCCTCGGTGAAGTCGGTGCTGCCATGTACGCGGTCCTGGTACCAGTCAGCGCCGATCAGCAGCGTGTGTTGCTGCCCCAGGGCCAGGTCGTTCTGCCAGGTGGCCTGGTCCCGATAGGTATTGAACACGAAGCGTTCGGCGCTGAGTTTGTCGCGCTTGTCATCGCGGTTTTCGCTGTGGGCAAGTTCCAGGCGTGAGTGCCAGGCATCGCTGAGCTGGGCGTCGAAGTAGCTGCCCAGGCTACTCACACTGAAGTCGGTGTACGGCTGTTGGCCAAAGCTCTCGAAGGTGATCGGGTCGAAGCCGCCGAACGGGTTGTCGTATTCGCTGCGGCCGCGGCTGTCGAGCAGGTTCAGGCCTGCCTCGAAGCGCTCGCCGAAGGTGTGGCTCAGGCTCAGGTTGAAGGCCTTGTTGCGGTAGGCGTCATGGTCGCCATCGCTGGCGAAGGACGGCCCTGTGGCATCGATGCCTGCAGTCTCGTCCAGGCTGGCGCCCAGGTTGAAACGGGTGGCGTCGTTGCCGCCAGAAAGCCCCAGGCTGCGCTGGAATGTCTGGTTGCTGCCGGCCGCGATGCGCAGACGTGGTTGCAGGCCGGGGCCGCTGCTGCGTCGGGTGAAGATCTGGATGACCCCGCCAATTGCGTCGCTGCCGTACACCGCCGAGCGCGAGCCGCGCAGCACTTCTACCCGCTCGATCTGGTCAACGTCGAGAAACTGCAGGCCGCTGTCGCCCGAGGTGGCGTTGGCGATGCGCACGCCATCGACCAGTACCAGGCTTTGTGCGGCCTTGGTGCCGCGGATGAAGATGCCTGGCAGGCTGCCACGGCCACCGGTGGGGGCCACCTGGACGCCGGGCACGCGGCTGAGCAGGTCGGTGACGCTGCTGGGCTGCAGGCGGTCGATGTCGGTGCGGGTGAAGACGGTGTTGGCGGCACTGGTAGCGGTGCGCGATTCGACCTGGCGGCTGGCGCTGATCAGCACGTCGGGGAGCTTGAGGGCGTCGTCGCGTTCGGCGGCCAATAGCGGCAGGGGGAGGCAGAGCAGGGTGGCAAAGGTTGGGGATTTCATGGGCAGTACCATTTTACGAGGGCTGCGCCCTCGATCGCGACACAAGGCCGCTCCTACAGGTATTGCGAAGGCCGGGAGAGCGGCGCGGTCTCTGTAGGAGCGGCCTTGTGTCGCGAAAGGGCCGCAAAGCGGCCCCAGGGATTACAGGCCGAGCTTGGCCATCCGAGCTTTGACAGCAGCCTCGATGCCGGCCGCATCCAGCCCACACTCGGCCAGCATCTGCGCAGGCTTGGCGTGCTCGACATAGATATCCGGCAGCCCCAGGTGCAGCAGCGGCTTGAGCACCGCCTGGCTGGCCAGGAACTCACCCACCGCCGCACCGGCACCGCCCATGATGGCGTTTTCTTCGATGGTCACCAGCAGTTCATGGCTGGCAGCCAGTTCCAGCACCAGGGCCTCGTCCAGCGGCTTGACGAAGCGCATGTCGACCACCGTGGCGTTGGTCTGCGCAGCTACCTGCATGGCCTCGGCCAGTTGCACGCCAAACACCAGCAGGGCGACTTTTTCGCCTTGCCGGCGGACCACGCCCTTGCCGATTTCCAGTGGCTCGAGGTCACCGCTGATCGGCGCATTCGGGCCGGTACCACGCGGGTAGCGCACCGCTGCCGGGCCGTTGTACAGGTGGCCGGTGCTGAGCATCTTGCGCAACTCGTTTTCGTCGCTTGGGGTCATCACCAGCATGCCGGGGATGCAGCGCAGGTACGACAGGTCATAGCTGCCCGCATGGGTCGGGCCGTCTTCGCCCACCAGGCCGGCGCGGTCGATGGCGAACAGCACGTCGAGGTTCTGCACTGCCACGTCGTGAATCAGCTGGTCGTAAGCGCGCTGCAGGAAGGTCGAGTAGATCGCCACCACCGGCTTGCTGCCCTCGCAGGCCATGCCGGCGGCCAGGGTCACCGCGTGCTGTTCGGCAATCGCCACATCGAAGTAGCGCTCAGGGTAACGCTCGCTGAAGTCGACCAGATCGGAGCCTTCCTTCATCGCCGGGGTAATGCCTACCAGACGCTTGTCGGCGGCGGCCATGTCGCACAGCCACTGGCCGAACACGGCGGAGTACTTCGGGCCGCTGGCTGTCTTGGGCGCGGCAGGTTTGTCGGCCGGCTCCAGCTTGGTGATGGCGTGGTAGCCAATCGGGTCGACCTCGGCCGGGGCGAAACCCTTGCCTTTCTTGGTCACCACATGCAGGAACTGCGGGCCCTTGAGGTCACGCATGTTGCGCAAGGTGGCGATCATGGTCGGCAGGTCGTGGCCGTCGATCGGGCCAATGTAGTTCCAGCCCAGCTCTTCGAACAGCGTGCCCGGCACCAGCATGCCCTTGGCATACTCCTCGGTGCGGCGGGCGATTTCCCAGGCACCCGGCAGGCGCGACAGCACTTTCTTGCTGCCTTCGCGCATGCTCGCGTAGGTGCGGCTGGAAAGAATCTTGGCCAGGTAATTGGACAGGCCGCCGACATTGCGCGAAATCGACATGTCGTTGTCGTTGAGGATCACCAGCATGTCGGCGTTGACTTCCTGGGCGTGGTTCAACGCCTCGAAGGCCATGCCGGCAGTCAGTGCGCCATCACCGATCACCGCAATCGACTTGCGTGCGCTGTTCTGCAGGCGGGCGGCAATGGCCATGCCCAGCGCGGCACTGATCGAGGTGCTGGAGTGGCCGACGCCAAAGGTGTCGTACTCGCTTTCGCTGCGGCGCGGGAAGGCGGCGATGCCGTCCTTCTGGCGCAGGCTGAGCATGCGGTTGCGGCGCCCGGTGAGGATCTTGTGCGGGTAGGCCTGGTGGCCCACGTCCCACACCAGCCGGTCGTCCGGGGTGTCGAAAACGTAGTGCAGGGCGATGGTCAGCTCGATCACGCCCAGACCGGCACCAAAATGCCCACCGGTCTGACCCACGGTGTAGAGCAGTTCCTGGCGCAATTCGTCGGCCAGGGTCTCCAGGTCGGCTTCGGCCAGCCGGCGCAGGCCGGCAGGCGTGTCAGCGCGGTCGAGCAACGGCGTGACCGGGCGTTCGCGGGGGATCTCTTGAAACGTCGTGGGCATCAGGCGAGTCGTTATAGGTTTGAAGTGGCGGCAGTTTACCCCATTGTGGGAAAAGTGCCCATTCGACCACGGGTTGCGGGGCCCCTGGTGGGCGCAGCTTTACCTGTGAATGCGGCGCTGGATCAACAATCGCATTCGCGGGTAAACCTCGCTCCTACAAGGATTGATGTAGCAGCTTAGTTGCGGCGTTCGACGATGTAACGCGCCAGCGCCCGCAGCGGCTCGGCGTTTTCGCCGAAGCCTTGCAGTGCGAGCAACGCCTGGTCGCGCAGTTCTATCGCATAGGCCTTGGCCGCTTCCAGGCCGAGCAGGGCCGGGTAGGTCGGTTTGTCACGGGCTATGTCAGCGCCTTGGCGCTTGCCCAGGGTGGCGGTGTCGCTTTCCACGTCGAGGATATCGTCCTGCACCTGGAACGCCAGCCCGATGGCCTGTGCATACGTCTGCAGCGCATCCAGCTGCGCCGGTTCGGCGCGGGCACTGGCCAGGGCGCCCAGGCGCACGCTGGCTTCGATCAGTGCACCGGTCTTGTGCCGGTGCATGAACTCCAGCGCCTGCTGGTCCAGTTTCAGGCCAACCGAGCCCAGGTCGATGGCCTGGCCGCCGACCATGCCGGCCGGGCCGGCAGCCTTGGCCAGGGTCTGCACCATGGCCAGGCGGATGCTGTCGGCCTGCGGGCTCAAACCCGGGTCGAGCAGGGCGGCGAAGGCCAGGCTTTGCAAACCGTCGCCAGCGAGGATGGCGCAGGCTTCGTCGAATGCTTTGTGGGTAGTTGGCTGGCCACGGCGCAGGTCATCGTCGTCCATGGCCGGCAGGTCATCATGTACCAGCGAGTAGGCGTGGATCAGCTCGACAGCGCAGGCAGCGCCGTTGGCTTGTTCGGCCGGGGCACCCAGCGCTTCGCAGGCCGCGTAGGCCAGCAACGGGCGTACCCGCTTGCCGCCGTTCATCACGCTGTAGCGCATGGCGGCGTAAAGACGTTGCAGTTCATCGGTAGGCGCGACGAACAGCGGCTCGAGGGCTGCGTCGACACGCGCCTGGCAGTTGGCCTGGTAGGTGCCAATCATGCTTCCGGCTCCGCATCGAAAGGCTGCGCGGCCAGTTCGCCATCGCGCTCCAGCAGAATCTGCACCTTCTGCTCGGCCTGCGCCAGGGCGCCTTGGCAGTCCCGGGTCAGGGCGATGCCTTGCTCAAAGGCGGCCAGCGAGTCTTCCAGCGACAATTCGCCGTTCTCCAGGCGCTCGACCAATGCTTGCAGGTCTGCGAGGGATTGCTCGAAATCGAGGGAGGCTTTTTTGCGGGCCATGGCGACTGTCTCGGTAGCTGGTCAGAACGGCGCGACACTAGCAGAGCGGGGCGGGGGGAGCAAACTTCAGGGGTAATGAGGCTGGTTTCAAGGCCCCATTCGCGGGCTTGCCCGCGAATGGACCCAGTGTGGTCTATCAGGCAGGCTCGGCTTCCAGCTCCACCATCGCTTCCCGGTAGCGCGCCAGTTCCTCGATGGTCAGCACCGGCAGATTGTATTGCCGCGCGTACACTGCCACCTGCTCGCCGCGGGCCATGCTGCCATCGGGGTTCATCAGCTCGCACAGCACCGCCGCCGGACGCAGGCCGGCCAGGCGTGCCAGGTCCACCGAGCCCTCGGTGTGGCCACGGCGGGTAAGCACCCCGCCATTGCGGGCGCGCAGCGGGAATACATGCCCCGGGCTGACAATGTGGCGCTGTTCGGCAGTGGAGCGCAGTGCCGCAGCGATGGTGGTAATGCGGTCCTGGGCCGAAACGCCGGTAGTGATGCCTTCTGCCGCCTCGATAGTGACGGTGAAGCCAGTGCCATGCCGGGCCTGGTTGTTCTGCACCATCGGCGCCAGCTGCAGCTCGTCGACGGTTGCCTCGTCCAGGCACAGGCAGACGATGCCGCTGCAATCGCGAATCATCATGGCCATGGTCTGCAACGAAATGTTCTCGGCGGCGGCAATGATGTCCGCCTCGTCCTCGCGGTCGTCATCGTCGAGCAGCAGCACAGGGCGCCCGGCCTTGAAGGCAGCGATGGCGGCAGTAACGTTGGGGTATTGCGGGTGGTAGCGGGTGGACATGAAACGCTCCTCGTGAATGATCGATGAACGTCTCGGGGCGAACAAAATGCGCGCGCAGGGGCGCCCGAAACGGCCCCTGCCTGACGCCTTCTTTCATCCGGACTATGACCGTCGGCTCTGGAGTCGCACCAGATCTGCTGACCCCCGGCATGGCCGGGGCGCTCGCGGGCTCATCTTTCGATTTACCGCCGGTGGGGACTTGCACCCCGCCCTGAAGACCGGCCAAGCATACAGCACAGGGCCACCCCACTGGCAACCCGCGGTTCTACGACCTTCGGCGCAATCGTGCCGCTACGTAGGCTGCAGATCGATCGGCGCCACGGCGGCCACCCTTGGCCGCATGCGATGCTGTCGTACCCGGTGACTTCGAAGCTGACGGCTACGTTCAACGTCAACAACCTGTTTGACCGGGACTACCTGTCGCGGGTGGGATCGACCTCGACGTTCAACTTCTATGGGCCTTCGCGGAGCATGATGGTTGGGGCGCGGTATGAGTTCTGATGGGGATGGGGCGGGTAGGTGCATGTCGGGAGATTTGCTGCGCCTGTGACAAGCGCCGCCCGCGCGGCGCTTCGCGGAACAAGCCCGCTTACACATTTGTTTCGGACCAGTTACTCCTGAAGCCGAAGCACTCGGCCGCTTGGGGCCCGCCATGATATCGAGTTGGTGGGCGCTGACCGGGAGGGTTTTGCCAGCGCCGCGAATTTTCTGCGGGCATTAAAAAGCCGGCTTGTGGCCGGCTTCTCGGGGACGGCTCCGACTAATTTATGGTAAGTCGCAACCGCCTTAACTGTGTGGCCATCAAGGGCCTGAAAGAGATGGCAGATAACCGTGTGGGATATTGCCGAGCCCTCTGGACTGCGGCTTGCGCCGGTCGGGGCTGAATGTGCGGCGTAGCATACAAGGGCTCGCGCGGTCTGCCCAGCAAAAAATGGCACAGGGTGTTTCAGCCGGGCCGTTGCTGGCGGAAATGCGACCAGTGGAACACCCAGCCGATGATTTCCAGCCTCTGGGCCTGACGCTGCGCGGCGGTGTAGCGTTCGGCCGCGTAGTTGTGCCGGTCATGGCTGTGCAGGTAAAGCGTGCCGTGCTGGCCGAGGCTGAGGTTGTTCACCCTCAGCGTGCCGTTGTGCAACAAGGCATAGGTTTCGCCTTCGACCACCTGGGTCATGCCCAGATCGATGGCCAGGGTAGCGTCCAGTGGAATCAGCGGGGCCATGTTGCTGGCCGGCATCGCCAGGCAGACGGCGTTGCGAGGGCGTACACCCAGCTCTTTCAGGGCTTTTGCTGGCAGGCGCAGGTGTTGTCCGGCAGCTGGCGAAAGCAGGCCGTTACGTACCTCGTGGTAGGGCACATTCAGTACCCGGCCGCGATGCACCGACAAGGGGCTTGGGGTGTTGGCGGGTGCCGGGCGGGGCGGAAAGTTGCGCAGGATCGGGT
>NZ_JABMCN010000099.1:14695-19502 GCF_013179515.1 Pseudomonas sp. CM27
GCTGGCGAAAGCAGGCCGTTACGTACCTCGTGGTAGGGCACATTCAGTACCCGGCCGCGATGCACCGACAAGGGGCTTGGGGTGTTGGCGGGTGCCGGGCGGGGCGGAAAGTTGCGCAGGATCGGGTTGGGGTGTTTGGGCCCTTCGCCCGTGCGCAGCCAACGACGATGCACACAGAACAAATCGGCCAGTTCGTCCAGCCGGGCCAGGGGGACGCCGCGTTTTAACCAGTTGTTGACGTGCTGTGGTGTGACGCTGCGCTGGGCAGCGAAATCAGAAGAGGTCAGGCCACATTCGTGAAGAAGGGCTTTGAGGCGGTCGCCGGAAGTGTTCATGGCCGCGAGTGTAGCGGCGGGTTGCCAGTAAGGATATGAACCGAGTGTTGACGGAAATTGTACGAAAAGGGCCCGTTTGTAGGGCGTTGGTGTAGGACTGCGTAAGATTTATTACCGCCAGTCTCCGCACCCTCCATCCGGACAAAAAAAACCCCGCCGAGGCGGGGTTTTTTGCACAACCGGTATCAGCCTTTGTAGGCAGCAACCGATTTGGTGATCGCAGCACGGGCGGCGTCGGCGCCGTCCCAGCCTTCGATCTTGACCCACTTGCCTTTCTCGAGATCTTTGTAGTTGGCAAAGAAGTGCTCGATCTGCTGGATCAGCAGGGCTGGCAGGTCGGTGTATTCCTTCACGTCGACGTACAGCTGCGACAGCTTGTCGTGCGGTACAGCGATGACCTTGGCGTCGCCGCCGCCGTCGTCGGTCATGTTCAGGATGCCGACCGGACGGGCACGGATAACCGAGCCTGGGGCTACCGGGTAAGGGGTAACCACCAGCACGTCCAGCGGGTCACCGTCGTCAGCCAGGGTGTTCGGGATGAAGCCGTAGTTGGCTGGGTAGAACATCGGGGTGGCCATGAAACGGTCGACGAACAGGGTGTCGCTGTCCTTGTCGATCTCGTATTTGATCGGCGCGTGGTTGGCCGGGATCTCGATGGCGACGTAGATGTCGTTCGGCAGGTCTTTGCCCGCCGGAATCTTGCTGTAGCTCATTGGGCAGTGCCCCCGTGTTTGACCAAAAAAGTGGCGGCGATTATAGGCACATTCTGCCGCTGCATGCCACGCCTGGCCTGATGTGTGGCCGCGTCAGGCGTGGCTTTCGCGGTAGTCGGGGTGTTCGGCCTGGAGCCGGCTCAGGCGCGCCAGCGGGTCCTGGCGGTAGAACAGCGACAGCTGATGGTAGACCCGTGGATACGCCTGCTGCAGCAGGTCGGGGGCACTGAAGAAGTATTCGCTGGTAACGGCAAAGAACTCTGCCGGGTTTTCGGCGGCATACGGGTCGATGGCGGTTTCGGCGTCGGGGTCTTTGTCCAGCTGGCGGTTGAGGTCGTCGTAGGCCTGTTGCATGGCGTGCGCCCATTCATCCACAGGCATGCCGCTGTGCAGCGGCGGCAGGCCATTGGCATCGCCGTTGAGCATGTCCAGCTTGTGCGCCAGTTCGTGGATGACCAGGTTGTAGGCTTCCCAGCCGCCGCTGGCCAGCACGCCGTTCCAGGCGAGGATGATCGGGCCCTGTTGCCAGGCCTCGCCGCTGTGCTCGCCCTCCCAGGCGTGCTCCACGCCGCTGGCGTCGCGGTGGCGCTGGGGGCTTTTGAAGTCGTCGGGGTAAAGGATGATTTCGTGAAAACCCTGATACCAGTTCAGGTCGCCCAGGTGCAGCAACGGTAACTGGGCCTGGGCGGCCAGGAACAGCCGTTGCTCATCGTCCGGCTCGACGCCTGGCAGGCAGGTGAGGTGTTTGTCGAGCAGGAAAAGGATGCAGGCTTCGCGCAGCCAGTGGTCTTCTTCGTCACTGATGCCGTCCAGCATCGGCAGGCGCGCGCGCACGGCATGCCATTGCTGGGGGGCGATGGGGTAGCGCGCCAGGGTGCGCTTGCGCCGCCAGGCGCTGAATGACCACATGTCTGCTGTGCTTCGAGCGTTCAGTGAGCCTTGGCCGCACGGCCCAGGCGGCCACGCAGCAGGCCGAGGATCATTGGCACCAGCGACAGGACGATGATGCCCACCACCATCAGCGACAGGTGCTGCTTGATGAACGGCACGTTGCCGAAGAAGTAACCCAGGGTGACCAGGCCGCCGACCCACAGCAGCGAACCGGCGACGCTGAAGCCGAGGAAGCGGGGGTAATGCATGTGGGCAATACCGGCAACAAACGGGGCGAAGGTGCGCAGGATGGGCAGGAAGCGCGCCAGGGTCACGGTTTTACCACCATGGCGTTCATAGAACTCGTGGGTGCGCTGCAGGTAGTCGCGGCGGAAGATTTTCGAGTTGGGGTTATTGAACAACCGCTCGCCGGCCGTTCGGCCGATCACGTAATTGGTGCTGTCGCCCAGGATTGCCGCTGCCATCAGCAGGCCAGCCAGCAGTACCGGGTCCATGCCGCCGCCCGCAGCTACGGCGCCGGCAATGAACAACAACGAATCGCCCGGCAGGAACGGCATGACCACCAGCCCGGTTTCACAGAAGATCACGGTGAACAGGATGGCGTAGATCCATGGACCGTAATTGGTGACCAGCAGATCGAGGTAGGCATCGAGATGCAGGATAAGGTCCAGCGGGTTGAAATCCATGTACAGCACCTGTGTTCTTGGGCGTAGGCTCGGTTACCTGGCGATGGGTAAATTTTCACACATGACAGGTGGGGCATTATACGGCGAAGTGAAGAACATGCCCGGGGAGTTTGTAGCGGGGGGTTACGGTAGGGAGTTTGTGGGTCAACACAGAGCACCTGTAGGAGCAGCCTTGCGCTGCGAAGAGGCCAGTAAGGCCACAGGCAATCATTTGCCGTATCGGCCCTTTCGCAGCGCAAGGCTGCTCCTACAAATGCGCTGCCCTGTTTTGAGAGGTCAATCCTGACTGATCGGCAGGATGTAGTTCTCGAACTCGGTGTCCTTGCGAAAGCCAATGGATTCGTAGGTCTTGCGGGCTGCCTCGTTACCGGCACTGGTTGAGACCCGCAGGCGTACCGCGTTGGTGTCCTTGGCCATCTTCTTCGCCTCGCGCATCAGGTGGTCGGCCACCAGCATGCGCCGCGAATCCTCGGCCACGTAGATATCGTTGAGAATCCATACCCGCTTCAGCGACAGCGATGAGTAGCTCGGGTAAAGCTGGCAGAAGCCCAGCAGCTTGCTGTCGTCGTCTTCCGGCAGCGCCAGATAGATCACCGATTCATCCCGTTTCAGGCGCTTTTCCAGGAAGCTGCGCGAACTGTCGGGGTAGGGCAGCTGCCCATAGAACTCACGGTATTTGACGAACAACGGCGTGAGCAGGTCGAGGTGTTCCAGGGTTGCCTTGATGATGCGCATGTGCGGCCCTCAGAGTCCATTTGGGGAAACAGCGGAATGCCAGCAGCTTTCAAGGGCATGCTGCCCAATGCGCGTCACAAGTGCAATCCGCCTTCCGTTACATGTTTTTTACCCTTTGCCGAGCAGGAAGTTGCCTTTCTGGTTGCCAGCGTTGTCACCCTCCAGGCTATGGACCTCGGCTTCGTCCTTCAGATTCACCCCGGAAAGCTGGCGCCGACAGGCTTCGCGCATCAGGTACAGCAGGCGGTGCGCCGCCATGCCATAGCTCAGGCCCTCCAGGCGCACGTTGGAGATGCAGTTACGGTAGGCATCGGTCAGGCCGACCTTGGGCGCGTAGGTAAAGTACAGGCCAAGGCTATCGGGCGAGCTGAGCCCCGGGCGCTCGCCGATCAGCATCACGGTCATCCGTGCGCCCAGCAATTCGCCCACCTGATCGGCGACTGCTACCCGGCCCTGTTCTACCAGCACCACCGGCGCACAGGTCCAGCCATCGGCGGCGGCTTGCTCCTCGAAACGGGTCAGGAACGGCAGGGTGTGGCGATGAACGGCCAAGGCCGACAGGCCATCGGCGACCACGATGGCCAGGTCGACGCCACCGGGGTTGGCCTGGGCGTGCTGGCGCAGCGTGCTGATCGAATCGTCATTCAGGCGCCTGCCCAGGTCCGGGCGCTGCAGGTACTGGTGGCGGTCGCTCGCGGCGCTGTGCAGCACCAGGCTGTCGCGGCCCTTTTCTTTCAACTGAGTGGCCAGGCCAGCATGGTCGAAGGCCAGGTGCACGGCGTCGCGGGCCTGGGCATGGGCGAACTGGAAATCCAGCTGCGCCCCGGTCGGCAGGCTGGTGCCGGCACGGCCCAGGGCGATGCGCGCCGGGGTCAGGGTGCGCAAGGCCAGCCAGGGGTTGTCAGGAGTAGGCGTGCGGTTCATGGTCATCCCTATGCAAGCTGGGCCAAGGCCTGGCGGAAAGCCGGCGGCAGGTTGTCACCAAAGCGCACCCGGCCGTCGGCCTGGGTGAAGATGCCGGTATGAGCCAACCATGCCTCGAACTCCGGCCCGGGCTTCAGGCCCAGGGTCTGGCGCGCGTAAAGCGCGTCATGGAACGAGGTGGTCTGGTAATTGAGCATGATGTCGTCAGAGCCGGGTATGCCCATGATGAAGTTGATCCCGGCCACACCCAGCAGGGTCAGCAGGGTGTCCATGTCGTCCTGGTCGGCTTCGGCGTGGTTGGTGTAGCAGATGTCGCAGCCCATCGGTACGCCCAGCAGCTTGCCGCAGAAGTGGTCTTCGAGGCCGGCGCGGATGATCTGCTTGCCGTTGTACAGGTATTCCGGGCCGATAAAGCCGACCACGGTGTTGACCAGAAACGGCTTGAAATGGCGGGCTACGGCATAGGCGCGGGTTTCACAGGTTTGCTGGTCGACGCCATGGTGGGCGTTGGCCGACAAGGCGC